>DASSHB010000092.1:0-53491 GCA_035693125.1 Candidatus Limnocylindrales bacterium | reverse complement strand
CGTGAGGCCGGTGGTCCACAGGATCTGGTAGATCCCGAACCCGAGCGCGCCGAGTCCGGCCATGCCGAGCAGGTCGCGTCGCGGGAGTGCGACGGACCCTTCGCGCCAGCGCAACAGCGCCATCAGCGTGACCGAGGCGATGGCGAACCGCAGGAACGTGAAGCCGACAGGCGGCAGGACCGCGACGGCGCTCTTCACGACGATGAAGTTCGCGGCCCACAGGACCATGACGACGAGGACGCTCGCCTCCGCCAGTCGGTGCTCGCCGGCGGAGGTGGCACGGGCCCGATGCGGGGGCACCGAAACGCCCGCCGCTCGTGCGACGGGCGTCACCGGGCCGGGGTGGGCCGCCGGCTCGCCGGCGGCCTCCGGGCTGTCGATCTAGGCGCCTTCGCGGTCGAGCTCGAGGAGGTCGTCCTCCTGCTCCTCGGTGACCTTCAGCCAGACGAACAGCCCGGCCAGGACGATCAGCGGGATGACGATCAACGCGGCAAGGGTGATCCCCAGCGCGACGGCGACGGTCTTGAGGGCCTTCATGGGCGGTTCCTCCTGGGCTGCGTGGGTGGGATGGCTTGGCGTCTGGTGGGTGCGGGTCAGGCCGTGGCGGACTTCGGCTCGAGCGCCGGCGCCCGAAGCGTGGGGCCGCTGCTGACGAGCTGCGAGATGTCGTCGCGGGTGAACTCGGCCAGCTCGTGGTGGCCGCCGGCCTGGCCGCCGAGGAACAGGCGGACGACGAACGCTCCCTCCTGCTCGAAGAAGAAGACGTCGCGCGGCTTCTGCTCGTCCATGTAGTGGCCGATCACCCGGAGCGCCGTCTCGTAGAAGCCGGCGTCCTTGTGCGGCTCCGGGCCGGGCTGCCCGCGCCGCGCGACGGACTCCTCCATGAACCGGGCGATGTCATCGTCGAGGAAGGTCAGCGTCTCCTTCGACTGGGTTCCGACGGACTCGGACCATGCCCCACCGGCCGCGCCGGCGGTGACCACGCCCTGGACGATGAAGCCGTCCGGCGCCTCGACGAGGAGGATCTCGCGCATCCCACGCTGATCGATGAAGGCACCGATCGAGCGGAAGACCTCCTCGAAGTCCTGGCGCGGACTGCCCTCGTAGATGCGCATCCGGTCTCCTCTGTCGGCGCGGTCCGGCGCCTGTCCGATCGTCGTTGCGGCCCGCCGCAGCGAGGGGGTCCTCAGGAGCCGGTCGTCTGGTCGAGCAGCCCGCGATCCTTCGCGCGCCGGTCGCTCGCCCGGAACACGGCCACCGCGGCGAGTGTAGCCACCGCCCCGGTCGCCAGCAAGGCGAGGACGATCGTCAGGGGGTCCGGCCCGGACCCTCCGCTGAGCTGCGTGAAGAGCGTGCCGGGACCGCTCACGGAGCTCACGCCGCCCGCGAACAGGCTGTGCCGGACGCCCTCGATCCACCAGGTCAGCGGCGTCACCAGCCCGATCGCCTGGACCGGGATCGGCAGGACGCCGAGCGGGAAGACGACGCCCGAGACGAGGAACAGCGCCCCGGCCACCGCCTCGGGGTAGGACCACGACTCCTGCCGGGTCTGCATGCAGATCGCCGCCAGGAGCAGGCCGATCGCGAGGATCGCGGCGACGCCCAGGACCATGACGGCCACGAACAGCGGCCAATCGATCCGGGCGACATCGAACGGGACGCCCAGGACGGCGACGCCCACGCCGATCGTGATCGCGGCGCCCATCGCCCCCACGGCGATCCGTGCCACCCCTCGCCCGAACACGACCGCCAGGAAGTCGCTCGGGCTCACGTACACGTACTTGAGCATCCGATAGCGCTCGCGGTCGTCGAGGATCATCCAGGCGAGGCCGCTGACGCCGGATTGGACGAACGACCAGAGGGCGCTGCCGACCACGACGAAGGCTCGGTAGTCGGGCCGCGCGCCGCCGCTGATCACGTCGAGCATCACGACCAGGATCAGGGCCGAGGCGAGCGGCTTCGCGACCGAGTAGATGAAGAACAGGAGCGGGTCGGTCCAGTTCGCCTCCATCTGCCAGCCGAGGCGCACGGCCGTGGCGAAGCTGCGCCGGATGTCGATCCAGCCGCGGCCTTCGGTCCGGCTCGGGTCGAAGCCGCCCCACTCCGGCGAGGCGAGTCGCGCGGTGTCCGGGACGAAGCCCTCCGCGGTCATTGCCAGCGCACCGAGAGGCGGCCTTCCTGGCGGGCCCGCCGCTCGAGGACCGCCAGGGTCCAGCGCGACAGGCCGATGAAGGCGACGACCATGACCACGAGGATGCCGGCCTCGATCGCCGGACTCGGCGTACCGACCGGATAGGCGGCGTCGGCGAAGGCCAGCTGGCGCATCGCGTCCAGGCCGACCGCGAGCGGAAGGATGCTGATCGCCACCGAACCCAGGGCGCCCAGACGAGCGACCGGGAAGTTCAGCCCGGAGACGAAGTAGACCGGCTCGATCAGGAGCTGGGTCAGGTGCCAGGCCTCGCGGCCCCACATCAGGAACAGGCTCGCAAGCATCATCCCGAGGCCGTAGAGCGCAGCGAGCGTCAGGAAGAAGACGAGCAGGAGGAGGGCCCACTGGTCGATCGCGAAGCTCACGCCGTAGACGAGCGTCGCGATGACCAGGACGGCCGCCGCCCGGGTGGAGCTCATGATGAAGCCGCCGAAGGCCATCCCGAAGAGCACGGCCATGATGTGCATCGGGGCCGCGAAGTAGAGCTCCAGGTTGCCCTGGCTCTTCTCCCACCACAGCTGCTGGGCCATCATCCAGATGACGTTCAGCCAGAACGCGGTCATCGCCCCGCCGAGCACGACGAAGCCGATGTACTGCGGTGGCGCCTGGAGCGCGCGGTAGACGAAGACGAACGCGCTCGTGGCCAGGAACGGCAGCAGGATCTCGAAGAAGACCCAGCTCTTCTCGCGGAGCATCCCGCGGACGCGCGGGTAGGCCCGGCCCACCACGGTCCGCAGATTCGTCATCGCGATCTGGCGCGGCGTCCAGGTCGCGGCCGCCTGCGGGCTGGCCGTCGGGCGGTAGACGAAGGCGTTGCGGCCAGGAGCGGTCACGCGACCACCTCCGACTCGCGTTCGCGCGCTTCGTCCGTGCTGTCGATGACGTTCGCCTCGTCCCCGCTCGGTCCGACGTCGTCGCGATCCTTCCGGTCGCCGTCGTCCGTCTCGTCGCCGAAGCCGCGTCCCACGAGCTCGACGAAGACGTCCTCGAGCGACGGTTCGGACTTGCGGAGGGCGAGGATGTGGGCACCGAGCCCGCCGAGGGCTCCAACGACTCCACCGAGCGCGGCGTCGTCGACGAGTGACAGGTTGACCTCGACCGTCTGGCGCTCGCCCTTGCCGTCGGCCTGGTCGCCTGCGGCCAGCGCGGCGTTGACGACGCCCGGCAGCTTGCGCAGCGCGCCGACGCCGCCGTCGAGCCGGTCCAGCTCGAGCCGGAAGACGCTCTCCTGTTGGACCCGCTTCTTCAGCTCGTCGGGCGTGCCCAGGGCGAGGATCCGCCCGTGATCGACGATCGCGATCCGGTCGCACAGCTCGTCGGCTTCCTGCATGTAGTGCGTGGTCAGGAGGACCGTCCGGCCGGGGACCGCCGCCTTCCAGGCGACGACCAGCTCGCGAACCGCGCGCGCGGCGGCGACGTCCAAGCCGAGCGTGGGCTCGTCCAGGAAGAAGATCCACGGGTCGTTCAGGAGCCCGCGCGCGAAGTTCATCCGCTGGCGCTGCCCGGTCGACAGGGTGCTGACCCGCTGCTGGGCCTGGTCCTGCATGCCGACGGCGGCGATCAGCTCGTCGACCCGGTTCCAACCGTCGCGGCTGGGCAGACCGTAGAACTGGCTGAACATCCAGAGCTGCTCGCGCAGGGTCAGGATGCCGTAGCCCGACTGCTCGCCACCGGCGACCATGTTCATGATCCGCCGGATCTGCTTCGTCTGGTGCTCGACGTCGAAGCCGAAGATCCGGGCACTCCCCTCCGACGGCAGGAGGAGCGTCGTCAGGATCTTGATGAGCGTGGTCTTGCCCGCGCCGTTCGGCCCGAGCAGCCCGAAGAACTCGCCCGGCGCGACCTGGAGGTCGACGCCGTCGAGCGCGACGACCGGCTTCGGCTTGACGTTGTAGACACGCCGGATGCCACGGACGTCGATCGCGAGCGGCTGATCGGAATGGGTCGAGCTGGGCACAGGGCTCCCAGGGAGGGCGGCTGGAGGGATGGCGGAGTGTACGCCATCACCCTGGGTTTGGGAAGCGGCGCATCGCCCACGTGTGAGATGGATATCGAACACGTCCCCGCATGTTCCCCGGCTCCGTCACCCGCTCGGTTCCCGCAAACCGGGACAACCAACGCTCGGCCGAGCGCCCAAGCGTCACCTGGCCCGCCGGACGGGACAGCTGTCGCCTGGGGGACGTGTTTCAGCCTGAATCGAAGCGCCTGGCCGCCTCCAGCCGTCGGTTGGCACGATCAGCGGGACATCGGTCGCGGCTCTACCGCACGAGTCGGCTCGCGTGACCGCGGTCTGGTGCGGGATTCATGGCGAGGGGCCGCTCAGCGCCGCCTTCCGAGCAGGAGCCGACGGACGTTGAACCCGGCGATCGCAACCAGACCGAGGGTCCAGAAGATCCCGAAGGGACCCAGATGCGGAATCGCGAACGTGAGTCCGAACAGGATCAACGACACGGTGACGACGAAACCCAAGACGATGCCGCCCCACGTCACGTTTCGCGGCAGGCCTTCCCGTCCATCGGACCGATCGGACGGGTCCAGGGCCTCGCCACGATCCGGCATCCCCTGCCGGCCGGCGCCCTCCCTCGCGATCGCTTGAATCGCATCCGCGACGTCCCACCGACCGCCGTCGAGCCGCAGCGGGGTCGCCATGCCCACCCCCTCGTGCTCGACCGTGAGGAACGGTCCGCGAGGGGCGACGCGCGCGGGCACCTCCCGCACAGCCAGACCGTAGACCCGGCCGCCGGCTTCATGGGATGTAGGTCCCAGGCCGCCACTGGGCGTGACCTCGCGGATCTCGCCGGCATCGATCGCTCGTTCTGCCGTCAGCGCCGGTCGGACGACGATGCCGGCCGGGTGCACATCCACTCGAAGGAGTGGTCGGCTGAACCAGACTGAGCCGATCGAGCCCGCCATGCGCGCCGAAGTGATCGGCGGTCCGGACGCGCGCACGGCCGCCACCCGCCGCGCATCGCCGGTGGGCCCAGCGGTTCCGGCCACCTGGCGACCGAAGATTCGAATCCCGAGGACCAGGGCTGACCCCATCACAAGGGGCCAACTGAGGAAGAAGCTGGCCTCATGGACGGGCAACCAGCGGTACGTCGACTCGGGCACCTCGACGAGCCCGCCGCGGATCTTGCTCCACAGGAAGAAGTGACCGTCGACGACGCGACTGTTCGATGAAATCAGGTTCAGCGGCACGGTCTCGGCCATGAACCAGAGGAAGTTCAGGACGCCGAGCGCCACAATCGCGAACGCGAGGTAGGGAACGGCGGCGCGCCACGATAGCCGAGCCATCGGTGCGAGGGTCGCACGAGTCGTCGGCGCCGGCCAATAGGAGACACGTTCGGGCGTTATGGCCCCAGGGCCACCGCCAGTTGCCCGGCCACGCGCGCGTCGTTGACGATCAGCGCGGTGTTGGCGCGGATCGAGGCGCCGCCGGTGATCTCGGCGATCCGGGCGAGGAGCCACGGCGTGGTCGCCGGGCCGCGGATTCCGGCGGCTTCCGCCTCCCGAACCGCTCGCTCGACGGCGTCCCGTGCCAGATCCTCGGGGAGGGCCTCCGCCGCGGGCGCCGGGACGCACACGAGCACGCCGCCGAGCCCCAGCTCGAGCTGGACGCGGACCACGTCGGCGGCAGCCTCGACGTCGGCCACCGAGGCAGGCGATTGCAGGTCGCTCGAGCGGGCGTAGAAGCCCGGCAGCTCCTCCTGGCCGATCGTCAGGACGGGCACGCCGCGCGTTTCCAGGTATTCCAGCGTCGCCGGCACGTCGAGGATCGCCTTCGGGCCGGCGCACACGACGGCCATCGGCGTTCGCCCCAGCTCCTCGAGGTCCGACGAGATGTCCAGGCTCGGCGCCGGACCTCCCAACGCCCCGCGGTGGACGCCCCCGATCCCGCCGGTCGCGAAGACTCGGATCGCGGCCGCGTGCGCCGCGATCATCGTCGCCGATACGGTCGTCGCCGCCCAGCCGCCTCCGGCCAGCGCGCGCGCCAAGGACGGCCGGGCCGCCTTCAGCACCGAGCCGGCGGGGGCGGTTGCAAGCGATTCGAGCGCCGCGTCGTCCAGGCCCACGAGGAGCCGGCCGGCGTGGATCGCCACCGTCGCCGGCTCGGCGCCGCTCTCACGCACCGCGGCCTCGGAGGCGCGGGCCACCTCCAGGTTCTGCGGATACGGCAGCCCGTGCGAGATCAGCGTCGACTCGAGGGCGACGACGGGCGCCTTCGCCGCGAGGGCGGCGGCAACGGCGGGAGCGACGAGGAGGCGATCCCCGGGAATCACGGTCACCCGCGCAGCGTATCCGGCGCAGGCTCGTGGCCTCAGCCCAGGTTGACCTCCGGCACGGGCGACGCGAGTTGGCGCGCAGCAGCTCGATGGGCCGCGAGGGCAGCTCGTCGCAAGCCGGCGGGTCGCATCCGCACGTCCGGCAGGGCGCTGAGGAACGCGGCGAGGAACCCCGCGTCGAACGCGTCGCCGGCGCCGGTCGTGTCGGTCGGCGACAACGGCGGCGTCGCGACGTCGAACCGCAGCGGAGCGCCGACCGCCGATCGGGCGAGGACCGTCGCCCCGGCTGAGCCACGCTTGACGACGGCGAGCGGCGCCGCCTCGAGGAGCCTCGCGAGGTCGTGCCCGCCGAGATAGGCCTCGGCCTCGGTGGCGGTCGCGAACAGCAGGTCCGGGGCGGCGTTACTCACCAGCCGCCGCGCCTCACGCCGGCCGCGCGCGAGGAGCGGGCCCGCCGAGGCGAGGTCCAGGGACACGAGCGCGCCGCTCGCCCGCGCCAGCTCGATCGCCCGCCGGCCGGCCTGCGCGAGCGGCTCGCCGATCAGGGAGTACGCCGGAAGGTGGAGTGCATCGCCGCGGAACCACGCCTCCCGGAGGTCGGCCGGGCGCAGCTCGTCCGCCGCGCCGCGGTCCGCGACGAACGAGCGCTCGCCACCGGCCCCCAGCATGACCCCGATCCGGCCGCTCGGGCGGCCGGTCACCCGGGCGGCCCGGACCGTGACGCCGTCGCCGTGGACCGCGTCGACGAGCGCCCGCCCCACCGGGTCGCGGCCAACCGCGCAGACCAGCGTCGTTCGCAGCCCCAGCCGTGACAGCCAGCGCGCGGTGTTGGCCGCCGATCCGCCCTGGCGCAGGAGCACCCGGCCCGGCACGTCCGTCCCGCTCTCGAGCGGCCGCCCGGGCGCCACGACGACGTCCAGCATCAGGTCGCCCAGGACGGTGACGCGCGGGCGACGAGGGGCCCGGATGCGCGGGCGGACCGCAGCGATCGCGCGCCGCTGTGGGGGCGATGACATGCCCGTGAGGATATCGGCGGACCGTCTGGCGGGGGTCCGAACCTATACTTGAGCCCCTCCACCGACCCCCGTTCCGTGCCCGAAGGCGGACCACATGACCGTTCAAGCACCTTCGATCGATCGCCTCGCGATCGACACGATCCGGACCCTCTCGATCGACGCGGTCCAGCAGGCGAACTCGGGCCACCCCGGCGCCCCCATGGGTGCCGCGCCGATGGCCTACACGATCTGGACGCGCTTCCTGCGCCATGCCCCGACGCACCCGCACTGGCCGGACCGCGACCGGTTCGTCCTGAGCGCCGGCCACGCCTCGATGCTCCTGTACTCGCTCCTCCACCTGACCGGCTACGACGTCTCGCTCGACGACCTGAAGGCGTTCCGCCAGTGGGGCTCGAAGACGCCCGGCCATCCCGAGTACGGCCTGACGCCCGGCGTCGAGGCGACCACCGGACCGCTGGGACAGGGCTTCACCAATGCGGTTGGGATGGCGATCGCCGAGGAGCGGCTGGCGGCGGAGTTCAACCGCGGCGACCACACGATCGTCGACCACTGGACGTACGTCATCGCGTCCGACGGTGACCTCCAGGAGGGGATCGCCTCGGAGGCGGCGAGCCTGGCCGGCCACCTCCGGCTCCGCAAGCTGATCGTCTGCTATGACGACAACCACGTCCAGCTCGACGGGCCCACCTCGATGGCCTGGTCAGAGGACGTCGTGGGCCGGTTCGAGGCGTACGGCTGGCACGCCGTCCGGGTCGAGGACGGCAATGACATCGAGGCGATCTCGGCAGCGATCGAGGAGGCGCGGGCCGACGACCGGCCGAGCCTGATCGCGGTCCGGACCCACATCGGCTACGGCAGCCCCAACAAGCAGGACACCCAGAAGGCCCATGGCTCGCCGCTGGGCCCCGACGAGGTCCGCCTCACCAAGGAGGCGTACGGCTGGGATCCCGACAAGACGTTCTACGAGCCGCCCGAGGCGCTCGAGCACTTCCGGCGGGCGATCCCGGCCGGCGAGGCGTTCCATCAGGAGTGGCACGACGCGTTCGACGCGTACAAGGCCGCGAACCCGGAGCTCGCCCGTGAGTTCAAGCGGCGGGTGATGAAGCACACGCTCCCCGACGGCTGGGACAAGGGCCTCAAGACCTACGCCGTCGGCGAGGAGGTGGCGACCCGCAACGCGAGCCAGGACGCGATCCAGGCGCTCGGGGTCACGCTCCCGGAGCTGTTCGGTGGCGCCGCCGACCTGTCCGAGTCGAACCTGACCGACGTCAAGGGTGCCGACAACTTCGAGGCCGACGAGCCGGGCCGGAACCTGCGGTTCGGCGTTCGCGAGCACGCGATGGGCGGCATCGCCAACGGAATCGCCTACCACCGCGGCTTCCTGCCCTACGTCGGGACGTTCCTGACCTTCAGCGACTACATGCGGGGCGCGGTCCGGCTCAGCGCACTGTCCGGGCTGAACGTCGTGGACGTCTGGACGCACGACTCGGTGGGCCTCGGCGAGGACGGCCCCACCCACCAACCGGTCGAGCATTACGCCGCCCTGCGCGCGATCCCGAATCTCTGGTTCGTCCGGCCCGGCGACGCGAACGAGACCGCAGCGGCGTGGGCGCTCGCCGTGGAGCGGCGGCTGGACGATCCGTCCGGCCCGGTGGCCCTGTCGCTGACCCGCCAGAAGCTGCCGACGCTCGCGGGCACGGCCGAGAAGGCGCGCGAGGGCGTGAGCCGCGGCGGGTACGTTCTCCGCGAGGCGAACGGCGGGTCGCCCAGGATCATTCTGATCGGGACCGGCTCGGAGCTCCAGCTCGCGTTCGGCGCCGCGGAGGCGCTGGAGGCGGACGGCATCCCGGCGAGGGTCGTGTCGCTCCCCTGCTGGGAGCGGTTCGAGGCCCAGGACGAGGCGTACCGGGAGTCCGTGCTGCCGCGGGCCGTCACGGCGCGGGTCGCCGTCGAGGCCGGGGTCTCGCTCGGCTGGGATCGCTGGGTCGGCTGGGACGGCGCGATCGTCGGGCTCGACCACTTCGGCGCGAGCGCCCCGGCCGGCACGATCTTCAAGAACTTCGGCTTCACCGTGGACCGCGTGGCCGACGTCGCCCGCGGCGTGCTCGACGGTTCCGTCCGGGGGCCGCAGCCCACGCTGGAGCCCGGCCACCTGCCGGCGCCGAGCGGCGACCACCACCGGGTGCTGCGCGACGGCGGCGGCGGTCATGCCGCCTCCGGGCACGCCGGCGGTGACGGCACCCACCCGACCCTCGGCCGGGGCGACCCGGGCGTCGACCGCTCGTCGTCGTCCGATCCGGGTCACAGCTGATCGCCCGCGCGATGCGCGTTGCGTTCGCCGCCGATCACGCCGGGGCCGCGCTCAAGGGCGAGCTGTTGCGTCGCCTCGGCGCGGCCGACCTGGGTCACGAGCTGAGCGATCTGGGCGGGGACGGCTCGGATCCCGGGGACGACTACCCGGACTTCGCCGCCCGGATCGCCTACGCCGTCCGCGACGGGCAGGCGGATCGCGGAATCCTCATCTGCGGCTCCGGCGTGGGCGCGAGCGTCGCGGCGAACAAGGTCGTCGGCGTCCGGGCCGCCGTCTGCCACGACACGTACTCGGCCCACCAGGGCGTCGAGCACGACGACATGAACATCCTGACCCTCGGCTCGCGAGTGATCGGGCCCGAGCCGGCCTGGGAATGCGTGCTCGCGTTCCTCGGCGCGGAGTTCAGCGGCGAGCCGCGCCACCGGCGCCGCCTGGACAAGGTCCTCGCGATCGAAGCCGCCGAGCGAGGCTGAGCGCCGCTTGACCCTCGAGCCACTTTGGGCCGCGTCCACGGTCGAGCTGGCGGACGCCATCCGCTCTGGTTCGGTGTCCTCGGTCGAGGCGGTCGAAGCGTGCCTCGCCCGGATCGACGTCGTGAACCCGGCGCTCAACGCCGTCGTCGCCCGCGCGCCGGACGCGCTGGAACGCGCCCGCGCTTCCGACGAGCGACGCGCCCGCGGCCACCTCGACGGGCCGCTCCACGGCGTCCCGTTCACGATCAAGGACTCGAACGACACCGCGGGCCTGGTCACGACCGCCGGAACGGTCGGCTGGCGCGACCGCGTCCCGGACCGCGACGGGACGGTCGTCGCGCGCCTCAAGGCCGCCGGAGCGATCCTCCTCGGGAAGACGAACACGCCCGAGTTCACCTGGTCGGACGAGACGGACAACGACGTCTACGGCCGGACCTCGAACCCGTACGACCTCGAGCGGACGCCCGGCGGAAGCTCCGGCGGCTCGGCGGCGATCGTCGCGGCCGGCGGCGCGCCGTTCGACATCGGCAGCGACACCGGCGATTCGATCCGGCAGCCCGCCCACGTCTGCGGGATCGCCGGGCTCAAGCCGACCCAGGGTCGCGTCCCGCGGACGGGCCACTGGCCCGGCTTCGAGGGGATCGTCGCGAGTCTCACCCAGCTCGGCCCATTGGCTCGGCGCGTCGACGACCTGGCCCTGCTCCTGCCGATCGTCGCCGGTCCCGACGGGATCGATCCGCACGTGGTTCCGGCGCCGCTCGGCGACCCGAACCGGGTTGACGTCGCGGGCCTGCGAGTCGTCGCCTTCACCGACAACGGGATCCGGTCGCCCACCCGCGAGACCGCTGCGGCGATCGAGACGGCGGCCGCGGCCCTCGGCGCGACCGGGGCGACGATGATCCGGGCGGTCCCGCCGGACCTCGAGGAGGCGTGGCAAGCCTGGTTCGACATCGTCCGGAGCGACGGCCACGCCTGGCTCGAGCGTCTGATCACGGCCGCCGGCACGCCCGGCCGGGGCTCGTACGACACGCGCGGCTGGGTCACGTTCGAAGCGCCGGTCTCCGGCGACGAGCTCACCGCCCGGCTGGAGCGCGCGGACCGGATCCGGTCCCGGCTCCTCCAATGGTTCCGGGACGCCGACCTGATCCTCTGTCCCGTCATGCCGCAGCCGGCGATCCGCCACGGCGAGAGCAACGCGGATTGGTTCGGGGACACCTACAGCGACGTCCACAACCTGACGGGCTGGCCGGCTGCGGTCGTGCGCGCGGGGACGAGCGACGACGGCCTGCCGATCGGCGTCCAGCTGGTCGCCCACCCGTGGCGCGAGGACGTGGCCCTGGCCGCGGCGAAGGTCGTGGAGGCAGCCACCGGCGGCTGGCAGCCACCGGCGCTCTGACGCCGCGCGCCATCCCGGCTGGACGAACGACCCTTAACGAAGCCGCAACGTGCGTCGCGACCGCATCGGTCTACCATGAAGTCGATGCCAGAACCCACGATCCCGGCGGCCTTCGTGGCCATGCCGGAGATGACCCTCGGGGACGGCGCAGGCGCTTATGACGCGGCGCTCGCCCAGGCCCGCGACGAGCGCTGGGCCGAGCGCCTCTGGGACCGCGATCCCACGCTCTGGTCGTCGAACGAGCGGGTCCAGGCGGCGATCAGCGATCGCCTCGGCTGGCTCGACGCGCCGGCCCATTTCACCGAGCAGATCGCCGCGCTCGAGGGCTTCGGCGAGGGGGCTCGCGAGGCCGGCTTCCGCGCCGCGGTCGTCGGCGGGATGGGCGGCAGCAGCCTCGCACCGGACGTGCTCCATCGGACGTTCGGCTCGGCCGAGGGCTGGCTCGATCTGCGCATCCTTGACTCGACCGATCCCGCTGCGGTCGGCGCGACCGTCGACGACCTCGATCCGCTCACGACGCTCTGGATCGTCGCGAGCAAGTCCGGCACGACCACCGAGCCGCTCGCCTTCCAGGCCGATGCCTGGGACCGCGCCGAGAAGGCGCTCCGCGCTCACCGCGCCCCGCGCTGGGAGCACGCCGGCGAGCTCCAGGTGGCGGTTACCGACCCGGGCAAGAGCGTCGAGGCGATCCCCCACCACGACGAGCTCCGCGAGGTCTTCCTGAACCCGCCGGACATCGGCGGCCGCTACTCCGCCCTGACGTACGTGGGCCTCGTGCCGGCCAGCCTGATCGGGCTGGACCTCGACGCGCTCCTCGCCTCCGCGGCGGCCATGGCCGGCGCCTGCCGCGAGCCCGATCCCGCGGCCAACCCGGGCGTGAGCCTGGGCCTGGCGATCGGGACGCTGGCGAAGGCGGGCCGCGACAAGCTGACGTTCCTCACCGACCCGGCGATCGACCGCTTCGGGGCCTGGGTCGAGCAGCTGATCGCCGAGAGCACCGGCAAGCACGGAACGGGGATCGTGCCGATCGATCGCGAGCCGGTCGGCGCGATCGAGACGTACGGCTCGGACCGAGTCTTCGTGCGCTTGTCATTGGCCGGCGCCGGAGACGGGCCCACGGCCGGCGACTCGTTCGCGGACGCCGCGGCGGGCGCGGGCCATCCGGTGATCCGGATCGAGCTCGCCGATCCGATCGACGTCGGTGGGGAGTGCTTCCGCTGGGAGGTCGCGACGGCAATCGCGGGCGCGGTCCTCGGGATCGACCCGTTCGACCAGCCGAACGTCGAGGAGGCCAAGGAGCTCACCCGGAAGGTCCTCGCGGCGGCGTCCTCCGACGAGGGTCCGGCGGCGCCGCCACCGCCCGCGATCGTCACGGACCCGGAGGCCGGACTCGCCCTCCACGGTGACGCCGCGCTGCGCCTGACCGACGGCGACCAGACGATCGTCGGGGAGCTCGCTCGTCATCTCGCCCGACGCAAGGCCAACGCGTACCTGGCCCTCCAGGCGTTCATCCAGCCGACGGCCGCGACCGATGCGGCCCTCGATCGGATCCGGGGCCTCCTGCGCGACGCGACGCACTGCGCGACGACGGCCGGCTACGGCCCGCGCTTCCTCCACTCGACCGGCCAGCTCCACAAGGGCGGCACGCCGTCGGGCTGGTTCCTCCAGCTGACCTCGGACCATCCCGTCGACCGGCCGATCCCCGGTTGGCCGTACACGTTCGGCCGGCTGATCGACGCCCAGGCGGAGGGTGACTTCGCCGCGATCGAAGCTCACGACCTGCCGATCCTCCGGGTCCACCTGACGGATCCGGAGCCCGGCCTGGCGGCGCTCGAGGGCGCGTTGCGCGAGGCGCTCGCGCGAAGCTGACGATCTTGTCGGCGCCGGGCCCTCGCCCGAGCGACCGCCACGCTCACAGGGAGGACTCTTCGCATGCGGATCGGGTTCGTCGGTCTGGGTCGGATGGGCGCGAACATGGTCCGCCGCCTCGTGCGCGACGGGCACGAGGTCGTCGCCTACAACCGGACCCCGGAGAAGACGAAGGAGATCGCCGGCGAGGGAGCGATCGGGTCGTTCTCGATCGCCGAGCTCGTCTCGAAGCTCGAGAAGCCGCGAGCCGTCTGGATCATGGTCCCGGCCGGGGACGCGACCGAGGCCCAGATCGCGGAGCTGATGGAGCACCTCGAGCCGGGCGACACGATCATCGACGGCGGGAACACGAACTTCCACGACGACCAGCGCCGTCACGCCGACCTGGCCGCAAAGGGCATCCAGTACGTCGACGCGGGCACGTCCGGCGGCATCTGGGGCCTGCAGGTGGGCTACTGCCTCATGGTCGGCGGCGACGAGGCGGCCGTGAAGCCGCTCGAACCCATCTTCACGACCCTTGCGCCGCCGAATGGCTATCTCCACGTGGGCGGGGCCGGGGCCGGCCACTACGTGAAGATGGTCCACAACGGGATCGAGTACGGCCTGATGCAGGCCTACGCCGAGGGCTTCGAGATCATGCACGCCTCGGCCTATCCGCTGGATCTTGCGGCGATCTCCGAGCTCTGGATGCAGGGCTCGGTCGTGCGGTCGTGGCTGCTGGAGCTGGCCGGCCGGGCCTTCCGGGCGAACGGCCCGGACCTCGAGCACATCAAGGGCTGGGTGGAGGACTCCGGCGAGGGTCGCTGGACGGTCCTCGACGCGATCGAGCACAACGTCCCGGCGCCGGTCATCACGCTGTCGCTCCAGACCCGGTTCCGATCCCGCCAGGATGATTCGTACGGGGCCAAGGTCCTCGCCGCGCTCCGCAACGAGTTCGGTGGCCATGCGGTGAAGACCGAGTGAGGGCGGCGGCCCTGGTCGCGGCCCAGCCGATCCGTCGCCCCGTGCGATTTGGGCAGGCGCGCCAACCCGCCCGCCTACATCGCCGGCCGTCCGATTTCGAAATGCGAAATCGCACGAGGCGCGGGGCGAGCGGCGTGACCGCCGGACGCCGCCGAGATCGGCGCCGGCTCGGGCCGTGTCGGGCGTTGATCCTCCCGGGGGATCACTTGCTGACGAATCAGCGTGACGGTCGCGCCGGTTCGCCGCCGGACCGCCGGGATCGAGCCCGGAGGACGCTCGTTCATCCGGAGTCGATCGCCCTGGCGGATCGCGCCGCGCCATCGAGCCGGGCGGGATCTGGAGCCACCGCGCCATGACCGAGACCGCGGTCCCCAAGCGACGCAAGACCTCGGCTTCGCCCGAGGCGCCGTCCGTGGCCCCCGAGACCGCGCCGGACAAGACCCCGCATCCCTCGCCGCGGCCCAAGGACGCGCCGCGGACGATGAAGGACCTCCGGGTCGCCCGCCAGGGCAAGCGCAAGGCGGCGCCCAAACAGGACGCCAACCCCCTCCGCGAGGGCCTCCGCCTGGAGCGGGTGCCGGACCCCAGCACCCTCGTCCTGTTCGGCGCCACCGGCGACCTCGCCCACCGCAAGGTGATCCCCGCCCTCTACCAGCTGTGGCGGACGAACCTCCTGCCCCACGACTTCGTGATCCTGGCGATCGGCCGGCGCGACTACGACGACGAGACGCTCCGCGCCGATTTCCGCAAGTCGCTCGAGAAGTACTCGCGGGTCCTCCCCCTCGACGAGGCGGCCTGGCGCAGCTTCGGGGACCGGATCCGCTACCAGAGATGCAACTTCGACGACCCGGCCGCGTTCGACACGCTCGTGACGACTCTCGACAAGATCGATCGGGAGCGGAACTCGTCCGGCAACCATCTCTACTACCTCGCGACCCAGCCGTCGGCCTTCGCCGAGATCGTCGGCCAGCTGGGCCGGGTGGGACTGGACCACGAGCGTCACGAGGGCGGCTGGCGGCGGATCGTCATCGAGAAGCCCTTCGGCCACGACCTCCAATCGGCGATCCGCCTGAACCGCGAGGTCGGCAAGGTCTTCCGCGAGTCGCAGGTCTATCGGATCGACCACTACCTCGGGAAGGAAACCGTCCGGAACCTGCTGGTCTTCCGGTTCGGGAACGGGATCTTCGAGCCGATCTGGAACCGCCGTCACATCGACCATGTCCAGATCACCGTCGCCGAGTCGATCGGGGTCGAGAACCGCGGCAGCTTCTACGAGGAGACGGGGGCGAGCCGCGACTTCCTCCAGAACCACCTGCTCCAGCTGATGAGCCTCGTCGCGATGGAGCCACCCGCCACGTTCGACGCCGACGCCCTCCGCGACGAGAAGGTCAAGGTGATCCGGGCGATCGCCGAGCTGACTCCGGACGAGATCCGGAGCGACGTCGTCCGCGGCCAGTACGGCCCGGGCTGGGTCGCCGCGAAGCACGTCCAGGGCTACCGCCAGGAGCCCGAGGTCGATCCGGAGTCGGAGACCGAGACCTACGTCGCGGCCCGCTTCGAGGTCGACGACTGGCGCTGGTCCGGCGTCCCGTTCTACCTCCGGACCGGGAAGCGCCTCCCGAAGCGTTCCTCCGAGATCGCGATCCAGTTCAAGGAGGTCCCGCACCGGCTCTTCCGCGAGTCCGGCACCGACCCGGACCCGAACCTGCTCGCGATCCGGATCCAGCCGGACGAGGGGATCATGCTCCGGTTCGGGGCCAAGGTCCCCGGGCTCGGGCTCGACGTCCGGTCGGTGACGATGGACTTCACCTACGGCTCGGCGTTCACCGTCGACTCCCCGGATGCGTACGAGACGCTGATCCTCGACGCGCTCCTCGGCGACGCGTCGCTGTTCACCCGTGCCGACGAGGTCGAAGGCGCCTGGGCGCGGGTCACCCCGATCATCGAGACCTGGGCCGAGGAGCCCGCGCCCGACTTCCCGAACTACGAAGCCGGGTCGTGGGGCCCCGAGGCGGCCGATCAGCTCCTGGCCCGGGACGGCCGGCGATGGCGACGGATCTGACGAGCGGTCCCGTCGCCGCCTCGCCGGCCGCGACCCCGAACGAGCCCGTCCTCCGCTGGCGGTCGCGCGCCCACAGCATCGCGGAGGTCGAGGCGGAGCTCGCCCGGATCTGGGTCGATTCGAATGTCCACACGGACCGGAATCACGACGAGGTGGAGGACCGGCCGGAGCGCCATGTCGCGGCTCGGACGAGCGTGATGAACCTGGTCGTCATCGCCCGCCGGCCCGAGGTCGGCGAACGGAGCGCCGCGATCATCCAGACGCTGACCGGCCGCCATCCGTCGCGGACCACGATCGTCCAGCCCGCCGATCCCGACGGCCCGTCCTGGCTCGACGCCCAGATCGTCGCCCACTGCATCATGCCCCGCGCCGACGCGCCGCAGACCTGCGCCGAGACGATCCACCTGACCTGCGGCGGCGAGGCCGGCCGGCATCTCGACGCGATCGTCGCGCCGCTCCTGATCCACGACCTGCCGGTCACGGTCTGGTGGCCGGACGAGCCGCAGTTCGGGAGCGAGCCCGTCCAGGACCTCCTCGCGATGGCCGATCGGCTCGTGGTCGATGCCTCGGGTTGGCGCGGGACCGGTCTGGCGTCGCTCCGGAAGATGGCCGCGCTCTCGGCGGGCACGACGATCGCGATCTCCGATTTCGCGATGGTCCGCCAGTCGCGCTGGCGGGAGGCGATCGCCGCGATCTTCGACGTCCCGGACTTCTCGCCGTACCTCCGCCACATCCGCCGGATCGCGGTGACGTACGGCGTGCGCGATGAATTCGGGATCGAGACCGCGAACGTGGTCAAGCCGCTGTACCACGCGGCGTGGATCGGGTCGCGGCTCGGGATGACGGTCGTCAAGCCGCTCGCTCCCATGGGCCACGCGACGCCGCACAAGTCCGGCCCAGGCCGCGGCAAACCGCTCGCCGGCCCCGGCGGGGGCCTGAGCGCGACGCTCCGGCTCGACCGGACGGACGTCGCCGTGGTGATCCGGCCGGTCCTCTCCGAGATGCCGACCGGGACGACCCTCCGGGTCGAGCTCCTGGCCGACTGGCGCGGCTCGGAGCTCCGCGCCGACGTGACCGCCGAGCAGGACGCGGTCCACGTCCGCGTCTGGCAGGACGGCGTCCATGCCCTCGAGCGCGGCTTCACCGCGCCTCGCCGCAACGACATCGACCTCCTGGCCGAGGCGATCGAAGGCGGCGGCCGCGATCACGTGGCCTCCGATTCGCTCGCCCTGGCCGCCGCGCTCGCCGAAGGGGCCGCCTCATGACCGAACCCACGATCGTCACCATGGCCGATCCCGACGCCTGCGCCGAGGCTGCGGCGGAACGCATCGTCGAGATTCTCGACGTCGCGATCGACGACCGCGGCGAGGCGCACTGGGTGACGACCGGCGGGTCCGCGCCGGCGGCGATCTACCAGCACCTGGTCGGCGACGCACTCCGCGCCGAGATCGACTGGCGGCGCGTCCACCTCTGGTTCACCGACGAACGCATGGTGCCGCTCGACCATCCGCTCTCGAACGCGAAGATCGCCTTCGACATCCTGTTCGGCAGCGCGAGCATGTCCGGCGAATCGGGGACCGGTGGCGAGGCCCTCGACGCGTACGGGCGGCCGGCGGCCCTGCCGATCCCGATGGATCACGTCCATGCCGTCCCCACGAGCGAGGCGATCGCCGGGGCGCACGACCAGGACTGGGCCGCCGCCCGCTATGCGGAGATGATCCGTGCCGACGGCCCGGACACGAACGACGAGGGCTGGCCGACGTTCGATCTGATCCTGCTCGGCATGGGCCCCGATGGCCACATCCTGTCGGTCTTCCCCGGTTCGGCCACGTTCGATGAATCCGCCTGGGCACTCGGCGTCCCGGCGCCCACCCACATCGAGCCGCACGTCGCCCGGGTCACCATCCATCCGTTGCTCGTCCCCGCCGCACGCGATCTCCTCGTCGTCACCCACGGCTCCGGCAAGGCGGCCGTGCTGCGCGACGTGCTCCAAGGGGACCGGGACGAGCGGCGGCTGCCCGCCCAGCTCGCGCGACGACCCGGCGCCACCTGGATCGTGGACCGGGCAGCGGCGGCGGACCTCTGAGGCCCGTTCCGCCTCGCCGCTCGCAGGCCTGGGCAAGATGACGGCTGACCGCGGTCCCGAGGAGGCCCGGCGGTCCGTTCGCGCGCCCGATGGGGTCGAGATCGCGATCTTCGAGCGGAGACGGCGGGGCGGTTCGCCCATCATCCTCGTCCACGGCGCCACCGCCGACCACACGACCTGGCGGACGAGCGGCCCGCTCCTCGCCGCGGCGCATCGCCTCGCCGCGATCGACCGGCGCGGTCGTGGCGCGTCGGGGGACGCGGACCCGGGCGCGGCCTATTCGATCGAGCGCGAGTACGACGACCTGGCGGCCGTCGCCTCGACGCTCGCCGCAGAACGAGCCGGCCCCGTCGATGTCGTGGGTCACTCCTACGGCGGCCGGATCGCGCTCGGTGCCGCGCTCCGATCGGCCGCGATCCGGCGGGTCGTCTGCTACGAAGGCGCACCGCCGGTGCCGGGCGTCGGCTACCAGGACGTGGACGCGGCCACGCTTCGCCGGGTGGAGACGCTCGTCGCCGCGGGCAATCGCGACGAGGCCCTCGCGACGTTCATGCGCGAGATCGTCGGGATGCCCGCGGACGAGCTCGAGGCCTTCCGCTCGAACCCGATCTGGCCGCGCCGCGCCACGGCGGTGGACACGACGATCCGCGAGCTTCGGGCCGAGGTGGAGCCGGCCGCCGGCCTCGAGGCGCTGGGCGCGGTCCGCCAGCCGGTCCTCCAGATCCTGGGCGGCGCGAGCGCCGCTCCGTTCACGGCGGCGACCTGGGCCCTCGACGCGCGGCTTCGCGACGCGCGGGTCGTGACGATCGACGGCGCGCGCCACGCGGCCCACCACACCCACGCGGAGGCGTTCGTCGCGGCGATCGAGGCGTTCCTCGCCGATCCTGATCTGGCAGACTGACCGCCATGCCCGACATCCTCTACTGGATCATCCTCGGCTTCATCGCGGGTGCCCTGTCCGGCGCGGTCGTGGGCGGCCGGACCGCTCGGGGCTGCCTCCCGAACGTCGTGGTCGGTGTGCTCGGAGCGATCGTCGGCGGCTGGCTCGCGACGCAGCTCGGGTTCACCCAGGGCGCCGGCTTCCTGGCGGCCCTGGTCGTGGCGATCGTCGGGGCGATCGTCGTGCGCGTGATCCTCGAGGCGCTCAGCCCCAACGACCGGCGCTGATCGGGCCGATCGGCCCCGGCGCCCCCCGCCGACGCGGGCTACCATCGACCCGATGACCGACTCGACCGCCTCGATTCCGGCGACCTCCGCGGGGCCCGCGGACGATCGACCGTATTCGCCCGGCCTCGAGGGCGTGATCGCCGGCGAGACCTCCCTCTCGAAGGTCGACGGCGCGAACGGCCGCCTCACGTACCGCGGCTACCGGATCGGCGACCTCGTCGAGCGCGGCTCGTACTCGGCCGTGGCCAACCTCCTCTGGACCGGCGACTGGGATCCCAAGGCCCGGCTCGCGACCGGCCCGCTGGAGCCGGCCGTCCTCACCGCCCTGCGCGCCCTGCCGCGCGAGGCGAAGCCGATGGATGCGCTGCGGACCGCGGTCTCGGCCTGGGGCGCCGCGGTCGGGCCGACCTATCCACCCACGGTGGAGCAGGCCCGCGCGATCACCGCCGCCTCGCCGACCGCGCTCGCCGCGTTCGCCCGGATCCGCGACGGCAAGGACCCGGTCGATCCCGATCCTTCGCTCGACCTCGTCGAGGGCTTCCTCTACCAGCTGACCGGCTCGCGCCCCGATGCCGAGACGGCCCGGGCGCTCGACGCCTACTTCATCGTCGGCGCCGAGCACGGCTTCAACGCCTCGACGTTCACCGCCCGGGTCGTGACCTCGACGAACTCCGACATCGCGTCCGCGGTGTGCGGGGCGATCGGAACGATGAAGGGCCCGCTCCATGGCGGCGCCCCGTCCGAGGTCGTCGACCAGCTGTCGCAGATGGGCTCGGTCGACAAGGCCGAGCAGTGGCTGAAGGACGCGCTCGACCGGCACGAGCGGCTGATGGGCTTCGGCCATCGCGTATACCGGGCCTACGATCCGCGAGCCGCCGCGCTGCGCAACGTCGCCGAGGGGATGGAGCACAAGCCCGACTGGCTCCAGCTCGCGATCCAGGTCGAGGACATGGCCCTCAAGCTGCTCGCCGAGCGCCACCCCGAGCGGGCCCTCAAGACGAACGTCGAGTACTACGCGGCGCCGGTCCTGATGGGCGTCGGCCTCAAGCCAGACCTCTTCCCGGCGACCTTCTCGCTGGCCCGCCACGCCGGCTGGACCGCTCATGCCCTGGAGCAGGCCTCGGCCAACCGGCTGATCCGCCCGGACGTGCGCTACGTGGGCCCCGCGGAGCGCGACCTCCCGAGCTGACCGGGGCCCCGGCGCCCGCAAGCGGTGCGGACGCGCACGCCCTCAGGCTGCCGCGGGTGACGGAGCGGCCGCGCTCCGCCGCGCCGCGACCCGCTCGGCGATCCGGTCGACGACGAACCGCGCGTCACGGCCGGCGCCCGTCACCAGCATCGAGCTGAAGGCGTACTGGAACGGCACGCCCAGGAAGTACAGCCCGCGGACTGTCGGGCTGACGCCGCGGACCTCCTCGGGCCAGCCGTCGGCGCCCATCACGGCGGCGTTGATGAACGAGTAGTCCGGCGTGTACCCGGTCGCCCAGACGATGCTCCGGACATCGAGCACGGTCCCGTCCGCGAGCTCCGGCTTTCCGTCGCGCACGCCAACGGTCTTCGCCTCGTGCCGTTCGATGCCCGCCGCGTCGAGCTCCGGCAGGCGGTATCGGATGAGCGGTCCGCCACCCATCCGGACGTGCGGACGCATGCCCCGGCCCATCGGGGTCCGGATCGTCAGGACGTGCTTGAACATGAACTGGACGACGGGCCAGCCGACCCGCGCCCGCCCGGTGTCGACGACCCGGATCGGCAGCTGGCCGGCCGCTTTGCCGGACAGGTACGTCCGGTGGCCGGCCGTTGCCAGCTCCCAGGCGATGTCCGCGCCGGAGTGCGACAGGCCCACGACGAGGACCGGCCCGTCGGGGATCTGCGCCGGATTGCGGTACGCGTGCGAGTGGAGCTGATGGATCGCCGGATCGAGTTGGCGGGCGATCTCGGGCACGCGGGGTCGACGGAACGGTCCGCTGGCGACGACGACCTGGCGCGCCGCGATCCGGCGACCGTCCGAGGTCGTGACGACGAACCCGTCGTCGGTGGGGTCCACGACATCCGCGCGGACGCCGCTCCGAACGGGGAGCTGGAACCAGCTGGCGTAGGCCTCGAGGTAGTCGGCCATCTCCCGCCCGGTCGGCCACGAGTAGGCCTTGGCCGGAAACCGCCGACCCGGCAGGGAGTCGTAGGCGGCCGGGCTGTAGAGCTTCAGCGAGTCCCAGCGTTCCCGCCAGTGGTCGCCGATGCGGGCGTCGGCGTCGAGGATCACGAACGGCAGCCCGCGCTGCGCCAGGTAATAGCCCGCCGACAGACCGGCCTGGCCGGCCCCGATCACCACCGTGTCGATCCGCTCGGTTGCGCTGTTGCTGCTCATCGTGCACCTCCGTCGCTGGCCTTCGGAGGCGACCGACCGGCCAGCGGCCGGTCGCCAGCCACGACCGTAGGAGGCGCCCGCGACGGCGCGCATCGGCAGACCTACCCAATCGCGCCGGGAGGCCGCGTGGGTACTTGCCGATCAGGCGAGGCGATGCTCGATGGCGAAGGCGGTCGCCGCGGCCCGCGATGACACGTCGAGCTTCGTGTACAGGTTGCTGACGTGCCGATCGACCGTCCGCTCGCTGATCCCGAGCGCGGCACCGATCTGGCGGTTCGTCGACCCGGCGGCCAGGTGGGCCAGGACCTCGAGCTCGCGCGGGCTCAGCCCACCCGGCGCCGCCGGCTCAGTCGCGAGGAGGGCGTCCACCTCGGCGAGCGCCGCCCGCGCGCCCAGCTCGACGAAGACCGAGCGAGCCGCGCCGAGCTCCAGCCGCGCGGCCTCTTCATCCCCGAGCGCCCCACAGGCGCGGGCGACGGCCACCCGCGCTCGGGCGGCGTCGTAGGGCGCCTCGAGCGACTGCCAGACCTGGCACGCCGTCCGGAGCAGCCCCAGCGCACCCGCCACATCGCCCTCGGCCAGCCGGACCAGGCCGTCCGCGCGGGCCGTGATCGCTCGGAGCAGCGGCTTGGGCGGGCCCTTCCCGGCGAGCCCGCGGAGCTCGTCTGCGGCCGCCTGCGCGCCGGCGACGTCACCGGCCGCCAGACGGATCTCGACCGCGGGCCCGAGCAGGCGCGGGCGGGTGGCCAGATCGGCCTCCTGGAGCGCCCGATCGATCGAGGCGACGGCGGCCTCGACCTTGCCCTGGTCGAGCCGGAGCAGCGCCAGGCCCGGGTCCGGGGTCTTGCCCCAGCGCGATGCTTCCCGGAACGCGGCGTCCGCCGCCGCGACGTCGCCACGCAGCCGGTGGATCTCGGCCTGCTGGTAGCACGCCTCGCCCACGGCTCGGTCCGGCGGCGGCCTCGACAGCCAGTCGTGCGCCTGGTCCGCCTCGCGGGCGGCGGCCGTCCAGTCGCCGCGGAGCTGCCGGATCTCGGATCGGAAGACGAGGCATCGGCCGCGGAACGGCAGGGCGTCCGGCTGGGACGCGGTCCAGCGGTCGAGGGCGGCGGTCCATTCCCGGGCTCGTCCCAGATCGAACGCGGTCTGGTAGCCCTCGATCGAGCCGCAATAGACGATTCCAACGTTGATCGGGGTCACGTCCCCGGTCGTGACCGCGACCATCGCCTCGTCCAGGAGCGCGATCCCACGATCGACCTGGCCCAGGGCGATCAGCGTCTCGCCGCGGCCCAGGCAGGACATCGCCAGGACGTCGGGGTCGTGGAAGCGGGCCGCCGCCACGGCAAGCTCGTCGAACATCGCCAGCGAGTCCTCGTAGCGGCGCTCGTCGCGGGCGAGGAGCGCGAGCGGCACGCTGAGCAAGGCCCGCTCCACGCAGTCGGTCCCGGCCTCGTCGAGGATCCGCATGCCCCGCGCATGCCAGCCACCGGCCTGGGCGTGCTCGCCGCGCTGGCCGAAGCTCATCACGAGATGGAACGCGAAGCGGGCGGCCCGGGCCGGCTCGCCGGCCGCCAGCGCGGCGTGATGCGCCCGCTCCCAGGCCGGGTTCGCGTCGAGCGGCCGCCCGAGCATGTGGAGGGCTGTCGCGAGCCGCTCCAGGTCGTCGATCCCGAGCGGTGCCGCCGCGTCAGCGGCCTGCAGCTCGGCGGCGGTCTCGGTCCAGGCGCTTCGGGCGAAGGCGCTCCGCCCGGCCTCCAGCGGGCTCGCGCCGGTCGGCTCGGTTCGCGCGGCCATGCGCGGATCGTAGACCCGGGTGGAAGGGCCGGGCACCGGCCACCGGGCTAGAGCCAGCCGCGCCGCCGGAAGATCACGGCCAAGGCCACGAGCATCGCCGTCATCAAGGCGAGGACGAGCCAGAACGAGTACGGCTCCTTCTCGCCGGGAACCGGCACGTTCATCCCGTAGATCGAGGCGATGAGCGTGAGAGGCAGGAGGATCACGGACGCCGCAGTCAGGATCCGGAATGAGTCGTTCAGCCGATGGGTCAGCACGGATTCGTTCGTGGACTCGAGCGCCTCGACGACCTCCTTGTAGTTCTCGAGCGTGTCCCAGATCCGCTCGGCCGCGTCGGAGATGTCGTCGAAGTAGATCTCCAGCTCCTCGGCCAGGTAGCGCTGCTTCGTGCGCTCGAGATCGCGCAGCACCGCGCGCTGGGGCCGGACGATCCGCCGGAAGTTGATGATCTCCTGCTTCGCGTTCGAGATGTCGCGGACGATCTCCGAGCTCCGGCCCTCGAGGATGTCGTCCTCGAGCCGGTCGAGCTTGTTGCCCATCTTGCGGAGCATCGGGAACGCCGCGTCGACGTTCGTGTCGACGATCTTGTACAGGAGGTAGCCCGAGCCCTTCGAGAACGTGGACTCGCGGAGCTCCTCGCGCGACTCCATCCGTTCGAACATCGCCTGGAGCGGCGGGAGCGGGACCTCGCTGAAGGTGATCAGATAGTCCGAGCCGACGAACAGGTCCAGCTCGGCCGTGAGGAGCCGTCCGCTCGTCTTCTCGAAGACCGGGAAGTGGAGGACGATGAACAGGTAGTCGTCGTACACGTCCAGCTTCGAGCGCTGGTTGCGCGAGTAGACGTCCTCCCAGTCGAGCGGGTGGAAGTCGTAATGCTGCTCGAGCCACTCGCGGTGGGCGAGGCGCGGATCGTCGATATGGATCCAGCGGAGGCCGGCGGCCTCGACGACGCGCGGGTCGTCTACCTCGGCGATGCCGGGCGCGTCGATGTCACCGACCGGGTTCGGTCGGCGCAGCCGCGGGCGTGGGAGCGGCGGCAGGTTGGGCATCGACTGGGAGGCTTCATGTGCGTGACCGCATCGTAGCCGCTGGGTCGTGCGGCCGTCGATGCTCCGGCTCTTCTCGTGGCCTGGGGCGGCCGTTCCCCGGCTGGACCACCGCTCCCATCCGCCGATCGAGGCGGGCACGGCAAAACCGGCTCGCCGGGATCGTCATGATGGCGCGATGACCAACGCCGACAGCGCGGCCTTGGCGGTCATCGTCATGACGCCGCTCGTGCTCTTGGCGCGCGCGTACGTCCGACGAACGCGCGGCGAGCCGTTCACCGCCGACGAGCTCGCAACGGCCGTCGGGACGGTCGCGGTTGCCCTCGTGGCCGTGGCGCTCGTGCGCAGCCCGTCCTTCGCGACGCTGCTCCCGGCCGGACTGGCCGCGTTCGGGGTGCTGCTCGTCGTCGGAGCGCGCAGCCAGCCGGCCGGCCCCCAGATGGCGCGCCTCGGCTACGCCGCCATCGGCGCCGGGCTCCTCGGCCTCGTCCTCGCGATCGCGAGGACGGCGCTCGGTTAGTGCTGGGCCTGCTCCGCGCGGGCCTCCCACAGGACGTGCTCGGGCGTCTCGAGCTGGAACGTGGAGTGGTTCACGTCGAAGTCGTCGGCGAGGCACGTTCCGAGGTGGTCGAGGATGTCGCCCGGGCGGCCGTCGGGACCCAGCACGACATGCGCGGACACGACGTTCATCCCGCTCGTGATCGTCCAGGCGTGCAGGTCGTGGACGTCGACGACCCCCGGCGCCTCGCGGATGTGGCGCTCCACGTCGCCCAGGTCGACGTCCTTCGGCGTCGCCTCCAGGAGCACGTCGATGCTGTCGCGGAGCAGGCGGACCGTGCGCGGGACGATCAGCACGGCGACCACGATCGAGGCGATCGCGTCGGCCGGATGCCAGCCGGTCAGCGCGATGACGACCCCGGCGACGAGGACGGCTCCGGCCCCCAGGAGATCGCCGGCAACCTCCAGATAGGCGCCGCGCATCGTCAGGCTCTCGCGCTGGCCGGTCGAGAGCAGGCGCAAGGCGACGATGTTCGCCCCGAGCGCGAGCGCCGCCGCGACGATCACGAGACCCGGCTGGACCTCCGGCGGGGCGGCCAGCCGGCGGAGCGCCTCGACGAGGACGACGACCGCGATCCCGAGCAACAGCACCGCGTTGATCGCCGCCGCCAGCATCTCGAGCCGGTACAGGCCGAACGACCGCCCGCCCGATGGCGGCCGCGTCGCGACCCGGATCGCGACGAGCGACAGGACCATCCCGCTGACATCCGCGAACACGTGGCCGGCGTCGGCGAGGAGGGCCAGCGAGTTCGCGGCGAGCCCCGCGACGAGCTCGAGCACCAGGAGCCCGCCGAGGATCGCCAGCGCCGAGCGAAGGGAGCCCGCGTGCCGGCCGGCCGCGGAGTGGGAGTGGGCCATCGAGTCCAGCCTAGCGCGAGCGGCGCCCGCGAGCCCGAGGCGGTCAGCCGCCGGTCTGAGCCATCCGCAGGATCGGGTAAGGGCGCCCGTCGCCGTCCGTCGGCGTCCGTTCGATCATCCGGAAGCCCATCGCCTCATAGAACCGGACCGCGTCCGGGTTCTGCTCGTTCACCTCGACCGTCAGCGGGCCGCGCAGGGACACGGCGTGCTGGATCAATGCCCGTCCGCCGCCCTGCCGCCGGACGTCCGGATCCAGGAACAGGGCCGAGACGTCGGAGCCGACCAGGCCCATGAACCCCACCGCTCGGTCGTCGACGTCCTCGGCCAGGATCCACAGCTCGAGCGGGCCGCCCGGGGCCAGCGCGTCGCCGGCATCGGGGATGAGCGCGTCGATCTCGGGCTCGGTCAGGAACGTGTGCGTCGCGCGGACGGACCGCAGCCAGATGTCGACGAGGGCGTCGTGCTCGGTCGGACGGACGGGTCGGATGTGCATGGCCCGCGAACGGTATCCCGCTCGCATGGCGGTCACGTGACGGGCGGGACGTCCAGCCAGCCTTCGCGCAACGCGCGGGTTGCGAGCTCCGTCCGCGAGGCGAGGTCGAACCGCTCGAACAGCCGGCGCAGGTGGGACTCGACGGTCTTCGGTCCGATCCCGAGGCGCGCCCCGATCTCGTCGTTCGACCGGCCGTCGACGACCAGCCGGACGACGTCGAGCTCGCGCTCGCTCAGCCGCGCGATGCCGGCGCCGGCCCGAGGCCGAACCGAGAACGCCATCCCGCCGGCGGCGACCCGCCGGATCGCGTCCAGCAGCTCGGCCAGGGGCGCCGTCTTCAGGATGAACCCGGAGGCTCCGAGCCGGAGGGCGGCGTCGGCGTACTGCGGGTAGTCGTAGGCGGTCAGGACGATGACGCCCGGGCCCGGGTCGTCGCCGGTCAGGAGGTTGAGCCCGGACTCGGTCCCGAGCCGGATGTCGAGGAGGACGACGTCGGCCGGGGTCAGCGCGAGCACGGACCGCGCCTCCGCGAGCGAGCTGGCCGTCGCAACGACCGAGATGCCGGCCTGGGCCCCGAGCAGAGCCGCCGTCCCATCGCGAACGACCGGGTGATCGTCCACGACGATGACCCGGATCGGGTCCGTCAACGCGGCCGCCACTCGAGCGCGACGTGGGTCCCGCCGCCGGGCCAGCGCCGGACGTCGAGGATCGCCCCGATCTGCTCGGCCCGCTGGGCCATGTTCAGCAGCCCGAAGCGACCGGCCTGCTCCGCCGTCTCGGGTGCGTCGTCCGCGATGCCCGGCCCGGCATCGTCGACGGCGAGCGAGATCCCCGCGGGCGTCGACCGATAGCGGACGACGATCGGCGGCCGGCCATGCTTCACCGCGTTCGCGAGGGCCTCCTGGGCGACGCGGAAGATCGCCAGCTCCACGTCCGGCGAGTGGCGGGCGTCGTCGGCCCGCTCGAGCCGGACCTCGCCGCCGGCCAGCCGCTCGATCCGCAGGACGAGCCAGTCGAGCGCCGGCCCCACGCCGAGATCGTCGAGGATCGGCAGGCGCAGGTCGCCACAGATCGCTCGCAAGCGATCCGCCACCGTCCGGCCGATCTCGGCGCCCTCCGTGTCGCCACTCGCCTCGAGCCGGCGAACGAGCAGGGTCAGCTCCTGGAGCGCGTCGTCGTGGATGTCGGCCGCCAGGCGGGCTCGTTCGGCTTCCGCGGCGGCGACGACGAGATCCCGCTGGAGGGTGGCCCGTGAGGCAACCCGGGCCAGCGGCCGGATCGTGAAGCGGGCGGCCAGCCAGATCGCCGTCAGCCACGCCAGGAGGGGCACGACGAACGGCGTGTGGTCGCTGCCGAGCGCGAAGAGCGGCGTGGCTCCGGCGACCGCCAGCTCGGTCGAACCGAGCAGGCCGCCGAGAGCGGGCATGCCGCCGGCGACCCGGCCGCGGAACCGGTTCAGATCGATCGGCCCGGCGGCGGCGAGACCGGGCAGCAGGGGGATCGCCCCGACGAGGATCCAGCGCAGGGTTCCGCGCGACTCGTCCGAGCCGTCCCCAAGGCCGGCGCCGAGCACCGCCGCCGCGGCGGCGACGACGAACAGTCCGATGCCCACGTGGACGATCCGCCGCTCGTCCGGCTGACGGACACGTTCCGCCAAGCCGGCCGCGAGCGGCAGCATCGCGCCGATATCCAGCCCCCACCCGACGACGGTCGGCCAGAAGGCGCCGGTCGCCAGCATCGGGAGCACCAGGAATGGCGTGGCCGTCGCCACCGCGAGGGGGATGGCGAGGTCCCGGACCGTCGCCCCGAACCGCCCGGTCTGCAGCCACCACGTCGCCGCAAGGAGCACTCCGATCCCGATCAGGACGGACATCCGGGACTGGTCGAAGCGGAAGGCGCCGGGATAGAAGACATTGAGGGTCGAGTAGTCACCGGCCACGGTGTCGAGCGCAGAGGGATCGATGAACGAGGCCGTTTCGAACCCGCGGTTGACGATCCCGACGATCTGGCGCGCCGCCGCGGAGTCGATCTGGGGCCGGGCCGGTTCGAGGTGCGTGGTCGGAGGGGCATCCGGGTCGAAGCTCCCGATGAAGCCTGGGCTCGGCTCGTCGACCACGTAGCTCGGGAGCTGGATGAGCTGCCAGCCATCGATCGAGACGGCGAGGAGGCCGGGCCGGATCCCGTCGCGCTCGGCCTGGCTCAGGTGGTCGACCTCGGCGACCACGAGACCGCCGTCGCGGCCATCGGTCGAGAAGCGGACGCCGGGCTGGTACGACGCGGTCGTCGCGGCGATCCCGAGCGCCAGGCCGAACGCGGCGATGACGATCGCCGGAACCACCAACCGGGCCTGGTCGCGCATCTGCGAGGCGAACACGGCCGGACCGTAGCAGACGGCCTGGGCCAGCCCGTACCGGGATGTCCCGCAACGGGACGCCGGGGACCGCCGGGTCGCGGATGCACCCGCCGACACGCGACGATGACGCCCGTCGTCCACGATCCACCCGGCACATTCCCACGCGGCCGGCGCTCGTCCTGGGGAACGGGCGCCGAGCCGCCACACGACGACCCGGCGACGATGAGGGAGGGAGCATGACGGCCGTCCTCGAAGCCCATGGCTTCGGCAAGCGCTACCGACGGCGGACCTGGGCGCTGCGTGGCGTCGACCTGACCGTGCCGGCGTCGTCGATCACGGCGCTCGTCGGACCGAACGGCTCCGGCAAGTCGACCCTGATCCGGAGCTGGATCGGATTCGAGCGGGCGACCGAGGGCCGCCTGTCGACCGGCGGGGTGGATCCGCAGAAGGACCGCGGGGGAGCCGTGGCCCGGGTGGGCTACGTGCCGCAGACGCCGTCGCTATACCGGGACCTCTCGATCACCGACCACATCGAGCTGGCAGCCAGTCTCCGACCCGGCTTCGATCGTGCGATGGCCGCGCACTACGTGGAGCGGTTGTCGATCCCGCTCCGTGCCCGCGCCGGCGAGCTGTCCGGCGGCGAGGGAGCGCAGGTCGGCCTCGCCCTCGCGCTCGCCACGCGGGCTCCGATCCTGCTCCTCGACGAGCCCCTCGCGTCGCTCGATCCCCTCGCCCGGCGCGAGTTCCTCCACCTGATGGTCGAGGCGGTTCGTGCGTCCGGCGCGACGGCGCTCCTCTCGTCCCACGTGATCACCGACATCGAGCAGGCGTGCGACCGGCTGGTGGTGCTGGGCAAGGGTCACACCCTCCTGGACCTGTCCGTCACCGAGGCCCTCGTCCACCACCGGATCATCGAAGGGACGGCGGCCGAGGCGGCGGCGATCGCCGGAGCCGACGCGGTCGTGGGCACGTTTCCGGCGCCCGCCGGCGAGCCATTGGCGCTCGTCCGGGTGCCCGCCCTGGCGGACGCGACGTCCGAGCCGATCGGACGGGCCGCCACGCTGGAGGAGGTCGTGATCGGCCACCTGGCGGCGGGTCGGCGGCGGGCGGCCGACGCGGCTGCGGCGTCCGCGGAGGCCGCCGCATGATGCTCCGACCCGCGCTCCTGTCGTTCCGGATGCAGCGCTTCGAGACGCTGATCATCGTCGGTGCCACGCTGATCTCGGTCGCGGTGTCGGCGGTGACGATCTGGCTGTTCAGCTCGGGGGGATATGCCGACTGCTTCTCGAGCTCGGGCCCGGTCTTCTCGTCGCTCTGCCAGTCGTCGATGGCGACCTGGCTCGACCGACTGCTGCGCGCGTCGACATCGCTCGTTCCGATCTTCCCGATCGTGGCGGGGCTCCTCGCCGGTGGCCCGATCGTCGCCCGCGAGCTGGAGACCGGAACGGCGCGGCTGGCCTGGTCGCTGGGCCCGTCACGGCTGCGCTGGTTCGCCCAACGGGCCGTGCCGATCCTCGCGATGGCCGGACTCGCGGGACTCGCGATCGGGCTCACGTCCGGGGCGCTGCTCCATCAGCTCGCACCGGCGACCGATCTCGACCAGTCGTTCATGGGGTTCCGCAATCGCGGTCCGTTCGTTGCCGTCGAGGCGCTGGGCGTGGCGGCGGTGGCGCTCGCGATCGGCGCGATCCTGGGCCGGACCATCCCAACGCTCGTCCTGACGCTGATCCTCGTGGGCGCGCTGAGCGCGGCGATCGACAAGGTCGACCGGACGCTGCTCCTCAACGACTCGGTGATCGCGTCGGGCGAGACGTTCTCGTGGGACAACGACCTGTATCTCGAGAGCCGGGTGAAGTTCCCGAACGGCGAGGTCCTCACGTACGAGGAGGCTTACCAGACCCACCCGGAGGTCCAGATGGGCTGGGACGGCAACGGGCCGCCCCCGTTCGAGGACGTGGTCGTCTCGATCCCCGGCGCCCGGTACCACGAGATCGAGCTGCGCGAGTCCGTTGCGGTCGGCGCACTCGCCGTCGTGTTCGTGGCCCTCGCCGCCTTCGCCGTCGCCAGGCGGCGTCCCCGCTAGGGTCGCTGGCGCCGACCCGTCCCAACGTCGATCATCGCGCGGTGACGAGCGCCCTCCTTGCCTTCGATCGGACCGGCGATCGGCTGTTCGCCGCCGTGCGCCGCGCCGCGGCCGGCCGGCTGCCATCGCTGCGGGCCCTCGAGACGCCGTGGTGGGCGGGTCTGGTCGTGGCGGTCGCGGGCTGGGCGCTGATCGTCGCGTTCAGCGAGCCGTGGGGCCGGCTGTGGGGGACCGGCCAGGACGCCCGCTGCTACTGGCAGGCTTCGCTGGCCGATCCGTACCTCCACAGCGACTGGAACGACCCGATCGCCTATGTCTACTCGCCGGCGTTCCTCCAGCTCGTCTCGCCGCTGACTGCCCTGCCATGGCAGGCATTCGTGGCCGCCTGGACGGCGCTGCTCCTGGTTGCCGTCCGGTTCCTGACCGGCCCGCGGCTGCTCCTCGCGGGACTCCTCTTCCCGTTCACGGCGATGGAGGTGGCCGGCGGGAACGTGTCGCTGCTGCTGGCGGCGGCGATCGTGCTGGGATTCCGATGGCCCTGGACGTGGTCGCTCGTGTTGCTCACGAAGATCACACCGGGGATCGGCTTGCTGTGGTTCGCCGTCCGCCGCGAGTGGCGCTCGCTCGGGATCGCGCTGGGCGCGACGGCCGCCGTGGTCACGCTGTCCTACGCCTTCGCGCCGGACCTGTGGCAGGACTGGGTCGCCGTCGTCGCGACGAATGTGGCATCCGGCCGGACGGGAACGTGGGCCTCGCTCCCCGTCCCGCTCCTGATCCGCGGCCCGATCGCCGTCGCGATCGTCGTCTGGGGCGCCCGGACCGACCGGCGCTGGACCGTCCCGGTCGCGTCGATGCTCGCCCTGCCCGCACTGTGGTACGGCGGGATCTCGATGCTGCTCGCCGTGATCCCGCTGTTGCCCGGGCGATCTCCGCTGGAGGGGGCGTCGCGCGCCGCCTGAGTCACGTGGCGACTCATCCGAGGGTCGTCCAAGCGCGGGTCGGTCGCAATTGCGTCCGAGTCACGCTCAGTCGATGGCAATCTGCGTCGTGTGGCGACTCGCGCGCGGCGCCGGCGCGGACGACGACTCAGGCCCGGACGTTGACCGCAAGGGTGACCGTCAGTCCCGAGGCGACGTCGCCGCTGATCGTGCCCAGCTCGTGGACCCCGCCGTCGTCGCGGAACACGTTGTCGCGCTCGAGCGAGACAGCGGCGAGGTTCGACACGCTCTGGCTGTAGCCGTCGGTCGCGTAGACCGTGTCGCAGATGTCCTTCGGCAGGGCGATCTGCGACGTCGCGATCTTGTTCGCCTCGTCCGTCGCCGCCTCGAGGTCCCGATAGACCTCGAAGTGGATGTGCGGCCAGCGCCCGGAGTAGCACGCAGGGAAGATCGACTCGAACGTCGCCACCCCTGACCCGTCCGTCGCCTGGACGCCGCGCAGGTAGTTCTGCGAAGCCGCCGCCTGCGAGTACAGCGAGTAGTTGCCGTCCCGGTCGCAGTGCCAGACGTAGACGGCGGCACCCTGCATCGGCGCGCAGCCGTTGGCGGCATCCTGGATGGCCAGCTTGATCGTCAGCGGAACCCCGGCCGCGGTCCCCGACGACGACCCGAAGGACGAGCGGATGTCGGCGCGGACCACGCCGCTCTGGTTGAGCACGTCCGGGCCGTTCGAGCCGTCGCCCGGGAACGGACCGGCCGTCTCCTCGGGGATCAGGTCGCACGACGCGTCCGAGCCAGCCGCGAGCGCGCTGGAGCCTGAGCCAGAGCCCGCGCTCGCGGACGGGGCTGCCGTCGCGCCCGGTGAGCACGCGACGATCGACATCAGGCCCGCGCTGATCGTCGTGAACCCGAGGGCCTTGAGGGCCGTGCGCCGGTCCATGAGCGTCGAGAGGTCGTACACGAGACCCCGATCGGTCTCCTCGACGAGCTCGTGGAGAGCGATCTCGCGCTCCGTGGCGGGCTGGGCGGTCATGGCGGGTCTCCTGTCGGCTGGACGCCTCGCCGGGATGATCGACGGGCGACGCGGTCATGGTCGCCACGCGGACCTTTCAGTTCGGTGATCGCGCCGGAACCGCCCGAGCCCGAAATCTGACCGCGACGGCGACCGCCCCGATCAGGAAGACCGCCGCCCCGATCCAGAACGGCCCGGTGGGCCCGGCCACGGTCGAGACTGCCCCGCCGATGAGCGGACCCAGGATCCCGGCCCCGTACAGCGGCAGGTACACCAGGTTCAGCGTCTGCGAGCGACGGTCCTCCGGCACCTCGGTCGCCAGGAGACTGAAGACCATCGCTCCGACGAGGCCATTCGCGGCGCTGAACAGGAGGATCGTCACGGCCAGGGCCGGGACCGCCGGGACGAGGGGGACGGCGAGCAGCGCGAGGCCACCCACGACGAGCGACACGATCAGGACCGGCCGGAACCCGATCCGGTCGCCGATCGGGCCGCCGAGGGGAGCGATCAGTGCGCCGGCGAGGGCGGCCGTTCCGGCCACGAACCCGATCGATGATGCGAGGCCGGGCCCGGGCCCCACGATCCGCTCCACGATCAGCGCCTGGTACGGCCGGCTCATCTGGTTGGCCAGGAACGCGACGCCGTAGATCGCGAAGATCCGGCGGATCGCCGGATCGCCCAGCACGCCCCGCAGCGCTCCGAAGGCGAGCGTCAGGACGCGTCCCGTCCGGACCACGGCCGGCCGCACCTCGGTCGAGCCGAACCAGACGAGCGCACCCGCGCCGATCGACAGCCCCGCCGACACCCAGTAGATGGAAGGCAGCGGCCAGCCGAGCGTGTCGACGAGGAAGCCGCCGAGCGTGGGCCCGATGGCGAACCCGATCGGGCCCGACGCGCCGAAGATCGCGATCACCGTCCCGATCCGGCGGCGCGGGACGACGTCGCGGATCGCCGCGAGCATGATCCCGGTGTTGCCGAGCTGGAAACCGATCAGGAGCAGGCTGAGTGCCAGCTGCCAGGGCTCTCGGGACAGCGCGACACAGACGAAGACGACCGCCTCGACGAGACAGCTCCGGACGACGACGGCCTTCCGGCTGTACAGATCGGCCCACACGCCCCAGAGCGGGACGAGGGGCATCCCCACGACGAAGATCAGCGCCGAGAACAGGCCGACGAACGGCGCCCGGTCGGCGTCCGGCACGCCCACGATCCGGAGCTCCGGGGCGAGGAACGCGAAGACCTGGCTGACCCCGATCCCCTCGACCAGTGACGTGAGCCAGAACACGGCCACGACCCGGAGCCAGTCGGATCTGCCCGTGTCGTCGGTCGTTGACATGGACGCGAAGCGTATCGGGCGCGGGTCACGGCGATCCGGTCGTCCGCGCGCGGCGTAGACTCGGCCAAGGAGGCAGGAATCCGATGATCGGTCGCTACGTGAACCGCGCGGTCGACGCCCAGAGCCGCTGGTCGAGGCCCTTCGGCGACTTCAACCACCGCTGGCTGGGGGCCTTGTTCCACGCGATCCGGCCCATCCAGCACCTCCTGAACGGCTCGTGGCTGGGTCACCCGATCCATGCGGTCGTCACGGACGTCGCGGTCGGAGCGTTGACCGTCTCGATCGTGGCCGACCTGATCGGCCAGCCGCTCGTCGCCGACGTCTCGATGCTCCTCGGCGTCCTGGCGATGCTCGCCTCCGCCGTGACGGGTGCCGCGGATTACGCCGAAGTGGACGGCACCGCCCGCTACCGAGCGACGGTCCACATGACGATCATGGTCGTGACGCTCGTCCTGTACATCGTGTCGCTCGTGATCCGCAACGGCCAGCCGGCTGATCGCCTCGCCCCGATCCTCATCGCGATCGTCGCCTACCTCCTGCTCTCGCTCGGTGCCGCGATCGGTGGGGATCTCGTCTACCTGATCGGGACCCATGTGAACCGGAACGCCTGGCGTGGCGCCGGACTGAAGTGGGTCAAGCTCGATCTGGGCGACCTTCCGGACATTCCCGAAGGCGGCCCCACGAAGCTCCGCGCGGGCATCAACGACCTGGCGGTGATCCGCAACGGCGAGCAGGTCCTCGCGGTCCATGCGGTCTGCGCCCACGCCGGCGGACCACTGCCGGACGGCACGATCGTCGGCGACACGATCCAGTGTCCCTGGCACGGGTCGCGCTTCCGGCTCGCGGATGGCCACATCGCCCGTGGCCCCGCGATGTACGACCAGCCGGCCTACGAGGTCCGCCGGTCCGAGGCGGGCGGTGGCTGGGAGGTCCGGCGCCGGCCGGCCTGAGCGGACGGCGCGGCGCGGATCGCGCCCGACACTCCACGTTGCACGTCCATCACAGCGGCCGGATTCGCCCGCGCGGCCTCACCCGCTGGGCTACGATTCCGTGGGACGCCGATCAGACCGCGGAGTGGGGGAACGCATGAGCCACCTGTCGACGACGCTCAGGATCGAGGCGCCCGCGACGGCCGTGTTCGACCTGATCGCCGACCCGGCGCGGAGTCCCGAATGGCAGACCCTGCTCGTCGAGATGAGCGACGTCGCCGGCCGGCCGGGTGGCGTGGGATCGAGCTTCGCGGGCTATTACCGGGTCGCCGGCCGAAAGCTCGCCGCGCGCTTCGTGGTCAGCGCCGCGGAGCGACCGGCCCTCTTCCAGGTGAACGGCGCAACGACCGGCGGCTGGGCGCGCTGGACGACGGTGATCGGACCGATCTCGGAGAGCGCCTGCGACGTCAGGGTGGATCTGGAGTACGAGCTCCCGGGCGAGATCGTGGGCTCGCTCTTCGGGTTGCTGACGGGCAACCGCGTCGAACGCGAGTTCCGCCGGACGTACGACAACCTCCGTCGGGTCGTCGAGGGAGAGATCCACGCGACCGCGGAGCAGGAGGGTCCGGCGACGGCCGGTCGAAGTGCCCTCAACGGGGCGGTCCGACGGTACCGCCCCCAGCCCGACGGGCCGGACGGCGACGGCGGCCGGCTCGCGACGGGCTGACCGCCAGGGGCGGCTCGCGAAGGATCCGGCCGTGACGGGTGCCACGCCCGGGCGGGCCGCGCTGGATCCCGACGCGCTCGTTCCCGCGCTCCCCCCAACCGGACTCGTCGTGCTCGTGGGCGTCGCGGGCGTGGGCAAGTCGACGTTCGCCGCCGGGCGGTTTGCCCCGGCCGACGTCCTGTCCTCGGATGCCCTCCGCGAGGTCGTCGCCGGCGACGCCGCGGACCAGCGGGCGACGAAGGTCGCGTTCACGATCCTCCACCGCGAGGTCCGCCGACGGCTCGCCGCCGGGCGACTCGTCGTCGTCGATGCCACGAACGTCGAGCGCCATGCTCGGCTGGCCCTCGTCCGGCTGGCCCGGGCGGCCGCGGTCCCAGCCGTCGCGATCGTCCTCGTCGCCGAGCCCGCGACGATCCACGCCCGCAACGCGCAGCGCGCCGGCCGGATCGTTCCAGCCGAGATCGTCGATCGCCACCTCGCGGCCCTGGCCCGCCTCGGCGACGATCCGGCCGCGGTCGCCGCGGCGATCCGCCTGGAGGGATTCGCGGCGGTCCACCTCGTCGCGACGGGGCCGCCCGGACCACTGTCAGACGGCCGGAGCTGAGGTCCCTCCGGCGATCAGCGCGATCGCGATCGCGGCGAGGACGATCCCGACCAGGTGGCTCCGCGTCACGTGCTCCCGCAGGACCGCGACCGCGAGGACCACCGTGGTCACCGGATACAGCGAGCTGAGCGTCGCCGCCACGTCCAGCCGACCGGCCTGCGTCGCCAGGATGTACAGCCCGTTGCCGGCGAGGTCGGAGATCGCGCCCAGGAGGACGACCGGCAGGATCGGCCGCGGGATCCGCCACGGCCGCCGAGCCAGGAGCACCAGGAGCGCGATCGGGACCATCGAGGACAGCTTGACGATCGCGAGCGGCCAGGCGACGAGGTGCTCGGGAAAGGCCCCGATCGCGATGTTGAAGAAGCCGAGCCCGATCCCGCCGACCAGGCCGTACTCGATCCCCGAGCGTCGCCCGCTCGGGTCCTCCGAACGCGAGACGAGGACGACCGCCACGAGCGCCAGGAGGATCCCCGCCGCGACCTCCGGCCCGGGCCAGCCCAGCCGGGCGAACCCGACCACGACGGGCAGGACGGCCGCGAGCACGCCGGTGACCGGCGCCACGACGCCCATCCGGCCGACGGCCAGGCCGGTGTAGAGGCCGAGGATCCCCGCGACGCCGAAGAACCCGGCCACGATCGCCAGGCCCGTCGTCGCCGGGCCCGGGAACGGCTCCCGGATCGCGAGGCCCAGCAGGACCATGATCGCGACGCCGAACAAGTCGACGACGATCGCCACGCCGAGCACCGCCGCGCGCCGGCCCGACCAGCCGCCGATGAAGTCGCCGGCACCCCAGGCGATGGCCGAGGCGAGTCCGAGGACGACGACGGCGAGGCCCGGTCCGGCCGGGTCAGCCGTTGGCCGACCCCACGGGCTGGGGCTCCGACTCCGGCGCGCCCTCGTCCGTCTCGGTCGGCCCGGCCAGCTCGACGACTGCGTCGGCCGCCGAGTGGTATCGATCGGAGGTGGTCAGGTAGATCACCTGGAAGTCCCGCGCGATCTCCCGGAGCAGCTCCAGGGCGCGCCGGGCGCGGTCATCGTCGAGCGTGACGAACGGGTCGTCGAACACGAGCGGCGGGCGGCGATCGCCGGTCACGAGCCGGACGAGCCCAAGCCGCGCCGCGAGGTAGACCAGATCCAGCGTGCCCTGGCTGAGAGCGCGGACGTCCACCCAGTCGCCCTTCTCGGGCGCGAACACCCGCAGGTCGAAGTTCCGGTCGTCGACGGAGATCCGCCGGTAGCGGCCGCCCGTGATCCGGTCCACGTCGGCAACCATCTGGCGCTCCAGGAAGCGGGTGGCCGTCTTCATCGTCGCCTGCTCGGCCGCCTCGATCTCCTTGAGCGTCCGGTCGTACACGCGCGAGCGCCGCTGGAGGGCGGACAGCTGCTCGCGCCAGCCCGCGAGGCGCTCCGCGTGACCCGCCACCGCCTCGGCGTCGACGGCGTTCGCCTCGACCCGGGCCCGGGCATTCGCCTCGTCGTCACGGGCTCGCTCGAGGGCGGCCTCCAGGTCGTGGACCTCGACCTCGAGCCGCTCGCGTGCCCGCGGCTCCTTCGCGATCGGGCCGAGCGCCTCGAGCGCGTGGGTCTTCTGCTCCACGTCGAGGGCTGCCGTGTCCCGGGTCGCCTCGAGCGTGTCCCGGTCGTCCTTGCCGACGAGCCCGTCGAGCTGCGCGGTGAGGCGCTCGATCTTCCCGGTGTGCTCCTGCTGGCGGGCGAGGAGCTCTTCCGCGGCGGGCAGATCGGGCAGGTCGAGCCCGATGAGCTGCTGCGCGGTGTCGGCCTCCGCCTGCCGGAGCTCCGCCTCCATCTCCGATCGGCCGCGCAGGCGGCGATGGATCTCGACGTCCTGGAGCTGGGTGCTGACGCGATCGCTGCGACGGAGCCACCAGGCCACGAAGGCGAGGATGAACCCGATCCCGGCGGCCGCGCCGCCCAGCAGCTGGGGCGCGCTCCCGAGGGTGGCGATGCCCAGCACGTCCAGCCCGAAGCAGGCGCCCGCGCCGATGAGCCCGAGCACGACGAGGAGGAGGGCGACCCGCGACAGCGGCCGCCAGGTGGGTTCCGGCGGGACCTCGAACTGGACCTCGACCTCGCCGGCGAGGGCGGCGCGCAGCTCGCGGATCTTCGTGTCGAGGGCGCGCAGCCGGACGACCATCTGCTCGAGGACCGGCAGCGGGTTCTCCGACGGATGGGAGCTCTGGAGCGTGGCCAGCTCCCCGGCCACGCCGACCGCCTGCCGGTAGCGCTCGAAGCGCTCCTGGGCGGCGTCCCGCTCGCCCGTGAGACGCTCGGCCTGACGCGCCTTCTCGAGCATCGAGCGCCGTTCCGCGAGGCCGGCTTCGCTCTCGGCCCGTCGCTCGCGCGCGCCGCCGAGGGTGTCGCGGTCGCGCTCGAGCTGGACGAGGGCGAGCTCGCCCTGCTCCACCGCCGCCGCAGCCTGCGCGACGGCCTCCTCGGCCGTCTTCAGCCGGCCCGGGTTCTTGGCGCCGCGCGTGTTCAGGTCGAAAAGCGCGCGCTCGAGCTTCTTGCGCGCCCGCGACGTGCCGCGATCCGCGCCGCTGATCGATGCCTGGAGCCGGTCGCGGAGCGCCGCCTCGTCCCGGTCGAGATCGGCCAGCTCCTGGTGGCGGACCGACGCGGTCGAGCGGAAGAACGCCTCGCTCGGGATGCCGGTCAGCTCGGCCAGGGCCTGGTCGGCGAGCGTCGGATCGGTGATCACCTCGCCGTCGACCTCGAGCCGGACGGTCCCCTTCCCGCCTCGGAAGATCTTCTCGAGCGTTCCCACGCGGAGGCCGCGCTCCTCGTCCTCGATCTCGAAGACCAGGCTGATCTCGGGCCGCGCCGGCCCGTCACCGGCGTCCCACGGGCGGAGCGCGTCCATGTCCGCGCCGCCGCTCGTGACCTTCCGGGTCAGGGCCAGCTCGATCGCCCGCTGGATCGTCGTCTTGCCGGCCTCGTTGGGGCCGTGGACGATCGTCAGCCCACCCGACAGCGGGACCTCCAGCTCGCGATACCGGCGGACGTCGCGGAGCGTGAGGCGGGTGATCCTCACAGCGACACCTCGTGCCCGGCCAGGAGCAGGCGGCCCAGCCGGAGGACGTCGCGGAGCTCGGCCGCGTCCTCCAGCGACGAGGGCGAGGGATCCGCCTCGAGCTCGGCGATCCGGGCCTCGACGTTGCGGATGAAGGCGCCCGGGATCGTGTCGGCCGACGGGAGCATCCCCTCCGTCAGGGCCGGCACGGATTGGTCGCGAACGCGGACCTTCAGGAAGCCGCCCCGAGCCTGTTCCTCGACGTCGTCGGCCGCCACGTCGAGTGCATCGGGCCGGACCCCGGTGAGCCGGACCTCCAGGACGAGGTCCGGGTCGGCCAGCGCCACGATCCGCTTCACGAGGGCCGGCTCGTCGTCGATCTCGGCGGCGTCGATGTCGAGCCGATCGAACCGGGTCCGGCCGACGGCACGCTCCTCGAGCCCCACGGACCGGCTGCCGTTCGTCTCGTCGAGCCGGACGAGGAGGACCTTGCCCGCCCCGTCCTGGCTGACCGCGACGGGCTCGGGGGCACCGGCGTAGGCGTAGGTCGTTCCTCCGGCCTTGCCGTCCTGGGTCGAGTGCCAATGGCCGAGCGCCAGGTAGTCGAGGCCGGTCGCCGCGATCTCGTCGCGGGTGATGACGACCTCGTCGCCGTCGGTCCGGCCCGGGATCGCGAGCGCGCCGTGGACCATGCCCACGTGCCAGGTCGCACCGTCGCCGCCCCTGACGGAGAGGTCGCGGAGCGGGCTGTGCGGCGCCCGCTTCGTGGCGAAGACGGGGCCGTGGACGATCACGTCGCAGGCGCTGAGGTGGACCTCGCCACGCTCCGGCGTGAGGACCGTGACGAGGTCGTCGTCCGCGCTCGAGCCGGCCATCGCCTTGAGGTCATGGACCCGGTAGATCGACGCGCGGTCGTAGACGTCGTGGGTGCCCGGGATGATCACCGTCCGGATCCGGGCGTCCGCCAGGCGGCGGAGCTCGGCGGCGACGCGCTCGACCGTCCGCCGCGGCTGGGTGTTCGAGTCGAACAGGTCGCCGGCGATCAGGACGACGTCGACCCTCTCGGCGATCGCGAGCTCGATCGTCGCGACGAACGCGGCGAGCTGGCGCTCGCGCTGGGCCGCGGCCTGGTCGCCGAGATCGGCGTGACGGGCGCCGAGATGGACGTCGGCGGTGTGCAGCAGGCGGAGCATCCGGTTCGGCGTGGCCTCCTCGTCGCTCGGGCAGGCGGCGCCGAGCTGACACCGCGACGCGCGACGCGTCCTCGTCGGGTTCGCGGCTGGGCGGGTCTGGGGTCTCGCCCGATCCTCGGCTGTCGGGGGCCATTGTGACACGCGCCAGCCGACGGCCGGAGCGAGGTACCGGCGGACCGCACGAGCCCCAGGTGTGGCCGTTTGCGCCCGTCTCGGAGCGTGGATGGCCGTCTCGGCCGTTGCAACGCTCGATCTGGACGATCGGTGTATGGTCGAGCCATCGACCAACCCGTGCGCCCCATCAGGGACTCCATAACGGCACCTGGATAGCGCGGCGCCGGCCTCGCCCCCGACGCGATCGCACCGTCCCGTCCGCCGAATGGGCCGCCCTCGAGCGCCCGGACCGCAGGCGCCCCAGATCGCGCTCAGAGGAGAGGAAGGCCTCGTGACCTATACGGATCGAACGATCACGTGCGTCGATTGCGGGGTGGAGTTCATCCACTCGGCGGCCGACCAGGAGTACTACATCCAGAAGGGGTTCGCGTCGGATCCCAAGCGGTGCGCGAGCTGCCGGGCGAGCCGGCGGGCGAGTCGCGACGCCGGCTATGACGTCCGCGACATCGGGGGACCGCGCGGCTACGAGCGAGGCGACGAGCGGGTCGCCCGGGAGTACTTCGCGGTGATCTGCTCCTCGTGCGGGAACCAGGCGCAGGTGCCCTTCAAGCCACGGATGGATCGACCCGTCTATTGCTCCGATTGCTTCCGGCAGGTCAAGCCCGACTGACGCTCCGACCTGACCGAACCCGGTCGAGCGTGGCGGCCCAGACCCGCGCTCCCGGACGCCGCTGCTGAACCCGAACGCCCCGGCCCGCCGGCCGGGGCGTTCGAGATTCCCGGGACGCGAGCCGACCCGTCGCCGGCCTCTAGAGCCGGAAGGCCTCGCCCGCCCGGTAGCGCTCGCGGTGGCGGCCGTGCCAGACCGTGGCTCGGCCGCGGCCCTGGACCTGCCAAGCGCCGTCGCTGCCGACGATCGCGGTCTCCTCGTCGATCCCGATCGTCGCGACGTCGTGCGGAGCCTGGAGGACGATCATCGCCGCGAAGGCTTCGGGGAACGCATCGTAGTGCGGGATCACGGTGGCCCCCGGCACGAGCCCCAGGCCCGAGCGCCAGCGGAGCGGCCAGAACAGCCGCCGCCCGCGCAGGTCCCAGTGCCGGCCCGCGATCGTCATCGCTCCGGCCGAGCAGCCGGCGATCGTCGCGCCGCGGTCATGGGCCGCCCGGAGCGCGTCACCCACCGCCGTCCCGACGAGGGCCTCGCTCACGTGGCCGGGCTTGCCGCCCGAGAGGTAGACCAGATCGGCCTCGCCGATGGCCTGGGCGTGGGCGTCGTCGTCGGCGTCGAAGCGGTCGCGGACGAGGACCGGCTCGACCTCGGCGCCGAGCGCGCTGAAATGCTCCGCCCCCATCGACGCCCAGCGCCGGAAGACGTCCTCGCCGTCCGGCCACGACGCGGTGGGCAGGATCGCCACGCGCGGGCGCGAGCGGCCGGTCGCGGCCAGGAGGGCCCGATCGACGTCGGCCATGGCGGGCAGGAACTCGCCGGATCCGACGAGCGCGATCGGTCCGGGTCCCGGCATGGCGCGAGGATATCCGCGCTCGAACGAGCCTGCCCTGAGTGCGCCGCATCGCGCCGAACGCGCGCCGCCGGGCGCGGACCCGTGCGACACTCCGCCCTCATGACCCGAGCACAGCGATGGACCCTGCTGGCGGCGATCGTCGCCTCGGGGATCGTGTTCCTCGACAGCACGATCGTGAACCTCGCCCTGAAGCGGATCGGCGAGGAGCTCCCGTCGCTGACCGGGCTGGGCGTTCTGGAGGCCCAGGCCTACATCGGCAGCGGCTACCTGGCCGTCCTCGCGGCGCTGTTGATCATCGCCGGGGCGCTGGCCGATCGGTACGGCCGGCGGCGGATCTTCGTGATCGGGCTCGTGTCGTTCGGCGTGATCTCGGCGTTGTGCGGGATCGCGCCCTCGCTCGAGATCCTGATCGTCGCGCGGCTCCTCCAGGGCGCGGCCGGCGCCCTCCTCGTGCCGGGCTCGCTGGCGATCATCACCGCCACCTTCGAGGGCGCCGCCCGAGCCCGGGCGTTCGGGCTGTGGGCATCGTCCACGTCGGCGCTGACCCTGCTCGGGCCGATCCTCGGCGGCCTCCTCGTCGACAACGTGTCGTGGCGGGTCGCGTTCCTGATCAACGTCCCGCTCGTCGCGATCGCGCTCTGGGCGTCGGTGCGCCACGTGGCGGAGAGCCGCGACCCGGACGCCTCGGGCCATTTCGACTGGCTCGGCTCCGTCGTCGGCGCGGCCGCGGTCGGCGGCTTGGCGTTCGGCGCGATCCGCGGCCAGGAGTCGCGCTGGACCGACCCCACGGCGTGGGTCTCGCTCGGGATCGGTGCCGCGGCCCTCGTGATCTTCCCGATCCTCATGGCCACCCGGTCGCGACCGCTCGTTCCGCTGTCGCTCTTCCGCAACCGCGAGTTCGCGACGATCAACCTGGCGACCTTCCTGATCTACGGCGCGCTCTACGTGTCGTTCAGCTACACGGCCCTGCTCTACCAGGGAACGCTCGGCTACAGCGCGACGGGCGCTGCGATCATCGGCTTCCCGGCCGGCCTGATCCTCGCCACCGTCTCGGCGCGAGTCGGCGCGCTGACGGCACGGTTCGGCTCGCGGGTCTTCCTCGTCGCGGGGCCGCTCCTCGTCGCGGCCGGCTATCTGTGGCTGGCCCGGATTCCCGCCGACTCCGCACCGTGGCTGGCCGATCTGGCCCGGCCGTCGACGCTCGTCCCGCCGGTCGCCGCCCTGATCGACGTGCTGCCCGCGGCGCTCGCCTCCGGCTTCGGGATGGCAATGGTCGTGGCGCCCTTGACGAGCACGCTGATGGGCTCGATCCCGTCGCGCAACTCCGGCCTGGGGTCGGCGATCAACAACGCCCTGTCACGGGTCGGCCAGCCGCTGCTCGGCGCCGTGATCTTCGTGGCGATCACCGCAACGTTCTACGCGACCCTGGCGGCGCACGTCCCGGGGCTCAACGCCGACGACCCGGCGGTCCGCGCCGTGATCGTGCCGCTGAACCCGGCCCGACCCGGCACCGATCCGGCGCTCGCGGCCGCGGCCAAGCTCGCCTCGGTCGACGCCTTCCACCTGGCGTCGGTCGTCTCGGCGGTCCTGATGATCGCCGGCTCGGCGGTCAATTGGTTCGGGCTCCGCGGCTCCACCGGCAAGGCGGCCGAAGGAGCGCCGCCCGAGCCCGCCGCCCAAAACGTCGGCGGCTGAAACGACGAACCGGGCGGCCGTGCCGCCCGGTTCGGGTTCGGTTCGCGGGAGCCCGATCGTCAGGCCGGAGGCGCCTCGTCGTGATCGTCCATCGCCGGCGGCGGCGCCATCGGAGCCGCTGGGCCCGCCGGGGCCGACGGGGCAGCACTGGCGGCCGGCGGTGTCGTCGTCGCGGATCCGGCGGCTCCGCCCGCGCCTTTCGCCCACTCGGGCAGCTCCGGCTTCGCCACTTGGTACTCCTGCCAGCCGCCCCAGACCATGAGCGCCGCGCCCACGACCGCGAGGAGGATCGAGAGGATGACCCCGCCGCCGAAGTACCCGGCGTAGCTGAGGTACGGGAACAGCCTGAGCAGGTCGATCAGCTCGGCGATGGCCACGAGGGCACTCACGGCGAGGACGATCAGCACCGGATCGGCCGGCCAGTTGACCTTCATGGTGGGCGTGTACTTCACGTAGTAGACGCCGAGGACGATCAGGGCGCCGAGCAGGGCGAGCGTGCTGGCGCCGACGCCGACGCTGATGAGTCCGATGAGCCAGCCAAGGAGGATCACGCCCGCGCCGATCGCGGACAGCCGCTCTCGTGGGTTCAGCTTCGCCCACACCGCCTGGAGTTGCGCCACAATCCAACCCTCCGCATGCACGCGCGAGCGCGTCCCGGCCCCCGCTCCGCGCAGCGTACCCACCTGCGCAAGCGGAATCCAGACCTGACGTTCGGCGGTCGCCTACCCTGACCCCCGATGAGCACGCCGCGGGACTGGGACGCCGCCACGTACGATCGGGTCGCCGCGCCTCAAACACGCTGGGGCAGCGCCGTCCTGGAACGACTGCCGCTCCGGGGTGACGAGACCGTGCTGGACGCGGGCTGCGGCAGCGGCCGAGTCACCGAGCGGCTCGCCGAGCGCCTGCCCGCCGGTCGGGTGATCGCCCTCGACGCGTCGCCGTCGATGGTCGCCGAGGCGCGCCGCCGCCTCGAGCGGTTCGGCGGCCGGGTCCATTACGTCGTCGCCGACCTCAACCAGCCATTCGAGGTGCCGGGCGGCTCGGTCGACGCGATCCTCTCGACGGCCACGTTCCACTGGGTGCCCGACCACGCGGCGCTCTTCCGCCACCTCGCCGCCGTCCTGCGGCCCGGCGGGTCGCTCGTCGCCCAGTTCGGAGGCGAGGGCAACATCGCCCGGGTCAAGGCGATCGTCGCCTCGATCGGCGACGGCTGGCTCGGACCGGCTCACTACGAGAGCGCCGGCGCCACGACCGAGCGACTCGCGGCGGCCGGGTTCGTCGACATCGAGGCGTGGCTCCAGCCCGAGCCCACGACCTTCGAGCCGGGCGAGCCGCTCGAGAGCTTCCTGCGCACCGTGATCCTCGGCCCGCAGGTCGAGCGCCTGCCCGAATCCGAGCGCGCCGCCTACGTCCACGAGGTCGCGAGCCGGATGGCCGAGCCCGTCGTGGACTACGTGCGCCTGAACGTCGACGCGCGGCGCGGATGAGGCGCTAGCGCTCGACCCGGAACGACTCGCCGTGGCCGGGGATCACGATGTCCGCGATCGCGAGGACTCGGGCCCGGTTCGCCTGGAGGATCCCCTGGTCGGGGGCGTACGGGTCTTCCTCCGGCGTCCGGTCGGCCCGCCACCAGAGGTGGGTCAGGGCATAGATCGCATCGTCGGCGCGGACGATCAGCGACAGGTCCTCCTCGGTGTGGCCGGGCGTGAGCCACAGCTGGACGTGCTCGGTGATGTCCCAGCCGTCGCCCGGGTGGTCGAGCCAGAGATCGTTCCGGTAGCGGGCCCAGAAGTCGATCACCTCGGCGTTCGGGAAGAGCGCGGCATTCATCGTGTGGTCGGGGTGGTGGTGACTGAACGTCACGTGGGTCACGTCGCCCGGATCGATCCCGAGCTCGCGGAGCGGATCGAGGATCCGGGCATGGGACGCCACCAGTCCCGGATCGGCGACGATGATCGCGTCGCCGTCGCGGATCAGGCTGATGCTCGAGCCCACGTGGCTGTCGTCGCGGACGTAGCCCGCGTGGATGAGGTCGACGGTCGTCATGCGCGGAGGATAGGTCGCCGGGATGGGTCCGAGCGGAACCGCGTCTCGCGGACCGAGCCGCGCGAACCCGGGCCGGGAACCGCTGCCATCCTCGCCCGATGACGACGACCGGAGCTCCCGCGGACCTGATCCTGACCGGCGGCCACGTCCACACCGTCGACCCGGCCCGGCCGCAGGCGGAAGCCGTCGCGGTCCGCGGCGAACGGATCGTCGCCGTGGGCGGCGCCCAGGAGATCGCGGCCCTGCGCGGACCGCGGACTCGCGTCATCGACCTGGCCGGTCGTCTCCTGACGCCCGGCTTCCAGGACGTCCACGTCCATCCGGTCTTCGCCGGCGTCGATCGCCTCCAGTGCGACCTCCGCGACGCGCGCGGCCGGGATGGCGTCCTCGCCACGATCCGCGCGTACGTCGACGCCAATCCGGACCTCCCCTGGATCGTCGGGAGTGGCTGGTACATGGCCGACTTCCCGAACGGGACGCCGCGGCGCGAGGACCTCGACGCGATCCTGCCGGATCGCCCGGCCATGTTCCCGAACCGCGACGGCCACTCGACCTGGGTCAACACCAAGGCGCTCGAGCTGGCGGGGATCGACCGGGACACGCCGGATCCGGATGATGGCCGGATCGAGCGCGACCCGGACGGCACGCCGACGGGCTGCCTCCACGAGGGCGCGGCCCATGCCGTCGCCCGACTGATCCCGCCCGACGGGCCCGAGCTCAAGGCGAAGGGTCTCCGCGTCGCCCAGGCGTACCTCCATTCGCTCGGAATCACCGCCTGGCAGGACGCGATCGTCGAGCCCGAGGAGCACGCCGTCTACCGCGCCGCCGACGAGGCCGGCTGGCTCACCGCTCGGGTCGAGCTCGCCCTGTGGTGGGACCGGGAGCGCGGCGACGACCAGGTCGACGAGCTGATCGAGCGGTCCAGGACGGGCTCGTTCGGCCGGGTCCGGGCGAACAGCGTGAAGCTGATGCAGGACGGCGTGCTGGAGACGTACACCGGCGCGATGCTCGAGCCGTACCTCGGCACCGATGGCCGCCCGACGGCGAACCGCGGGATCAGCTTCATCGATCCCGAGCGCCTGCCGGGCTGGGTGACCCGGCTCGACGCGGCGGGCCTCCAGCCCCATTTCCACGCGATCGGCGACCGGGCCGTTCGCGAATGCCTGGACGCGGTTTCCGCTGCCCGGAGGGCCAACGGCCCCACCGACACCCGACCCCATATCGCCCACATCCAGGTCATCCACCCCGACGACCTGCCCCGGTTCCGCGAGCTCGGTGTCGTCGCCAACGCGCAACCGCTGTGGGCCTGCCACGAAGGCCAGATGGACGAGCTGACGATCCCGTTCCTCGGCCCCGAGCGGACGACCTGGCAATACCCCTTCCGCTCGCTGCTCGATCATGGCGCACGACTCGCGATGGGCTCGGACTGGAGCGTCTCCACGCCCAACCCGCTCGAGGAGATGGAGGTCGCCGTCACGCGCGTCTATCCCGAGTCGCGCGGGCAGACCGAGCCCTTCCTGCCGAACCAGGCGCTCACGCTCGCCGAGGCGATCCACGCGTTCACGGCGGGCTCGGCGTTCGTGAATCACCGCGACCTGGAGACCGGGACGATCGAGACCGGCAAGCTCGCGGACCTGGCCGTGATCGATCGCGACCTCTTCGCGCCCGACGCGGGGCCGATCGGCGACGCCCGGGTGCTGGCGACCCTCGTCGGCGGGCAGCTCGTGCACGAGGCCGCGGAGCTCGGCTGACCTCAACGACGTCGGCCCCTCATGCAGCTTCGTGCATGGCCGCCGGCAAGAGCTGCCCGGCCGAGCCCCCCGAGCCCCGTCCGACGTCGGCCTGTCATGCAGCTTCGTGCATGGCCGCCGGCAAGAGCTGCCCGGCCGAGCTCCCCCGAGCCCCGTCCGACCTCGGCCTGTCATGCAGCTTCGTGCATGAGCCGCCGGCGGCAGCCTCCGGCCCGCGCCCCGCGAGCCCCGTCCGACCTCGGCCTGTCATGCAGCTTCGTGCATAGGGATTCCGGTCGCGTGAGCGCGGAGCCCGCGGAGGGCAACCCTCTCGGGCCCCTCGCTGTCGGTCTATGCAAGGAGCTGCATCGCAGGTGAACACCTTCATCGGCAGCTGAGCCGCCCGCGAGGGGCCGTTACGCCGAGCAGGTCGGAGGGCGGTCGCTCCTACGAATGACGTAGGGCGTTGACGCCGGACGACGGTGGGCTCGGGCGCGACTGGACTCGATGATCTCGTCGTGATCCCGAGCAGCGGGATCGGAAAGGAGAGATCAGACGATGTTCAGCACGAACGACCTCTTCGTCCGGGCCCTGATCGACGAGAGGCTCGCCGCGGCAGCCGCCGAGCGTCGCGCCGCGAAGCGCTCGACCTCGAGCCATGTGATGGCCCGCATCGACGCCGCCATCAAGAGCGCCTGGTCGCTCCTGAGCGGTCCGGCCGAGCGGCCGTCGACCCCGACCCTCATCAACTACCCGTTCCGGGGCTGATCGCCAAGCCCCTTCCGTCCCTCCTCCACACGAACGCGTCCGTCCTCCGGCGGGCGCGTTCGTCGTTTCCCCGGGGTCAGCCCCCGAGATCCGCCGGCAGATCCACGTCACGGAGCGTGTCACCGGCCGGATCGAGCGGGCGCCACTCCCCTTCCTCCAGCGTCAGCGTCGAGAGGTCCTCGAGGACCGCCCGAAGCCGGCGCTCACCGCCGCCCAGGAGCCGCCTCGCGGCATGGGTCGCCGCGCCGGTCCGGACCGCGAGCGGCAACGGCACCCGCCGGCCCCGGGCGGCGAGGACCACGGCCTGACGGTCGTCGTTGGCCGCGAGGCGGACGAGCATCAGCCGGAGGACGTCGGGAACGATCGACGGCATGTCGCCGCCCGCGACCAGGACGAGCGGCTCGCGGGCCGTCTCGACGCCCGCCAGGAGCCCCACGAGCGGGCCGCCGAACGGCTCGGGGTCCTCGACGATCCGCACCGGGACGCTGACGCCGCCCGGCAACGAGCGGGTCGAGCCCGGCTCGCTGACGACGACGATCTCCGTCACGAGGCCGGCGAGCGCGGTCACGGCGCGATCGAGCAGCCGCTCCCCGTCGACGCGGGCGACGAGCTTATCGCTCCCGAACCGGCTCGACCGTCCGCCGGCCAGCACGATCCCGCTTGCAGCGATCATCCCCGCACTCCGGTCGCGAACGTGGCCGCTCGGGGACCGGGAACATGGCCCGCCGCGGTCCGCCGGAGCACCGCCCGCCGATCGAGGTCCTCGAGGATGGCCATCACGTACTTCCGGCTCGTGCCGGTCGCGTCACGGAATGCCGCCGGCGTGAGCGGCGCCTGCCCGGCGAGCTCGAGCGCCCGGGTCGCGAGCGCGGCGTAGGCGTCGGCGGACCAGGCGAGGCTCGCATCGAGCCGGACGATCCGGCCCTCTCGCTCGAGCCGGCCGATGCCCTCCGGCGGGCAGCCGGCCGTGGCGGCCGCGTCCGCGAGCGGGGGCGGCGAGGCGACCGACAGCAGCGCGACGAGCCGTTCCATCGCGCCGTCCAGGTCGGGCGACCGTCGGTCGGCGTCGGCGCCGGGCGACCCGATCGAGGCCCCGCGCCTCGTGAGGCGACCGTCGTCGACGGCTGCCTCGAGGCGTGCCCCGATCGCCCGGTCGAGTCCCGCGACGGATCCCACGCGGCGACGGAGCGCCGCCTCGCCGAGACGCACCAGCTCGGCCGAGGCGATCGTGCCGCGTGCGACCACCGTCTCGAGGAGCAGCCTGTCGAGGTCGGCGACGAGGTCCGCTGCGAGATCGGCCGAGGTCGATCCGTCACCCGGGACCATTCCGTGCAGCTCGCGGCGCGCCGCCAGCCAGCCGTCGGACCCCGGGTCCGCGGCCGCGAGCGCCCCGACCCGTGCCGCCGTCGCGCGGCGGCGGGCGGCGCCGCGGGGCGGCAGCGGATCGAGGACCAGACCGCCGGCGAGCGTCCCCGCCGGCGAGGGCCGGCGGAGAACGAAGCGGCCGCCCGGGGCCGCCGCGACCGGCCGATCGAGTCGGAGGATCGCCGAGCCCGACCCGTCGCCCAGGTCGAACCCGTCCCTCCCCGTGGCCGCGATGACGCCCGTCACGCGCGCGGTCCCGAGATGAAGGCTGACCACCGTCCGGTCCGCGAGACGCGGCCGGGTCGAGATCAGCAGACGATCGGTCGCGACGACGGCCGGATCGGCGCTGAGGACGGTGCCCCGCTCGAGGCCCGCGGCCCCGCCGGCGAGCGCGACGTTGAGGGCCGTCCGTCCGGACCCAGCGGACTCGACCGTCCGGTTGTGGACCTGGATCTCCCGGACTCGAGCCGTCGCTCCGTCCGCGCCCGGCACGATCCGAAGCAGCGCGCCGCGGTCGAGCCGGCCGCCGCGGAGCGTCCCGGTGACCACGGTCCCTCGCCCGCGGACCGCGAAGACGCGGTCGATCGCGAGCGTCGGCGGGAAACGCTCGTCCGGCCCGGCGCGGACGACCCGCTCCCGCACGTCGATCAGGGCGCGTCGCACCTCGTCGAGCCCGGCGCCGGTCGTCGACGACGCCGCGAGGACGGGCGCGCCGGCGAGCGTCGTGGCCGCCAGCAGTCGCCCGACGGCCGCCATCACCTCGGCCACGCGCTCGGGCTCGACGGCATCGGTCTTCGTCACGACGGCCAGGCCGGTCGCGAGGCCGAGTGCGTCGAGCAGCTCGAGGTGTTCCCGGGTCTGCGCCCGGGGGCCGTCATCGGCAGCGACGACGAGGAGGGCCGCGTCGATCTCGCCGGCGCCCACCAGCATGTTGCCGACGAGCTTGTCGTGGCCCGGAACATCGACGAAATCGAGCTCCGTGCCATCGGGCAGGGCCAGATGCGCGTATCCGACGTCGATCGTCATCCCGCGCGCCCGCTCCTCGGGCAGCCGATCGGCATCGATCCCCGTCAGGGCGCGCAGGAGCGTCGTCTTGCCGTGGTCGATGTGGCCCGCGGTCCCGACGACGACGGTCATCGCGCGGCGGCGAGCGCGCTCCGGACCGCATCGGTCAGGGCGCCGTCGGCGTCGGCGGGAACGGTCCGGAGGTCGAGCAGGACCCGTCCATCCTCGATCCGGCCCACGACGATCGGGTCGCCCAGCCGGAGGCGCGCGAGCAACCGATCCGGCGAACGGACGTCGAGCCCGAGGGCGATCGAGGGGATCGTCTCGCCGGGCAGGCTTCCGCCACCGATCGTCGACGCGACCTCGACGACCGCGAGTCGCTCGTCCGCGAGCCCGGCGCTGATCCGTCCCGCCCGCTCGCGGAGTGACTCGACCGAGGCGGCGATCATCCGCCAGACGGGGATGCGCTCGGTGGCGAGGCCGGCGCGGTACAGCCCGAGCGTGGCCGCGACTGCGACGAGCGTGACCTTGTCCGGGCGCATCGCCCGCGCCAGCGGGTCCTTCCGGATCCGGGCCACGAGCGTCGACCGGCCCACGATGAAGCCGGCCTGCGGCCCACCCACGAGCTTGTCGCCGCTGAACGTGACGAGGTCGGCGCCATCCGTGAGCCGCTCTGCGGGCGTCGGCTCGTGGGCGAGCCCGAAGCGTTCGGTGGGCAGGAGCGCGCCGGAGCCGAGGTCATCGATGACGAGCGCCCCGTGGCGCCGGGCGAGGTCCGCGACGGCCCGCGGATCGGGCCGCTCGGTGAATCCGGTCTGCTGGAAATTCGACGGATGGACGCGGAGGACCATGGCCGCGCCACCGCTCGCCAGCGGCGCCTCGAAGTCGGCTGCCCGGGTCCGGTTCGTCGTCCCGACCTCGACCAGCTTCGCGCCGGCGCGCCGGACGATCTCCGGGATGCGGACCCCGCCGCCGATCTCCACGAGCTCCCCGCGCGACACCGCCACGCCCCGCCCGCGTCCGGCGAGCCCCACGGCGAGGGCGAGAGCTGCCGCGTTGTTGTTCGTGACGAGGGCATCCTCGGCCCGGCTCAGCGCGATCAGGTGCTCCTCGGCGAGCCGGAACCGCTGGCCGCGCCGGCCGGTCGCCCGTTCGAGCTCGAGCAGGAGGCCCGCGGAGGCCGCCGCTGCGGCGTCGATCGCCTCCTGAGGCCATGGTGCGCGGCCCAAATTCGTGTGGATGATCACGCCGGTCGCGTTGATCGTCCTCGTGACCGGCGACGCCGTCCAGGAGCGCAGCCGCGCGACGAGCTCGTCGGCAAGCGCCGCGAGCGAGCTGGGCGAGGCGCCGTCCGCGATCCGGGCACGTTCCTCCGCCAGAACGGCGCGCGCCGCATCGGCCAGCGCCTCGTGATCCTGGCTCGCCGGCCGGCGCGGCCGGACCGCCGCGAGCAGGTGCTCGACCGACGGCGGGCGCGGCGACGGATCTGCGACCACGGGCCTCCTCGAACGCTGGCGGGAGCGCATGGGAGTCGAACCCACCACGCCGCGCCGAGCGCGGCGTCACCGGTTTTGAAGACCGGGGGCCCCACCGGGAACCAGCCACTCCCCTCAGGAGATGGTAGATCGTCGCCCGGTCGGATCCCGGTCGCAGGCGAGCTCGGCAGGAGCCGTTCGACATCGGACGCGGTCGAACGCGCGCCGGGCCGATGAGTTCTCGCACCCGCCGTCGTCAGATGGGGTGGCGCCGGCGATGCGGGACTCATCGAGCATCGCCGGCGCCTCCGCGTTCGCCACGGGGCGGCGCTCGGCTACCGTTGCGCGATGCCCGTGACCCTCGCCCTGACGATCGCGACGTTCGTCGTGGGCGTGGACCTGTACATCGTCGCGGCGGTCCTGCCGGCGATCGCCGACGACCTCCATGAGCCGATCGGGCTCGTGGGCCTGCTGGCCAGCGCCTACGCCCTGCCGACGGCGATATTCGCGCCGCTGTTCGGGCCCGTCTCGGACCGGCGCGGACGGCGGGCGGGGATGCTGATCGGCCTCTCGATCTTCACGGCGGCGGCCGCCGCGTGCACCGTCGCGCCGAGC
>DASSHB010000091.1:0-11294 GCA_035693125.1 Candidatus Limnocylindrales bacterium | reverse complement strand
GGTTGACCAGGGCGAGCTCCCGTAGGTCGTCCAGCGCGGCTCCGGCCACGGCGCGGCGGGCGAGCCCCTCGCCCGCCGCCAGCTCGATCGACCGCCCGAGGAGCTCGGCATGGGCGCCTGCCCGGCCGTCAGGCCCGGCGCCGAGGTCGACGGGCTGGACCTCGATCGCGCCGAGCACCTGGCCGTCGGCCACGATCGGGCGACGGACGCTGCCGTTCCCCGCGGGCGGCACGTCCGCCGCGACCAGCCGGACCGTGAGGTCCGGGGCCGCCACGGCCGCCGCCTCGAGGAGATCGTCGAGCCGGCGCCGGTCGATCAGCCGCTCGAGCGTCAGCGCCATGTCCGACGCCCGGCCCGGATCAGGTGGTCGCAGCGCCCAGGGCGGCGGCACGGTCGGCGTGGATCGGGAAGAGCTCGGCCATCCCGCTCCGGTCGAGGACGCGCTGGACCGATCCCTGCGGCCCGGCCAGGACCACGCCCGGATCGCCCTCGCCGACGGATTGGTTGATGTCGTGGATCGCCTGCCAGCCGTCCTCGGGCGACGTGGGCTCCTTGCCGGCGAGAAGCAATGCGATCGAGTGGATCGCGACCAGCCCCGAGCTGCCCATGTAGCTCAGCGCGGACAGGTCGAGCACGATCCGCCGCGCCCCGCCGTCGCGGGCGGCACGGCCGGCCTCGATCACCTGCTCGAAGTTCGAGCCGTCGAGCTCCCCGTCGAGGGCGATGACGGCAACGTCAGCGCTCGGTCGATCCGTCGTGATGTCCATCGCTCGCCTCCCTGGCGGTCCGCAACCGCTTCCGAACCACGACTTCGTTGCCGCCTGACGGCAGGATACGGTGGTCGAACCCGTCCGTCAGCGACCGCGCGAGGTGCACGCCCATCCCGCCGAGCTTGCGCTGGCCGAGCGGCACGTGGAGCGGCGGCTCGGGCACGGCGGTCGGGTCGAAGGGCGGGGCGTCGTCGCGGATCCGGAACGCGAGCTCGCCGGCGCTCGCGACGAAGGCGACCTCGATCTCGCCGGGCCGGCCCGCGTACCCGTGCTCGATGACGTTGCAGACGAGCTCGTCAACGGCCTGCACGAGATCGTCCACGGCCTCACGGTCGGCGCCGGCCGTCGCGAGCTGCTCGCGGACGAACGCTCGGACGCCCGCCAGCGCGTCGACCCCGGCGTGGATCCGGATCGTCGGCAGGCTCGCGGCCGTCATCGGCGGTCAGCGGATCCGGGCGGTCAGCTGATCCGGGCGTAATCGGCCGGGCGCCGCTTCACGAAGCGGCCTGCTCCCTTGCGCCCGGTGAACCGGCCGTCCCGGACGATCACGGAGCCGCGGCTCAGGACGATGTCCGAGCGGCCCTGGACCTCGCGGCCCTCGTAGCACGAGTAGTCGACGTCCATGTGGTGCGTCGTCGCGCTGATCGTGTGCCGGGCATTGGGGTCGTACACGACCAGGTCGGCGTCCGAGCCGACCGCGATCGCGCCCTTCTGCGGATACATCCCGAAGAGCTTCGCCGGGGCCGTCGAGATGATCTCGACCCAGCGCTCCTTCGTGATCCGGCCGGCCGCCACGCCGCCGTCGTGGAGCAGGTCGACCCGATCCTCGACGCCGGGCAGCCCATTCGGGACCTTCCGGAAGTCGCCCCGCCCGAGCTCCTTCTGGCCCTCGAAGTCGAACGGGCAGTGGTCGGTCGACACGAGCTGGAGATCGTCCTTGACGAGGCCCGTCCAGAGCTCGGCCTGGTGGTCGGCCGATCGGAGCGGCGGCGAGCAGATGAACTTCGCGCCGTTGAAGCCGTCGCCCAGATCGTCGAGCGACAGGAACAGGTACTGCGGGCACGTCTCGGCGAACGCCTTCACCCCGCGGTCGCGGGCGTCGCGCACGGCGTTCATGGCATCGCGGGCCGAGAGATGGACGATGTAGACCGGGACTCCGGCCGCCTCGGCCAGGCGGATCACCCGGTTCGTCGCCTCGCCCTCGAAGATCGGGTAGCGGGCGACGCCGTGGTAGTACGGATCGGTCTTGCCCTCGCCGACCAGATCGGCCGCGACGACGTCGATCGCCATCCCGTTCTCGGCGTGCATCATGATCAGCCCGCCGTTCTTCGCGGTCTGCTGCATCGCCCGGAAGATCGCTCCGTCGTCGCTGTAGAAGACGCCCGGGTACGCGGTGAACAGCTTGAAGTCCGGGATGCCCTCGGCGACGAGGCCATCCATCTCCTTGAGCGAGTCGTCCGTGACGTCGCTCATGATCATGTGGAAGCCGTAGTCGGCGACGGCGTTGCCCTCGGCCTTGGCGTGCCATGCATCGAGGCCTTCGCGCAGGCTCTTGCCCTTCGACTGGACCGCGAAGTCGACGATCGTCGTCGTCCCACCGAACGCGGCGGCGCGCGTGCCCGTCTCGAACGTGTCCTTGGCGAACGTCCCGCCGAACGGCAGCTCCATGTGGGTGTGGACGTCGATCGCGCCCGGGATCAGCCAGCGGCCCGTCGCGTCGATCGTCTCGTCGGCGGCGACGCCGTTGGCCGCGAGGTCCGCGCCGATCTGCACGATCGTCTCGCCGTCGATCAGGACATCGGCGCTGGTGGCGCCCTCGGCCGTGACGATCGTGCCGTTCGTGATCAGCGTGCGCATCGGTGCCTCCTCCGGCCGGCCGGGCTCCGGGATCGTGGAGCGAGCCAGATCAGGAGGATAGCGAAGCGCGGCGGGCCGCGATCCGGCGCTCAGGCGCCCGCGGAGCGGCCGCTCCGCGGGCCGCGGTCAGTCGTTCGCGGCGCGCCGGATTCGGGCGAGGGCGAGCATCGCCGCCGAGCCCAGGATCCCGAGGAGTCCCGCGGCCATGACCGGCCGGCCTTCGCCGCGGAGGAGATAGTCCGGATCGATCGCCGGCAGATGGAGGGCCGTGAGGGCCAGGATCCCGATGATCAGCGCCCAGGTGACGTACCGGAGCAGCCGGCGCCTCAGGCGCTGCTGCTTCGCTCCCTTCCCATCCATGTCCCAGTACGGATCGTGGCGGGATGCGAGCGACAGGCGTGACACGATGCGGGACCTCCGATCCGGCGGGTGGGTGGGCAGGCCCATCGTGGCCCGCGGCCGCGGAGTTGGCGAGTCCCCCGATCCGGCCAGGGACCCCCACGAACCGCTCCGCTCCGCACCACCCCAACCGACCCCCCGGTGCGTGGGGGCACCGTTTGACCGAGCACGGAAGGTGCCGGCCGGCCGCTCCTCAGCCGGCGATGGCGCCCTCGATCGCCGGAATGATCTCGCGGCCGTAGACCTCCAGGACCGACTCCTCGTCGCCGTTCATCAGGTAGATGTTGAACTGGTCGACCCCGGCCTCGGCGAGCCGGCGGAGCTTCGCGACGTGGTCGTCGACGGAGCCCAGGACACAGAACCGGTCCGTGACCTCGTCGCCGACGAAGCCCGCATTCGAGGATCCGACCTCGGCGTGATGGTGGTAGTCGTAGCCCTCGCGGTCGTGGATGTAGCCGGTCAGCGATTCGGGCAGCTGCTCGCGCGGGTACTTGTTCACGAGGTCCACGACATGGTTGCTGACGAGCGCGGGGAACCAGCGCGTCCGTTCGCGACACAGGGCGAGGTCGCCGATGTGGGCGGGCGCCGCGGACTGGACCTTGACCGAGCCAGCCGGCCGCCCGGCGGCCGCCTCGGCGGTGCGGATCTGCCCGACGAACCAGGCGATCAGGTCCGGGTCGGCCAGCTGCAGGATGACCCCGTCGGCAACGCGCCCGGTCATCGCCAGGGCCATCGGACCATAGCCCGCCACCCAGACCGGCAGCTCCCAGCCCGCCGCCCAGGGGAAGTGCAGGTCGGTCCCCTCGTACTCGATGTGCTCGCCTGCGACGAGGGCGCGGATCACCCGGATCGCCTCCTCGAGGTTGGCCATCGTCGTGGGCGGCTTGCCGAGGACCCGGCGGGCGGAGTCGCCGCGACCGATCCCCAGGTCCATCCGGCCGCCACTGAGCTCGTCGAGCGTCGCCAGGGCCGAGGCTGTGACGCTCGGCTCGCGCGTGCCCGGGTTCGTGACGCAGGTCCCGAGGCGGAGCACGTCGGTCGCCTGGGCCATGAGCGTCAGGAGCGGGTAGGGGTCGTGCCAGAGGACGTGCGAGTCGAACAGCCAGCCCGCCCGGAAGCCGGCCGCCTCGGCCTTGCGAGTCAGCGCGAGCGTCCGCTCGATCGTGTGCTCGGGCTTGAGCGTGAATCCGAACTGCATCGTCGTCCCTCGTGGAGGCCGAGAGCGTATCGCACTGGGTTCGCGACGCGTTGCGCGGGCGATGCCGGGCCGAGCCGTCCGCCGGTTCGATCAGACCGTCGCGATCCGAGGGCGACCACCCGAGTGAGAAGCCGGTTGCCCGAGCTCTCGTCGCGGTCCGCCGCCGCCGTCAGGCGACGTGGCGCTTGCGACGGCGGTCGATGTCGGCGATGAGCTCGGCCTTCGGGACCGGGCGGGCGAACAGGAATCCCTGGCCGTACCGGCAGCCCAGTGCCAGCAGCGCGTCGCGCTGGGCGTCGGTCTCGATGCCCTCGCCGGTCACGTCGACGTCGAGGGCGTGGCCGAAGGCGATCGCCGCCGTGACGATCGCGGTGTCCTCGCGCTCCCGGCCGACACCGTCCACGAACGCCCGGTCGATCTTCAGCCCGTCGATCTCGAGGTCGCGGAAATAGCCCAGTGAGGAGTAGCCGGTCCCGAAATCGTCGATCGAGATGCGGATGCCATGGGCACGGAGGGCCCGCACCGCCTGGACGGCCGCCTCACCCTCGACCATCGCGCCCTCGGTGATCTCGAGGCGCAGGGCCGCGGGCGGCAGGTCGCGCGCCGCGAGCTCGGCCGCGACCGCGTCTGCGAAGCCGGGCTGGACGAGCTCACGCGGCGAGACGTTGATCGACGCGGCGAGGCCCTCCGAGCCGGGCAGCCGGCGCAGCTCGGCCAGATCGTCCAGGGCGGTCGCGCGGACGTGGGCCCCGAGGCTGACGATCAGGCCGGTCTGCTCGGCGACCGGGATGAAATCCGCCGGCGAGACGAGCCCGCGGCGGGGGTGCTGCCATCGGGCGAGCGCCTCGATCGCGACGAGCTCACCGGTCTGGAGCTCGAGGATCGACTGGTAGTGCACGGTCAGCTCGCCCCGGGCGAGTGCGACCCGCAGCTCGTGCTCGACCTCCAGCCGCCGCCACGCCCGGACGTTCATCGCCTGGTGGTACGTCTCGTGGCGGCCCTTGCCGTGGGCCTTGGCCTCATAGAGGGCCGTGTCGGCCGATCGGAGCAGGTCCTCGGGCCGGTCGCGGCCCGCCGAGCCGAACGCGATCCCGATGCTCGCGGAGACGACGACCTGGTGGCCGGCCAGCTCGAACGGCTGGCGGAGCGCTCCGAGGACGCGATCGGCCGCGGCGATCGCCTGGCTCTCGCTCACGACGTTCTCCAGGAGGATCGTGAACTCGTCGCCACCCAGCCGAGCCGCCGTATCGGACCCGCGCACGGCGGACTGGAGGCGGCCGGCCACCGCCACCAGGAGCTCGTCGCCGGACGGGTGGCCGAGCGTGTCGTTGATCACCTTGAAATCGTCGAGATCCACGAACAGGACGGCGTGATTGCCGACGGCCATGTCGCGCGGCAGCGCCTGGAGCGACTGGCGCAGCCGGTCCTCGAACAACACTCGGTTCGGGAGCCCGGTCAGCGCGTCGTGAAGCGCCTGGTGGGCGAGCTCGCCTTCCAGCCGCTTCCGATCGCTGATGTCGCGCGTGATCACCGACGCGCCGACGACGACGCCGGCCGGGTCGCGAACCGGCGACAGGGTGACCCAGACGTCCATCGTCGAGCCGTCGTGGCGCTGATGGACGGTCTCGAATCGTTCCACGCGCTCGCCGTTGACGACCGCATCCAGCAGGATCGGGAGGTCGTCCGCATGTCCCGCCGCGAACAGGACGTCCAGGCGCTGGCCCGTCATCGCCGCGCGATCGCGGCCATAGGTGGCCGCCGCGGCGCCATTCCACGTCGCGATCCGGCCGTCGGGTTCCACGCCGATGATCGCGTCATCGGCCGACTCGACGATCGAGGCGAGGTGCCCGCTGGCGATCCCCGCGACGCGCAGGCGCCCGTTCGCGCCGGCCAGCCGGCGACTGAACCACAGGCTCAGGGCGACCAGGACCAGGAGCAGCGGCCCGACGGTGGCGGCCAGGTTCAGCCGGGATCGGTCGACGTCGGCGTACAGGGTGGCGTAGGACGCCGTGGCGACGACAACGAGGTCGGTCCCCGGTACGGTTGTCGAGGCGAGCTTCGTCGGGCCGCCGGCGTCGGAGACCGATGCGGCCGTGGCCTGATCCGAGGTCACCGCCTGGCCCAATGCGCCCCGCCAGTCCGCGCTTGCGGCCTGGGCGATCGTCGGGAGTGGGGCCGCGGCGCCCGCCATCGCCGGGAACAGGCCGCTCGCGGGTCCCACGACGACGTTCCCCTGGCGATCGAGGACCATCGTCGTTCCGTCACTGCCGAACGGGTCCTCGGCGACGAGCCGGGCGAGCCGCTCGAGCGGGATCTCGAAATGGAGGACCCCGGTCCGCGCACCTGACGGCAGCACGACCGGGGTGGCGAAGCCATACACCCAGCGATGCGAATCGGGCGACACGTACGGCTGGGTGACGAAGACCTCATCGTCGGCCAGGGTCATCGCCGGACCGAAGAACGGGTTGCCCCGCTCATCCGACGAGAGCTGGCTCGGCGGGGCGACCGACCCACCGTTCCAGCGCGCGACCTCGGCGCCCGTCGAGCGGATCAGGCAGATCTCGTCGACCGCGTAGCGGTTGCCGACGTAGGTGAGTCCCGCATCCACCGTCGCCTGCTCGGTGGGCGTGACGGCGGTCCACGTGTCGCTCAGGACCGAGTCATAGGTCGCATTGCGGCGCGCCAGGCGGACATCGCGCGAGGCGTTCGCGAACAGGGTCGCAACGTCCTGCGAAACGGCCTCCGCATGGCGCTGGAGACGAACGTCCGCCTCGCGCGCGGTCTGCTCGCTCACCTCGACGACGGTGACCGCCCCGGCGCCGAGGGCGAGGAGGAGGATCCCGGCGCCAACGACGAAGACGGATCGGCGCCCGGTGACCTGACGGACGCGGGCGGCTGTGGCGGCGAACCGGCGGCGTACCGCCCGGATGACGTTCCCGGGCTGGGTCACGTGTGCTCCCTGGGGCCCTGTCCACGACAGGTTGCCGGCAGGCTAGCCCGACGCGCGCGCGATCACGATGGCCGATTCGTCACCGGCGCCGATGACGAACGGTCGATCGCTGCTCGTCCGTTCGACGGAGGACGGGCGGCGACGCTCGGTCGCGGCCGCTCGGTTCAGGGCCGGACGAGGTCCTCGTAGGCGTCCGGCCGGCGATCCCGGTAGAACTGCCAAGTCTGGCGGACTTCGGTGATCAGGTCCAGATCCATGTCGCGGACGATCAGCTCCTCGTCGTGGGCCGAGCCCAGGTCGCCGATGAACTGGCCGCGTGGCGTCACGAAATAGCTCTGGCCGTAGAAGTCGTCGTCGCCGAGGTCCTGCTCGATCCCGACCCGGTTGATCGTGCCCACGAAGTAGCCGTTGGCGACGGCATGGCTGACCTGCTCGATCCGCCACAGGTACTCGCTCAGGCCGCGCGAGGTCGCGCTCGGGATGAAGACCATCTCGGCGCCGTTCAGGCCCAGGGCGCGGGCGCCCTCGGGGAAGTGCCGGTCGTAGCAGATGTACACGCCGACCTTGCCCACCGCGGTCTCGAACACCGGGTAGCCGAGGTTGCCGGGCCGGAAGTAGAACTTCTCCCAGAAGCCCTTCACGTGCGGGATGTGGGTCTTGCGGTACTTGCCGAGGTACGACCCGTCGGCGTCGATCACGGCGGCGGTGTTGTAGTAGATGCCCGAGGCCCGCTCGTCCTCTTCGTACATCGGGACGACGAGGACCATGCCGGTCTGCTTGGCGAGGTCCTGCATCCGCTTCGTCGTGGGGCCATCCGGGATCAGCTCGGTGTAGCTGTAGTACTGCGGATCCTGGACCTGGCAGAAGTACGGGCCGTAGAAGAGCTCCTGGAAGAGCATCACCTGGGCGCCCTGCTTCGCCGCGTCGTGGGCGGCCGCCTCGTGCTTCTGGATCATCGACTCCTTGTCGCCGGTCCAGGTGGCCTGGAGGAGCGCTCCTCGGACGATGCGTGGCATCTCGACCCTCGTTGCTGGACGTGACCCGATGGAAGAAGGGGAGGGTACAACGTTGCAACGGACCTGCGACCCGCCGCTTCCGGCGCCGTGCACCTTCGCGAAGGGCGGCCGCCGACACTCGGGCCGATGATCGCCACCGCCCCGAGCCCGCCCAGCCTCCCGCCCGCCGCCGCCACGGCGCGCGCCGTCGCGACCGACGCGTTGGCCGGCGCGGCCCGAACCGCCCATGCCGCGACCGTCCCGCGCCGTGGCGTCCTCATCCGGGCCCGCCGAGCCGAAGCCGTCGCGCTGGCCGGCCTCGCCGGGTTCGGGGCGATCTTCGCCCTGGTCCGGGCGCGCCGGAGCGATGCCATCGACCTCGCCCTGATGCTCCGGCTCCAGCGCCGCCGCCGGCCATGGCTCGACCGATTGATGGCCGCCGCCTCGTGGCCGGGCTTTCCACCGCAGAGCCGGCTGATCCCGCCGGTGCTGATCGGCGGCCTGGCCCTGGTCCGGTTCCGGACCGAGGCCGCGTTCGAGACGATCGCCTGGGGCACGGCCCTCGTGTCGACCGGGCTCAAGGCCCTGATGGACCGGCCCCGGCCGGTGGCAGGCACCGACCTCCGGGTCGTCGTCGCACCCCTCGGTGGCTCGAGCTTCCCGAGCGGCCACGTGATCACGTTCGTCGGCGTGTACGGGTTCGCCGCCTGGCTCGCCTGGACGCACGTGCGCGAGCCGGGAATGCGGGTTGTCGCGACGGCCGTCCCGCTCGGCCTGGTCGCGCTCGTCGGGCCGAGCCGGGTCTACCAGGGCCATCACTGGCCGACGGACGTGACCGCGTCCTACCTGCTCGGGACGACCTACCTGATCGTCGTCGTCGAGACCTACCGTCGGGCGAAGGCGTCCGAGCGGCCGACGGTCCTCGCGTGAGCGCTCGAGCCCGGAGCGCGCGGCCGCCGGCGCCGGTCGTCACGGACGAGGACCTGCCGGCTGGTTCCGCCGACCGGGCGCGCCCCCGGATCCGCGTGATCTGGAACCCCGGTGCCGGGTCGAAGGGGGGCCTGCCGGTCAGCGGGGCCGACGAGCCACGGATCCGCGAGCTGATGGCTGCCGCCGGGCTCGGCGACGAGCTCGTCCAGGCCGCGACGCCCGCCGAGATCCGGTCCGAGGCCGGCGACGCGGTCAGTCGCGGCTACCAGCTGGTCGTCGCGGCGGGCGGGGATGGAACGGTCGGGACCGTGGCGAGCGCGCTGCTCGGCAGCGAGACGGCGCTCGGGATCCTGCCGCTGGGCTCGGTGATGAACATCGCCCGGAGCGTCGGGCTGCCGCGCGACCCGGCCGCCGCGGCCGAGGTCATCCGGACCGGCGCCCTCGCCCGGATCGACGTGGGCGAGGCGCGCGGCCGGCCGTTCTTCGAGGCCGGCTCGGTCGGCATGAACGCGGCGATGTTCCGTGAGGCCCAGCGCTTCGAGCGCGGCGACTGGACGTCGATCCTGCGCACGATCGGGGTGGCGTTCCGCTACCGGCCGGCGCGGATGGCGATCGACCTGGACGACCGCCGGATCCGGACGCGCGCCCTGATGGTCACGGTCTCGAACGGGCCGTACGCCGGCGCCGGGATGACGGTCGCGCCGAACGCGCGGCTGGACGACGGCCGGTTCGATGTCCGGGTGTTCCGGCGCTTCTCGAAGCTCCGCCTCCTTCGCCACCTCGCCTCGATCGCGTTCGGACGCGAGCGCTACGCGCCCGAGGTCGACACCTATCGGTCGGCGTTCGTCCGGATCGAGAGCGCCCGGCCGCTGCCCGCCCGTGCCGACTCGCGTGACCTGGGGGCGACCCCGATCGAGTTCGCGACGCGGCCCGCTGCGCTGCGCGTCGTCGTGCCGGAGGCGCCGTCGACGGCCGGCTGATCGATCGCACCGGGCGCGCCGCCCTTACCCGCCCCTTACGTCCGGCGCCGCGAGGGCGCGGGACCGGTCGCAAAGCCTCGCCTACGGTCGCTCGGACGGCCCGTTCGGGCCAATCCACGGGAGACCACACGATGGACCAGCCGTTCGAGCCGCCGCCGATCGACGCAGCGGCGCAACCTCGCCGGCGACGGGGGGCGGGTCATCGTCTCACCGGCCTGACCCTCGGTCTGGCGGCGTTGACGATCGCCCTGCTCACGCCGGCGACCGCCTCGGCCGCGACGCTCGGCACGACGATCACCGACGGCACGGCGACGGCCGCGACGTGCGGCGCCTGGCCGCTCAGCGTCCAGGGCCGGCCGCCTCTCGCCGCCGGTTCAGCGGCGGGCGACTACCTCTGGCACGACGCGGCCGGCTGGCACGTCCGGGTGACCCATCCCCACAACTCCCTGGCCGTCTTCAGCGGCACGATCCGGGCGAACCAGAAGCTCCACGTCCGCGGCTACCGCCTCGAAAGCGGCGACACGTTCACCGTCAGCGCCGACGGGCTGAGCGTCACGTACCGGTTCCGCAACCACGGCCGCCTCGACGGGCTCGACCTCACGACCGAGTGTGCGACGCGGCTCGCCGCCAGCGGCCGGATGAACGGCGTCCTCCTACCGGTCCGGCGCATCTGGATCGGACATGCCGGCCGCCATCCGCTCCAGAACCCCTTCGTGATCCTGCGTCGGGCTGCCGGACCGCGGCCCAACCGACGAGAACGGCCGGGCGGTTCGTGCCGCCCGGCCGATCCGCGTCTTCGCCGGTCAGGCGTCCTGGGGCTTGGCCTTCTGGACCCACCACTCGCTGAACTCGCGGGCCCGGCCCTCGCCGTCGAAACGGACGATGAACACGTTGCTGTACGCCTTGCCGCCGTCGCCGGGGTAGCGCGACTCGCCGACGGACACGCCGGTGTCGCCGTCGACCGCCACTGCCCGGTACTCGGCCTCCCAGCTGCCGGGCGCGTCGGGGTTCCGGAGCCAGTCGGCGACGACCGCCGCCCGGCCGCGGACCGGCTCGCTGTACGGCCGGTAGCTGTAGACGACGTCCTCGCTGAACAGGTCGCCGATCGTCGCGCCGTCGTTCGATCGCCAGGCCGCCACGTAGCGGTCCAGCCAGTCCTGGAATCGTGCTCGGTCCATCCGTGGGCTCCTCTCGGCTCGGTTGGCGTCCATCCTC
>DASSHB010000090.1:0-2012 GCA_035693125.1 Candidatus Limnocylindrales bacterium | reverse complement strand
CTCGGTGAGCCGGAGGACGACTTCGACGTCGGGATGATCCAGGGCGTCGCCGAGCTGCCCGTCGAACCGGCCGCCGAGCTGCTGCCCGCGAGCCACCTCGCGAAGTACCGCGCCCAGATGGCGGCGATCGGGCTCACGCCCGACGAGTTCCTGGCGACCTACTCCCAGGTCATCCGGATCCGGCCCACGAAGTTCCTGCCGTGGCACGGCCGGACCGAGCCCGCGTCGACCCGGACGGCCGAGCCGCTGGACCGCCGGATCGCGGCCGCGGTTCGCCGGGTCGCTGCCGGGACACGCTTCGCCGGAGCCGCCGCCTAGCCGGGCAGACCCAACAGCGACGCCGGCCCGGTCCAGATCGTCCCGAAGGTCCGCAGGCCGTCGGGCGAGTCGGTCGCGCCGACGAGAACCGCCGTCCCACCGCCCATCGCCACGGCGGACACCGCGATCCCCGGATGCGCGTCGGGCAACACGATCGGCTGCCACGTCACGCCGTCCGCCGAGCGCCAGGCGAGGGGCGTGGACGTGTCGTCGGCGCCGAACGCGATCACGCCGCCGGACGCCGCCTCGATGCGGGTCACGAGTTCGCCACGCAGTCCGATCGCGGGGACCGAGATCCATGACCCCGTCGGGTCGCGACGGACGACGACGAGGTCGCCACGACCGGTCACCACGAACGCGGTGGCGGCTCCGTTGAGGCCCAGCAACGCCACCGGGAACGCTGCGCGGTCGACGGGCGGAAACGGCACGCTCGCGAAGTGGCGGCCATCCACCGTCCTCCGCATCCCAGCGGTCCCGGTCGGGTCGGTGCCGAGGACGAGCGCTCCATCAGCGTCGGCCATCGCCGAGCGGCCGAGAAACTCCGCGAGGTCCGGCCGCTCGTCCGTCCACGTGAGGCCGTCCTGGGAGATCCACGACAGGGGCTGGTCGCCGCTCCCGGTGCCGATCAACTGGATCCGGTCGCCACTCGAGACGACCGATGCCCACTCGAGCCCCGCACAGAAATGGTCGCTCCACGGAGCCTCCGTCCAACTCCCACCGGTATCGCTCACCCACGTATCGATCGCGAATGGGTGTGCGCAGCGGCCGGTCTCCACGGCCCCGACGCCGATGACCCGATCGCCGATCGGCGTCAGGCTCGAGGGATACCCGGACAGATCGCTCGAGATCGACTCGGGCGTCCAGTCGAGCCCGTCGGTCGACTCCAGGACGATCGGGCCCTGCCGCGGCTCGCCGATCAGCCCGCTGGCGAGGAACGTGCCGCGGAACGCGATGACGTCGGAGAGCAGCCGGACCGGGGCCGCGCCCGACAGCTCGGTCCGATGCCATCCGGTCGAGAGATCCATCGACGGGCCCGGCGTCGCGACGACCTGGACGGTGGACGCCGATCCCCGCGGCGTCGGTGAGGGCGCGGGCGTCGCCATGCACCCGGCGACGAGGGCAGCAACGAGGCCGATGGCTCGCGGTGGCGTCACGCGCGTCGGACGTCGTCCGGCGGCCGCGATGTGACGGATCAGCGGCGGCGCTTCAGATCGGAGAGGATCTCGCGCGCGGCGTTCTGGCCGGGCTGGCCGGTGATCCCGCCGCCCGGGTGGGCGCCCGAGGCGCACAGGTACAGGCCACCGATCGGGAGACGATAGCGGCCGCTCCCCAGGAACGGGCGCCACAGGAAGAACTGGTCGAGGGCCTGCTCACCGTGGAGCGGGTGGCCGCCGCTCAGCCCATAGTCCCGCTCGAGATCGAGCGGGCTGATGACCTCGCGGGCGCGGACACTCGATGCGAGGCCCGGCGCAAGCTCCTCGAGGACGGCGACGGCGCGGTCGGCGAACGCGTCGGCTCGGCCGTCCTCGTCCCAACTGCCGTCGCGCAGCCGGTACGGGGCGTACTGCGCCGAGATCGAGACGACGTGCGTTCCCTCCGGCGCGCCGTCGACGAGCGACGGGTCGACGAGGGACGGGATCGTCGCCTCGAGGACCGGCGTCTCGGACACACGTCCGTACTTCGCGGCGTCGAAG
>DASSHB010000089.1:0-15421 GCA_035693125.1 Candidatus Limnocylindrales bacterium | reverse complement strand
CGGGAGAGGCCGTGGCCCTCCTCGAGCCGGCTCGGGACGTACGTCCGGGCATCGATCCCGAGCCGGACCAGGGCGCGGACGAGGATCGCCAGACCGGTCAGGCCGTCCGCGTCGAAGTCCCCGAAGACGATGACGGGGTCGCCGCGCCGGCGCGCCTCGTCGATTCGCGCCGCGAACGGCTCCGCATCCGGCAGCAGCCGCGGGTCGTGGAGGCTCGGCAGCGGCTCGCCGAGGAACGCCCCGAGCTCGTCCGGCGTGACGACCCCACGACCGGCCAGGAGCGCGATCGCGCGGTCGCCCAGTCCGGCGGCACGGCCGGCCGCGAGGAGATCGGATGGTGGTGTGACGGTCTGGGCCACCCGCCACGCGAAGCGTGGTTCGATCACCCGCTCAGGATGCCACGGCGCGCTCACCGCCGGGTTCGCGCCGACTTCACTCGCCATGCACGGAACGCGGAGCCCGCGGTCCGCCGGCGATGGCCGCGGTCAGGATGTCGCGCGGCGGGCTCGTGGGGTGCGCGACGAGCCGGCCCGGCCGAGCCGCCGGTCCTCCCACTCGTGCCACACCACGAGGAGCGGCGAGGCGTTGAAGATCGACGAGTACGTCCCGGAGACGATCCCGATCAGCAGGGCGAGCACGAACGTCCGGATCGCCTCACCGCCGAACAGGTAGAGCGAGAGCAGGGTCAGCACGACCGTGAAGCTGGTCATGATCGAGCGCGCGAACGTCTGGAGGATCGAGTGGTTCACGATCTCGGCGAACGGCTCGCCGGCATGACGGGCCCGGTTCTCGCGGATCCGGTCGAAAACGACGATCGTGTCGTGGACGCTGAAGCCGATGACCGTCAGCATCGCCGTCACGAACAGGGCGTCGATCTCGAGTCGGAACACCGTCCCGAGGATCGCGAAGATGCCGACCACGACGATCACGTCGTGGACGAGGGCCACGAGCGCCGTGACGCCGAACTTCACGTCCTGGAAGCGGTACGTGATCCAGAGGAGGATCCCGAGCGAGCCGACGACGATCAGGATCAGCGCCTGGTTGACCAGGTCGGACGAGACGACGGCACCGATCGTCGTCAGCGACGCCTGCTCGGCGATCGGGCCGAGGGCGGCCTCGAGGGCCTTCACCATCTCGCCGCCCTTGCCCGTCGTGGGCAGCTGGGTGTTGCCGGTGGCCGCCGACGGCGAGGGGGACGGGGCCGCGGAACCGGCCGGCGCCGAGCCAGTCGGGGCGGGCGAGCCGCTGCTCGCGGGGCTGGCGGATGGCGCCGCGCTGGGGCTGGCGCTGGGGGCCGCCGAACCGGACGCCGCCGGCGACGCGGACGGACCGGCCGAGGCCGGGCCCGACGGCGCGGGCGATCCGGAGGCATCGACGCTCGCCGACGGGCTGAAGGCGGGCGGCGGCGTCGCCGACGGCGCAGCGGGCAGGAGCCCCATCGCCTCGACGGTCGTCTTGATCTCCATGAACCCGTTCTGTTGCTGGACGACGATCGCCTGCTCGTTGTTGTCGTGGAAGACCTTGGCGACCTGGTCGGGCGTCACGTTCCCATTGGCGAATCGAATCTGCCAGGTCGTGCCGCCGGTGTAGTCGATCGTGAACTGGATGCCCTCCTTGCCACCGGTGATCGGCGTCAGGAGGATGAAGATCAGGCCGGGGATCGTGACGAGGAGCGAGATCAGGAAGAACCAGTTCCGCTTGCCGATGATGTCAAACACGCGAGCGGGCCTCTCCCCTGACCCGGCCGCGGAGCGGCACGCCGGCGCCCGCCACGAACTCCTTGTCGCTGACCCCGTAGAGCCGGGCGCGGCGCGACCAGGGCCGGGCGACGACCGCTCGGAGGATCGAGCGGGTCACGACGATCGCGCTGAACATCGAGACGAGGACGCCGAGGATCAGGACGAGGGCGAAGCCGCGGATCGTCGACGACCCGAAGAGGTACAGGATCGTCGCGGTGATCAGGCTCGACACGTTCGAGTCGAGGATCGAGTTCCAGGCTCGGCCGAATCCGGCCTCGACCGCCGCCGGCAACGACTTGCCGACCCGCATCTCCTCCTTCATCCGCTCGAAGATCAGGATGTTCGCGTCGACGGCCATGCCGATCGACAGGACGAAGCCGGCGACGCCCGCCAGGGTCAGCGTCACCGGGATCAGCCGGAACAGGGCCAGGACGACGAGGGTGTAGTAGACGAGCGCGAAGCTCGCGATCACGCCCGGCATCCGGTAGTAGATCAGCATGAAGAGCATCACCAGCAGGATCCCGACCGCGCCGGCCAGCAGGCTCTGGTTGAAGAACGTCGTGCCGAGGGTCGGGCTGATCGTCTGGTTCGAGAGCTCGACGATCGGGAACGGCAGCGACCCAAACTGGAGGACGGTCACGATCTGCGTCGCCTCGGCCAGCGGGAAGCCGCCCGGCGAGGAGATCTCGACGTTGCCGCCGGGGATGGACGAGTTGATCACTGGCGCCGAGATGACCTTGCCGTCCAGGACGATCGCGAAGTACTGACCGACGTGCTGGGCGGTGTAGTCCGCGAAGGCCTTGGCGCCGTTCTCCTTGAGCGTGAAGTTCACGACCCGCAGGCCCGTCTGGTCCGTGCCGACCGCCGCCGAGTTCAGCTCCGTGCCCGAGAACAGGGGCGGGAACTGCTTCTCGTCGACCAGGTCGCCCTTGGCCTTCTGGGTGGTCCCGAGCGGGACGAAGTCGAGGCGGCCGGTCTGGCGGACGAGCTCGCGGACGGCATTGGGGTCGGAGATGCCCGGCATCTCGATGACGATCCGGTCGCTGCCCTGGGTCGTGACGAGCGGCTCCGAGACGCCGGTCGCGTTGACCCGGTTCTCGATGATCGTCCGGATGACCCCAAGCGCGGCGGCGTCGGGGTTCTTGCCGTCGACGGGCTGCGCCTGGTACTCGACCCGCAGACCGCCCTGCAGGTCGAGGCCGAGCTTCGTCTCGAGCACGCGGCTCCCCGCCTGTGACGAATCGGGGACCGCGAGGCCGGGAACGAAGTCGATGATCAGGGCGAGGACGCCGATGATCAGGATCAGGAAGGGTCCGGCTCTACGCATCGACGGCGGATGATACAGGACCGAGCCGGGCGCGCCGGAGCACGGGGCCGGCCGCGCGCATTTCCGCGGTCACCGGGGCCCGACGTTCGAATACGATAGGCGAAGCGTGACCCCCTCGACGCATCCGGACGCTGCCATCCCGGACCCGGCGACCGGGCCGATGATCGAGTTTCGTGATGTCACGAAACGCTATGGCGGCGTCGTCGCGAACGACCACCTGTCCTTCACCGTCGGCCGCGGCGAGCTCCTCACCCTGCTCGGGCCCTCGGGCTGCGGCAAGACGACGGCGCTTCGCTGCCTGACCGGCTACAGCCGGCCGGACGAGGGCCGGATCTTCATCGCCGGGCGGGACGTCACGGAGCTGCCGACGTACCGCCGCAACCTGGGAATGGTCTTCCAGAACTTTGCGCTCTTCCCGCACATGACCGCCTTCGGCAACGTCGAGTTCCCGCTCAAGATCCGGTCGATCCCGCGCGAGGAGCGGCGGGAGCGCGTCACGGCGGCACTGCGGATGGTTCGCCTCGACCAGCAGGCCGACCGCTATCCACGCCAGCTCTCGGGCGGCCAGCAGCAGCGCGTCGGCCTCGCCCGCGCCCTTGCCTACGAGCCGTCGGTGCTGCTGCTCGACGAGCCGCTGTCGAACCTCGATGCGAAGCTCCGCGAGGAGATGCGGTTCGAGATCAAGGAGATCCAGTCGCGCTTCAACATCACCGCCGTGTACGTGACCCACGACCAGTCCGAGGCCCTCGCCCTGTCCGACCGCGTCGCGGTGATGAATGCCGGGGTCATCGAGCAGATCGGCAGTCCGGAGGAGATCTACGCGGCGCCGCAGTCGGCATTCGTGGCCGACTTCATCGGGCTCTCGAACTTCCTGTCCGGCCGGCTCCTGGCCAACGACGGCCCGCACAGCCGGGTGGACGTCGCGGGCCACGTCGTGACCGCGCGGTCCAGCCCCGAGACGGCGGCCGGCGACGACGTCCTGGTCTTCGTTCGGCCCAACGAGGTCGAGCTCGTGGCCGCCACGAACGCGACCGATGACGCCGGGGCCAACGAGTTCGCCGCGACGGTGGAGCAGGTCACCTACCTCGGCGACCGCCTCGACTATCGGATCGCGCTCGACGGCGGAGGCACGATCCGCGTCCAGTCGGAGCAGCGATTCGAGGAGGGCTCCAAGCTCCGCGCCCGCTTCCTGCCGGACCGCGCCCGGGTGATGCCGCCACGCCGGTGACGCGGCCGCTCACCCGACTCGTCCTGGCCGATGTCGATGGCTGCCTCACCGGCGGCGAGGGCCGGTCGCTCGATCTCGAGGTTCTCGCCGAGATCGCGGCGCTGAACGAGCGCTCCCGGTCCGACCCGACGGTGCCCGCGATCAGCCTGTGCACCGGCCGCCCGGCCCCGTATCTCGAGCTGCTCGCCCAGGCGATCGCCTCGTACCAGCCATCGATCTTCGAGAACGGCTGCGGGCTGCTGTTCATGGAGCCCTACGGCTTCCGCGCGCACCCGAGCCTGAGCGCGGACGTGATCGCGGCATTCCGGACCGGACTCGACACGCTGGACGCGACCTTCGTCGGGGCCGGACGGGCCACGTGGCAACCGGGCAAGACGTACAGCGCGACGCTCTACCCCACCGACGGCGACGTCCACAGCCTGTGGTCGGCCGCGCGCACCGCGCTGGGCGACCGATTCTACGTCGACGAAGGCGTCCTGTGCATCAACGTCATGCCTGCCGGGATCGACAAGGGCGTCGGGGTGGACTGGCTGTGTGCCGAGGTCGGCATCACGCCCGCCGAGGTCGCCGGGGTCGGTGACTCGACCGCGGATCTCGCCTTCCTCGACAAGGTCGGCTTCTCGGCGGCACCCGCGAACGCGACGGCAGGCCTGCGCGCCGCGGTCGACTACGTGTCGTCGGAGCCGGAAGGGCGCGGCGTCGTCGACATCGTCGAGCGGATCATCAGCGCCAATGGTCGGATCGCGGCTGGGTGACGAGCCGGCTCAGACCCCCTTGAGCCCGCCGATCAGCTTGTCCGGCTTGAGCTGTGACTGGATGAGGAGCAGCACGAGCAGCGACGGAACGAGCAGGATCATCGAAATCGCGCTCGCGACCGGCACGAAGCCGTCGCCGATCACGAGGTACGTCTTCACTGGCAGCGTGATCGTGTGCGGCCCGTACGTCAGCAGCGTCAGGGTGAACTCGTTGTACGACGTCGTGAAGACGAAGATCGCCGCCGAAAGGATGCCGGGCATCGCCAGCGGGAGAATGACCCAGATCAACGTCCGCCACGGCCGGGAGCCGCACACCTCGGCGGCCTCGATGAGGCGATCGTCGAGCCCGGCGAACGTCGCGCTCAGGACGAGCAGGGCGAACGGCAGCGTGATCGTGACGTGGGCCAGGGCCACTCCGAACAGCGTGTCGACGAGCCCGAACGCGTAGAACAGCTTCGCGACGCCCAGCGCGAACGCGATCGGTGGCAGCATCCGCGGCAGCAGGACCAGGGTGCTCAACAGGCCCCGGACCGGCACCTTGCGGCGACCGAGGGCCCAGCCCGTCGGCAATGCCAGGGCGAGGCTCATGACGACCGCCATCGCCGCGATGATCACGCTGTTCTTGAGGACTTCGGGAATGTTGCCGATGCTGTTCGCCCAGGCGTACCAGTCGAGGCCCCACTCCTCGGGCAGGAACGTCGGGCCGAACCAGGACTTGCCAACCGAGCTGACGGCGATGATCAGCAGCGGCGCGAGCATGTACAGCAGGAATGCGAGCAGGAACGTCAGGCCGAGGACCCGGCGCCCGTCCCAGATCGCCCGTCCGTAGCTGGCTGGCAGCTGAGTCATGCCTGGCGCATCCCCCGGCGGTTGAGCAGGCGGAAGTAGGTGACGAGGAACAGGATCTGGGTCAGGCCCATCACGACCGACATGGCGGCGCCTTCGTTCCAGTGCAGGAAGATCGCCGAGACGGTGTAGATCTGGACCGACAGCGGCCGGTAGTCGCCGCCGGTCACGAGTGGGACGCTGAACGCCCCGAACGACTCGATGAACGTGAGCACCGAGCCCGCGAGGATGCCCGGGACCGCGAGCGGCAGGAGGACGTGGCGGAGCACCCGCCATCGACTCGCGCCCGAGACCTCGGCCGCCTCCTCGATGGCCGGATCAATGCCCTCCAGCGCTGCGAGCGTCAGCAGCGCCGTGAACGGGAAGAAGAGCCAGACGTAGAAGAGGACGAGGCCCGGGATCGTGAACACGATCCTGATCGGGCCATCCACGAAGGGCAGCAGCTGGAGCGTCAGGTTCGCCCAGCCCACATCGCCCCAGAACAGGCGCAACCCGACGGCGCTGACGAGCGCCGGAACCATGAGCGGCAGCAGGATCAGCAGCCGGAATGCGCGGTTCGAGCGGAAGGGCCGGCGGAGGACTAGGGCCAGCGGAACGCTCAGCGCGATCGAGAAGATCGTGGCCAGGACGGCCAGCTCGATGCTCAGGAAGAAGGCGCCCACGAGCTTGCCATCGGCGAGGAACGCGGCGTAGTTGTCGAGCGTGAACCCGGTGTCCGCGCCCTCGGGCGCGAAGCTCAGCTGGACCACGAGCCACAACGGCAGGAGGAACAGGAACGCGATCGCGCCGAAGCCGGGCACGAGCAGGCCAAAGGTCACGAGGCCGTTGCGCCGGTCGCGGATGACCCCTGGGAGACGAAGCCCGGCGCCGCCGATCGCGGCGGCGCCGGGCTGTTCGGCGAAGCTCACAGCATCGAGGCTCGATGCCGCGTCGGTGCCAGCAGCGCTATTGCTGCTTCACCAGGCTCATGCCGTTCTCCTTGAACCAGTCGAACGCGGAGCTGTTCGTGACCGTGAACAGTGGCTTTCGAGCATCCTCGAACGGCGGGATCTTCGTGAATGCGTCCGCCGGGGCGCGCTGCCACGCGTCGGTGCCGGGGTACTGGTACATCTGCGTGAGCAGCTGGAGCTGGATCTTGTCGGACAGCATGTAGTCGATGAGCTTGTAGGCCATCGGCTTGCGATCGTCCGGGATGTTCGACGGGACGACGAGGTGCCCGTCAGCCGACTTGCTTTCACCTTCCGCCATCGGGTACGCCTTCATCGTCGGCGGCACCAGGCCCTGGGTGGTCGCCCAGATCGTGTAGTCCTGGGCGTAGTCACCGATCCAGGCGGTCCCTTCCTTGAACAGCTGGAACATGTCCGGCGGCTCGGCCGGCAGCGGATTGGTCATGTACCCCGTGAGATCCGTGAACTTCGCGGCCGCGTCCTTCCACTGCGGGGTCGCCATGACGGCCGTCATGTCGCCGGCGTCGAACGGAACGCCGAAGGCGTGAAAGAACGTGTACATGTAACCGCGCCCGCCACCCGACTTCGCATCCGGGCGAACCATCGTGATATGGCCCTTGAACTCGTTCCGGCGGTCGTACAGCTCCTGCCATGACTTGGGTGGGTTCGGGATCTTGGCCGTGTCGACGATCGTCGCGCTCTGCGATCGCCAGAACAGGGCGCCCTCGTAGTTCACGTCCGTGCCGAGGACGACCTTCTCGCCCTCGACGTCCGTCTTCGCGAGGTTCGGGATCGCGTCCATGTGGGACTTGAGATTCTCGAGCGCGATGCTCGATTTGACCCAGTTGACGAGGTCGTTGTCCTTCATGAAGACGACGTCGAAGTCGCCCTTGCCCTGGGTCATGGCCTTCATCCGCTGGAGCGTCTCCGGGCCGGACGAGACGACGTAGTTGATGGTGATCCCGAGATCGGCCTGAGCCTCCGGGACGAACGTCTTCGTGAAGTACTGCTGGAAGTTGGCGCCGGAGTTGGTGTCGATGAGGGTGATGCTCTGACCGCCCCCGGCGCCGCCGCTGCCGCCGGCCGTGCCGCTCTGCCCTGGCAGGCTGGACCCGCCACAAGCGGTCGCGATCAGCGCGACGACGGCCAAGATCGACCCGAGCCCACGCTTGTTCATGTCGCAAGCCTCACGAGCAGAACCCTGCTCCAGCGCCAACCGCCAAAGCTCGGGCGACCGGGGACGCGCCACATCCGGGCATCACGCGTCCGCGGATTCTCCGCTCGCGGGAATTGCGGTGTCAAGTTTCGGGGGCGTCCGCGCTCCCGCCGCCGACGGGACGCCTCGGCGAACGCCGGTGCGGGCGGATCCGACCGCGCCGGCTCAGCACCACGCCGGTCACGACGACGACGCCGCCCAGGACCTGGAGCGGGTGCAGCTGCTCGTGCAGGAGGCTCACCGCGAACAGCACACCGAGGAACGATTGGAGGTACTGGTACATGGCGGCACGCGACGCCCCGACCCGCCGGACGCCGGCGTAGTACAGGAGGTTGGTCACGACGCCGGCGATGAGGGCGGAATAGGCAAGCGTCCCCCACGCCAGCGGCGTCACCGTGGCGTACTCCTGCGACACGAGGGCGGGCGCCGCGAGCGGAAGGAGAAGCGCCGTCCCGATGGCCATCTGCGCGGTCAGGATCCGGAAGGGCGAGTACCGCGCGAGGAGGCGACGGATGGCGACCCACGATGAGGCCGCCGTGAGCGCCACCCCGAGGGCCAGGACCTCCCCGAGGGGCAGCGCACCCGAGGCAGACGCCACGGATCCGGCTGGCTCGTTCGACCCGCCCTCGACGATGAGCACGACGCCGGCCATCCCGAGCACGACGGCGGACCAGTGCCGGCGCCCGAGGATCTCGTCCCCGACGATCGTTGCGATCACGGCGGTGAAGATCGGCTGGGTCGCCGTGAGGAGCGACACGTTCGTCGCCGTCGTCAGCTGGAGCGCGTAGACCACGCACAGCTGGTTCAGGGTGACGCCCAAGGCACCCGCGACCAGCAGCAGGCCGAGGTCACGACGCTCGAACCACAGGCTCGCCTCACGGCGCAGGACGACCAGCGCCATCACGATGGCGCCGATTCCATAGCGAAGGACGGGGAACGGCAGCGGCCCGATCTCGCCGATCCCGACCTTCATGGCGCTGAAGTTGAGCGCCCAGATCGAGATCGCGGTGAGCAGGACGAGGTCGGCCCGCCGATCGGGCTCGGGCTCGGCCCGCGGCGGCTCGGACATCGGGCCACCGACGGTGGGTGCCGGCGCCGATTCGAGCATCGGCGTCGTCCCGCGCGCTTGCCGGGCGGTTGAGGAGCGCATCCGCCGCAGCGGGATCACGCCATCTCGGCGAGCTCGTCCTCCACGACGACGCGGAGGTGATCGGGCGCGTCGTCGTCGATCATGTCGACGCCGTGCCGGATCAGCGCGCGGACGATGTCGTCCCGGCCATGCGGAATGCCGCCCCCCAGGATGTGGAGGCCGGCGGCGTGGGCCTGGACGACGGCCTCGGGCGACAGCGACCGCCACTCGAGGTGGATTCCGTCGGCGAGGGCTGCCCGGGCGACGCCCGCGACGTCGACGAAGTCGGCGTAGTTGCAGCTGATCGCCGTCGTGACCTCGGGCGCGAGCTCCTTGATCCGGCGCGCCGCCGCGTGGTGGTACGAGTGCACGAAGCAGTCGTCCACGACGTCGTGGCGACGGAGCAGGTCGAGCACGCGCTCCTCGAGACCCACGTATGGAGAAGCGATGCAGACGTTCGGGTGCTTGAGCTCCACCGACAGCGGCATCCCGACGTCATGGGCCCACTCGAGCACCTCCTCGAGTGCCGGGATGCGCTGACCGTCCCCGGCATCGAGCTCACGCAGCTCCGCGAACGTCTTCGCGGCGACCGGTCCACTGCCGTCGGTCGTCCGGTCGACGGTTTCATCGTGGATCACGACGCAGCGTCCGTCGACGCTCAGGTGGACGTCGAACTCGACCATGTCCACGCCCAGCGCGCGCGCCTTCTCGAACGACGCCAGGGTGTTCTCGGGCGCGTAGGCGGGCGCGCCGCGATGGCCGACGATCGTGACTCGGCCGGTCGACTGGCGCAGCAGGTTCATCGCCGCGTGATCCGGCCGCGGCAGGCGTGCTCGCCGCGGGCCAGCTCGGTGGCGACGTCCTCGACGACGGACTGGGCGTGGACCTGGGCGATGGGCCCGGCACCGAGCAATGCGACGCGGAGCACGCTGCTGCCTCCCGCTGTGGCCTCGAGATGCCGCGGTGGCCGACCCGGATGCCGGGCCATCGATCCGATCCGCGGCTCGCCTCACGATCGTAAACGATTCCGCCGGCCGGCCCGGACGTCCCGCCATCGGATACGCTCGACCGCGTGCCGAGCCGATCCGAGCCGTTCCCGCTTGCCGTGACGAGCGAGATGCTCTTCCTGGATCTCCCCTACCTCGACCGGGTCCGCCGGATCGCCGAGCTGGGCTTCCAGGTGGAGATGTGGGACTGGACCGCCAAGGACCTCGATGCGGTTGCCGACATCGGCGCGACGTGGTCGACGATGACGGGCTATGTCCACGGCGACCTGTACGACGCCGACGGCGGACGGGAGCTCGTCCGGACGGCTCGGCTGGCCGTCGCTGCGGCCCGGAAGCTCAACTGCCCGCGCCTCGTCGTCCACGGGGCAGAGCTCGATGGCTCACGCGGCGGCCTGCCGTTCCGGCCGCAGGCGGTGACGACCGGCCAGATGTGGCTGAACGCCTACCGGACCCTCGGCGAGCTCGCGGACCTCGGCGAGTCGAACGGCCTGGTCTTCTGCCTCGAGAATCTCAACCTGGAGGTCGATCATCCCGGCGTCCCGTTCGGCCGGGCCGAGGACACGATCACGCTCGTCGGGACGCTGGACCGGCCCGGCGTCCGCCTGATGCTCGACCTCTATCACGCGCAGATCGGCGAAGGGAACCTCGTCGAGCTGATCCGGCGTGCCGGCCCGCTCATCGGCGAGGTCCAGGTGGCCGACGTGCCGGGCCGGCGGGAGCCCGGCACGGGCGAGATCAACTGGACGGCGATCGCGGGCGCGCTGCGCGAGATCGGCTACCGCGGGGTCGTCGGTCTCGAGTCGTTCGCGAGCGGTGACGACCGCGCGGCGTGCGAGGCGTTTCGGGCGGCGTTCAGCGGCGACGGCGCGCGGTAGGCCGCGTCGGCGTCCGGCCGGTCGTGACGTTGTCGGCGGCCTGACGCGCCGGCGCTACGCCTCGAGGCTCGCCTTGATCCGGGCCGCCAGCGCGGCCCCGATGCCGGGCACGGCCGCGATCTGCTCGACCGGCGCCTCGCGGACGCGCTTGGCGGACCCGAACACCCGGAGCAGCGCCCGGCGGCGCTTCGGGCCCACGCCGTCGAGATCGTCGAACGCCGAACGCGTCTGGCGCTTCGATCGCAGGTCGCGGTGGTAGGTGATCGCGAAGCGGTGGGCCTCGTCGCGCAGCCGCTGGACCAGGTACAGCGCCTGAGACGTGGGCGGCAGCACGATCGGCTCGGTCGCTCGCGGCAGGAACAGCTCCTCGCGCTCCTTGGCGAGGCCCACGAGCGGCAGGTCGTGGAGCCCCAGCTCATCGAGGACCTCCATCGCCGCGCTGACCTGGCCCCTCCCACCGTCGATGATCACGAGGTCCGGCATCGCCCAGCGCAGCGCCTCCTCGGCCCCCTCGTCGCCCGTCTTCGCCCGCCGGAAGCGCCGGCGCAGGACCTCCTGGTGCGAGGCGAAGTCGTTCGGCCCAACGACGGTCTTGATCCGGAAGCGCCGGTACTCGCCGCTCCGTGGCCGCCCGTCCTCGAACACGACCATCGAGCCGACCGAGTCCGAGCCCTGCACGTTGGAGATGTCGTAGCACTCGATCCGGAGCGGCGGGCCGGCCAGGCCGAGGGCGTCGGCCAGCTCGTCGAGCGCGCGCAGGGTCCGCCCCTCGTCGGCGAGCCAGCGCGCCTGCTCACGCGCGAGGGCCTCATCGGCGTTGCGCGTCGCCAGGTCCATCAGCTTGCGCCGCTCGCCGCGGCGCGGGACGGCGAGCCGGACCTCCCCCAGCGGGCCGCGCCGCCGGGTCTGGGCCGTGTCGATCGAGCGAACCCACAGATCGATGTCGGACGGAGCTGCCGCGGCATCCGTCCCCCGGGCGGCCGTCGCGAGCGCCACCCGGCGGTCCGTCAGGAACGTCTCCAGGTCCGCGGCGTCGGGCAGCTCACACGGGATCGCGATCTCCTTCGGGAGACTCGTCGCCCGGCCGTAGTACTGGAGGACGAAGCCCGAGACGATCTCGGCGTCCGTCGTCTCCCGCGGCGTCTCGAGCAGGAACACGTCACGTCCGATGGCCTTGCCGTTGCGGATCACGAACAGCTGGACGGCGGCCCGGTTGTCGCGCCGGGCCAGGCCGAGCAGGTCCAGGTCCGTCCGGGCGAAGGCGGCCATCTTCTGGCTCTCCATCGTCCGCTCGATCGCCCGGACCTTGTCGCGGAGCGCCGCCGCCCGCTCGTACTCCTGGCGCTCGCTCGCGCCGAGCATCTCGTCGCGCAGGCCGCGCGCGAGCGGCTCCTGGCGGCCTTCGAGGAACAGCTCGACCTGGGCGATATCGGCCCGGTACGCCTCCTTCGAGATCGCCTGGATGCACGGACCCTGACAGCGCTTGATGTGGTACAGGAGGCAGGGTCGGTCCAGGGCGCGTTCGCCATCGGTGATGTCGATCGTGCAGGTCCGGAAGGGAAACAGCCGCCGGACGAGGTTCATCGCCTCGTCGACGCTCGTTGCCGACGCGTACGGCCCGAAATAGCGCGATCCGTCCTGGGGCAGCTTCCGGGTCCGCTCGATCCGCGGGAAGTCGTCCCCCAGCGTGATCTTGATGAACGGGTAGCTCTTGTCGTCCTTGAGGCGGATGTTGAAGGTCGGCTGGAAGCGCTTGATCAGCTGGCCCTCGAGGAGGAGGGCCTCCGACACGGAGTCGGTCAGCGTGTACTCCACGTCGACGACGCGCTCGATCACGCTCTTGATCCGGTGGAGCTCGGTCGGCGAGTCCTTCTGCCAGTAGCTCCGAACCCGGCTGCGCAGGCTCTGGGCCTTGCCCACGTAGATCACCTGCCCGCGTGCGTCCTTCATCAGGTACACGCCGGGTCGGTCCGGGAGGTTCTTGAGGGTTGCCTGGAGCTCGGGGGTCACGCTCCCGATGCTAGGGCACCCGGGGCGAGGGCGCCCCGGGTGTCATGGGTGACGGTGGATGGCGAGGGCGGCGGGAACGCCACCCCCGCCTCAGGGCTTGGTCCGAACCTTCGGCGCGTTCGCGGTCGCCGGGTCGGCCCCACGCAGGTCGATCCGGAACGTGCCCGCCACGTTGCCGTCGAGGCTCGCCGTGGCCAGGTAGCAGCCCGGGGCCCCGAGGGCGCCGGTGTCGAGGCTCGCGTTCCAGCGGCCGCCGCCATAGGTCATCGCCATCGTGCCGGTCGCCGGGCCGGCGCAGGTCCCGAACGACAGGCTCGCGCTCCCGGCCGTCTCCTCGACACCGTTCGCGAAGATCCGGACCTTCACGGGGACCGTCCGGCCCGGGTTGGCGACGAAGGTCGAGCCGTTCGTGGCGACGGGCTCGCCCCAGCTGGCCGTCCAGCTGACCGCCGGCACGTAGCGGACGGTGATGTCGAAGGACTGCGATCCCTCGTTGCCGGACGCGTCGCGCGCCGTGCAGACGACCGCCGTGGTGCCCACCGGGAAGATCGAGCCGCTGGCAGGCACGCAGCCGAAGGTCGGATCGGGATCGACGACCTCCACGATGCTCGGCACGCCGTAGTCGACCGCGGCCCCAGCGGGATCGTCCGTCGTCACGTCGATCGGCCCGGGCAGGACGAAGACGGGGGCCGTCGTGTCCTGGACGGTGACGACGAACGAGTCCTTGGCCGTCAGGCCGCCACTGTCCTTGGTGGAGCAGGTCACGGTCGTCGTTCCCAGGTGGAACGTCGAGCCCGAGGCCGGCGAGCACGTGACCGCCGGGGGGTTCTCGTCCTCGTCGTCGGTCGCGCTGGCGCTCCACGAGACGGCGGCACCTGCGGCCGAGGTGGCCTCGACGAGCTGGTTGCCCGGCAGGTGGAGCGTCGGAGCCGTGTTCCCGATGACGTCGACGCGGAACGTCAGCGTCGTCATCCCGGTCAGCCCCGTGCTGCCACTGTCGGCCCACATCAGCGTGAAGTCCTGGTCCGGGCCCGCGGTCGTCGGCATCGTCAGGCTGACCGTGCTCGGAGCGTTCGCCGCCAGCGTCTGCGCCGGGGTCGTGCACCCGCTCGAGGCCCAGCTCGCCGGCACCGGGCCGATCGTCGAGTTGGTCGCGTCGGCGGCCCCATCCCCGGGCACGATCGCGCTGTCGAAATCGACCGCGATCGTCGATCCCGGCGTGGCGTGGCTGACCCCCGCGCAGAGGAGGCTGAACGTCACCTGTCGGATCAGGACGTCGCCGGGCGCCGCGGAGCCGAGGTCGATGACGGTCTGGCTGCCGGGGGTGATCGAGTCACCGTCGGCCGGGACCTGATCGGCGTACGCGACCAGGGATGCTGCGATCAGCAGCGAGAATGCGGCTGCGGCCGCTCGTCGGATCACGCGCTCATGCATCGGGTCGAACCTCACCTCACGCGCCAGGAGGGTGCTGACAGACCGGATCGTCCGGGGTCGACGTGGGACGGTCGATGGGCCGTTCGGGTTGATCGGTGCCGGGCTGCGCCCCCTAGGAGTACCGGTGCAGCGGATCACCGACGGCGGCTCCGAGCGCGCTCGCGCGCACGCGAACCTGTCGTCGAAGGCCGGTCATGAGTCGAGGGCCGGTCCCCCCGGAGACCGACCCTCGACGCGCGCTCGGAAACGGTTGACGGCTACGTCCGCGAGCGGAGCACCCCGGCGTTCATCAGCGGGCGCGTCGCGCACCTGAGCCGCAGGCTCGGCGTGGGGTTCGCGGAGGTTCGACGGGCCTGTGGTGGAGCCGTTGCCGATGTCCCCGGTCGGCGACCGGGAATGTCAGCCGGTTGGCGGCGGCTGCGGTCGGCGGCGAGGTGGAGCTGAAGGCGCACTGGGTGGATCCCCACCCGGACGATTGCCAGCCGGCCCATCGGACCGGCGAATGAAGACGTCCCATGCGGGACCGGACGACCGTACCAGCGGGTGATCGCCCCAGACCTTCCTCAAGTGCTCAGGCCTGCAACTTGCGGTGCGGCCGGGCACCGGCAAGGGTCCTGGGGCAAGCGACCGCACCCCCGGACGAACACCGGGCTCCGCCGGTCGAACCGACGAAGCCCGGAGCTGTGACTCGATCGACCGGGCGGAGCCCGGCGTCAGGCGTTCACGGAACGGCCGCGTGGACCTCCGCGATGAAGGCGTTCGCCTGTGCCGTGAGCCTGCCGATCGTCGCTGCGCTCGGCGACGGGCCGCCGGTGGCGAGCCCGTTCAGGAGGTCGCGAATCTGGCCGGCGAGCGCGTCTCGACGTGTCAGCCAGTCCGCCAAGGTCGCCTGGCCCGCGGCGTACGCC
>DASSHB010000088.1:0-13086 GCA_035693125.1 Candidatus Limnocylindrales bacterium | reverse complement strand
GCCGATCCGCGGCATCGCCCGATCGATCAGCCCGAGCGTCGCCGGATCCGGATGACCGCGCACGGCCAGCAGCTCACGCCATTCGCGCCAGGGCCAGGCGAGTCCCGGCTCGAGCGGGTAGGCCCGCCGGAGGGTCGCCAGGACCTCGTCATCGGTCGCGGCCTCGGCCGGGCCGATCGGTGGTCGCCAGCGGACGTCGAGCCACATCGCGGTCAGCGCCCGGGCGAGGAGATAGCGTGCGTCCATCGCGTCGGCGACCCACGGCCAGGCGTCGGCGGCCACTCGCGGATCGGCAAGCGCGCGCTCGATCCAGGCGTCGTCACGTGGGCCCAGCACCGTTGCCACGGCGCCGTGGACCGTGAACCGGACGCCGGGCGGCGTGGCGAGGTGCAGGCCGCCCGAACCTCCACGGCGGGCGTCGCGGACCGCGACGATCGCGGCCCGCAGCCAGCCCAGGTGGCCCCGTTCGGCATCGGCCCGGTTGCCCGACGCGAACGCTCCGGTGGGATCGGCCGAGACCTCACCGGTCTCCGCGAGCGGTTCCGTCGTCGCCCACTCGATCTCGAGCTCGTCGCCGAGCCGGTGGAGGAGGCTCGCGACGTAGGTGTGGTAGCCCGGTCCGACCGGCACGGTCAGTGCGGTCGCGACGATGATGCCGGGGTCCCGGACCTCGATCCGGAGCGGCCGCCCGGCCGGGTGGAGATCGACCTCGATCGTCCCGTCCGCGGCCTTCCGCGGCGCGAGGACCTCGGCGGGGTCGCCCGATGCCGCCGGCAGCCAGGCCAGGATCTCGTCGGTCAGGGCCGTTGCGGTCGGGACGCGCCGGCGCGGGCCGCGTTTGGCGGCCCGACCCACCGCCCGGATCGTGATCGACACGCTGCCTCCACCCCACGTCCCCCGCTGACCCGACGATACCCGAGCCATCCGGCAGAGACCACCGGGACGATCGTTCGTATCCTGTGGTCGATGGCTCCCTCGGACGACACGTTCCGTCACCGCCGCGCCCCGTTCGACGGCGCCATGCCGGTCCGCGAGACGCTCCTCGATCGCCAGATCCGCGAGGCGCAGGAGGCCGGCGTCTTCGACGACCTGCCGTTCCGCGGCGAGCGGATCCCGCTCGAGGACGATTCGGCCGCCGGCGACTGGGCGCTCGCCAACCACGTCCTGAAGAACGCCGGGATGGTCCCGCCGTGGATCGGGACGGATCGGGAGGTCCGGGACCTCCTCGCCCGGCGCGACGCGATCCTGGCGCGGGCACCACGAGCTGCGACGGACATCGCCCGCGATCGGAACCGGCGCGAGCTCGGGGACGTGGTCGCTGCGGCCAATCGGGCGATCGCGATCCTCAACCACGAGGCGCCCACGGATCGCCAGCACCGTCGCCGCCTCGACCTGGTCGCCGAGCTGGAGGCGCTCGAGCGGGCGCACGACGGGGAGGTGCCGCCGGCCTGACCCTCAGGCGAGCAGCGCGGCGACCGCCTCGTCGAACGCGGCCGTGTGGCGGTCGACGTCCGCCTCGACCGTCGCCGGGCTCATCAGGGCCATGTTGTGGAACGGCGTCATCAGCACGCCCCGGTTCATCACGGCGAGGTGGAGGTAGAGCTCCAGCTCGTGGTCGGCGTGGGCGGCCTGCTCCGCGCCGTCACGCGGCGGGGTGGGCAGGAAGTGGTATTCGGCGCGCGCACCGAGCCGGGTGACGTGCCAGGCTACGCCGCGCCGCTGGATCACCTCGTTGACGCCGGCCTCCCAGCGCTCCGCGAGCGGGATCATCCGCCCGAACGCGTCGGCGGTGAGGACCTCGACGAGGGTGGCCCGGATCGCCGCGAGGCTGAGGGCGTAGCCGGCGAGCGTGCCGCCGATCCCGCCGACGTCGGCCCGGTCCGGCATCGCGGCGCGGACGCGGGCAGCGATGGCCTCGGTCATCCCGTACGTTCCGGCCGGGATCCCGCCGCCGATCGTCTTGCCGATCACGAGCATGTCGGGCGCAAGCCCGTCCCGGCCGCTGATCCCACCCGGCCCGGCGCAGATCGTGTGGGTTTCGTCGTGGATGAGCACCGCCCCGTGGCGGCGAGTCAGCTCGCGGACCGCGTCCAGGTAGCCGGCGTCCGGCAGCACGATCCCGACGTTCGTGAGCGCGGGCTCGATGAGGACGGCGGCGACGTCGCCGTGGGCGAGCGCCTCGTCGAGCGCGTCGACGTCGTTGAACGGGACGACGCGCGTCGTGAGGGCCGGATCGACGCCCGGTCCGATGTTCAGGTCGCCCGGAACCACGTGCCCGGCCTCGTCCAAGGTCGCCAGGGCCTCGTCGACGGAGCCGTGGTAGCAGTGGTCGTGGACGACGATCTTCGAGCGGCCGGTGATCCGACGAGCCAGGCGGATCGAGAACCGGTTCGCGTCGGTGGCGGTCATCGTGAACTGCCAGAGCGGAAGGCCGAAGCGTCTCGTCAGCTCCTCGCCGACCGCGATCGCGTCCTCGGTCGGGAGCATGTGGGTGATTCCGCGGCGCATCTGGCGCTCCACGGCGGCGATCGTCGGAAGCGGCCCGTGGCCGGCCATCGCCCCCGTGTCACCCAGGCACAGGTCGACGTACTCGTGGCCGTCGACGCAGGTGAAATGGGCGCCGCCGGCCGCCTCGACGAAGAGCGGCACCGGCGATGCCCATTCGCTCATCCAGTTCATCGGGACGCCGTCGAGGAGGCTCCGTCGCGCCCGCTCGTGGAGCGCGCGGGAGCGGGGATGGGCGTCCAGGAAGCGCTCCCGCTCGGCCGTCATCGCCCGGGCGAGCCGGACGCGATCGACGGTCGAGTGGAGCGGGGCCTCGGTGGTCATCGCCCCCGAGGATGCGTCAGGCGCGCAAGGCAGCCCGGGCGCATCCCGGGACGCGGGACACCGAGATCAGTGGCTGTGGCGGGTGTAGCCGCAGATGGGGCAGGTGGCGACGTCGGTGGCGGGATCGACGACGAGGAAGCTCGTGCAGCCGTTCGTGCGGCAGTACAGGCGCGAGGTCCCCGACGCGGTCGAGGCGCGACGGCGCATCCGGCGCATCGCCACCGAGCGACCGGCCACCGAGGAGGTGGTGGTGCGGGTCATCATGAGTTCGGTAGATGGTTCCTTCTGGCTCGGGCGTCCCGCGTCGTCCTCGGACGGTCGTGCGGCGCCTCGGCCGGTGTTCTGGCGCGCTCTGGGTACGGCTCGGTGTCGAGAGCCGGAGCGTGCCGGTCTGGTTTCCTGTCCCGGGGCGGACGGGGAGCGACGGTACGCTCGACCGGTCGACGCCGCGACGGGTGACGTGGGAATCCTGCCGCGTTTCCGCGATTCCGTCAACCGCCCCGTTGGGGGGAGGGCCGATCGTCATCGCCGGACGAACCGGCCCGTCGGCCGAACCGATGACCTCGTCGAAGCGTAGCCATTGACGTCGGGTCGACGATTCGGTCAGACCGCGCGGACCCTCGGAGGTGTGCAGATGAGCACGATCCTCATCGTGGCCAACCAGACCCTGCCGAGCGAGGCTCTCGCCACCGAAGTCGGCGGCCGGATCCGGTCCGGCGCCCGCGACTTCCACGTCGTCGTCCCGGCCACGCCGCCCGCGAACGGCGGGTTCACGTGGGACGAAGAGGCCGCGCGAGCGGCCGCCCGGGAGCGTCTCGACGCATTCCTCGAGCGGCTTCGGTCGCAGGGCGCGCGCGCCGATGGCGAGATCGGCGATCGGGATCCCGTCGCCGCCGTGCGCGATGCCGTTCGTGGCCGCGACATCGACGAGGTGATCTGCTCGACGCTGCCGGCCGGCGTCTCGCGCTGGCTCCGCCAGGACGTCCCGAGCCGGATCCAGGGCGCCCTGGCGCTGCCGGTCGCCGTCGTGATCGAGCGCGAGCCGGTCGGCGCCGGACGTTGAGTGAGGGGCCACGCCCCGAGCCGAGTCTGTCGTGCAACGGCAACGTGGAGCCCGCTTCGACTCCCGCAGCGGAGACGACGATCGCGGAAGGATCCGGCGCATGGACACGCCTGCCCCGCGCCACGCCACGATCGTCGCCGTGACCTCGGTCGAGGCCGACCGCCACGCGGCCGTCCGGCGCCGAGCGGCCGAGATCGCCCGGGGCGCCGAATCCACTGTCATCCTGTGGGCGGCGGACGGCGCTCCGAGCCCGCTGGAAGCGCCGCTCCCGACCGACTGGTCGGGCGACGACGGGACGAAGCCGTTCGGCGACCGGCTCGGGCCCGACGACCTGATCGTGGCCGGCCGCGAGCCGCTGGCTCGCCAGGTCGACGAGCTCCGCGAGCGCGGAATCGAGGCGTGGGCCTGGCTGCCGGCCGACGGCGGCGCCGAGCACCTGGCCGAATACGCCGACGACCAGGGCGCGAGCCTCGTCCTCGTCTCGGCCGACGACGCCGACCTGATCGCCGACCTGCGCGACCTCGCCGAGCGTGACCGGGATCAGCCCGCAGGTGGCCGGCGGGTGCGCGTGGAGGCAGTCCCGGGCTGAGCCGTCGCACCCGTCCGGAACCGGCCCCGCCGGGCGAAGGTTGCGAAAGTTCAACCTGTGCCGAATCGAAGCGCAGTTGCGCCCGCCGACGCCAGTTGGCAGACTCCGTCGGTCTGATGCAACCGAGTGACGGAGGGGTCCCTTGCCGACGTCCCTGATCGCCCGTGGCCGACGGCCGGCGATCGCTCTTGCTGCCGCCGCCCTCGCCCTGTCCGGGCTGGCGCCTTCGACCCTCGCGGCCGACCCCCTCGCGGTGACGACGCCGTATCCCGCGATCTCGATCGCGCCCGGGTCGAATCCCAGCTTCGACCTGACGGTCACCGCCCCGAGCGACGGCACGGTCGACCTCGCGGTCAGCGGCACGCCCACTGGGTGGAAGGCCACCCTCCACGGTGGCGGGTTCGTCGTCACGGGCGTGGCGATCACCGGCGGCAAGGCCGCGACGGCCCGGCTCGATGTCGAGGTCCCGGCCGACACGACGGCGACGAAGGGCGACCTCACGATCACAGCCCGCAAGGGCGGTCAGTCGGTCACGCTGCCGCTGTCGATCACGGTCGACGCGACGATCGCCGGCGACATCACGCTGACGACGGCGACCCCGGTGCTGACCGGCCCGAGCGACTCGCCCTTCGCCTTCGATCTCACGCTCACGAACGGCTCGCCCGAGGACCAGACCGTGTCCGCGACGGCGTCGACCCAGGCCGCGGGCTGGACGGTGACGACGAAGCTCGCCCAGGCGAATGCCGCCAGCACGGTCGTGAAGGCCGGCAGCTCCACGACGATCACGGTCACCGCGACGGCACCGGACAACGCCGGCGCCGGGACCGCCGAGATCGACGTGAACGTGACCGCCGGGACGCGCTCCGTCACCCAGAAGCTCGGGGTCCAGGTCACGGGGACCTACACGCTCACGATCGAGACACCGAACCAGCTCGTGTCCGCCCACGGGCCGTCCGGGAGCGGGACCACCCAGCAGCTCGTGATCACGAACACGGGCACGTCGCCGCTGACGAACGTCAAGCTCGCGTCGTCCGCGCCGACGAACTGGACGGTCACCTTCGACGCGCCGGACAACACGATCCCCACGATCAACCCCGGGGACGCCGCCGCGGTCACCGTCACCGCGACGATCACGCCCAGCAGCGACGCCGTCACCGGCGACTACAAGGTCACCCTGACCGCCACCTCCGACGCGCCCGAGGGGGCCACCGCCGCCAGCGGCGACATCGGCCTGACGTTCACCGTCGAGACGTCACCGGTCTGGCTGCTGGCCGGCGTCCTCCTGATCGTCGTGATCGTCGCCGCCCTGTTCTACGTCTTCCGGACCTACGGCCGCCGATGACGGCGCCGTCCACCCGGCCGGTCCGCAAGAAGGTCGGCAACCGGCCGCGCTCCGCGGCCCCAGCGGGGAGCGGCTCGGCCGCGGCGCATCCGCGCTCCGCTGGCGATGACCGTCCGCGGGCGCCCATCCGGACGCGCGGCCTGACCAAGGTCTACGGCGATCTCGTCGCGGTCGACCACCTGGACCTCGAGGTCCAGGCCGGTGAGATCTTCGGGCTGCTCGGCCAGAACGGCGCGGGCAAGACGACGACGATCCTGATGCTCCTCGGGCTCACCGAGCCGACGGAGGGCCAGGCCCGGGTCGTGGGGCTGGATCCCGCCCGGCGGCCGCTCGAGGTGAAGCGCCGCGTCGGCTACCTGCCCGATGCCGTCGGCTTCTACGCCGACATGTCGGGTCGCGACAACCTGCGCTACACGGCCCGTCTGAACCGGATTCCGCGGGACGAGGCCCAGGACGCGATCGACGAGGCCCTCGAGCAGGTCGGCCTGTCCGCCCGAGCCGACGACGCGACCGAGACGTACTCGCGGGGCATGCTCCAGCGCCTCGGGATCGCGGACGCCCTGATCAAGGATCCGGACGTCCTGATCCTCGACGAGCCGACGACCGCGATCGATCCGCTCGGCGTGACCGAGATCCTCGAGCTCCTGCGGCGCCTGGTCCGCGACCGCCAGATGGCAATCCTCCTGTCGAGCCATCTCCTGAACCAGGTCCAGCACGTGTGCGATCGGATCGGGATCTTCGCCGCCGGCAAGCTGATCGGCCAGGGCTCCACGGACGAGCTCGCCCGACGCTTCGGCGACGACATCGCCCACATCGAGGCCGAGTTCGAGACGGACGACGCGGCGGGTCAGGCACGGGTCCGCGACGCGCTCGCGGCGATCCCCGGCGTCAGTGACGTGACCGCCCCGGCCGAGCCGAACCGGCCGTGGACCGTCACGGTCCGGCCGGCCGCCGACGGGATCCGCGTCCGGCGCTCGATCCTGGCCGCGGCGATGTCGCTCAGCCTCGACCTGACGTCGCTGTCGACCGTCCCGCCGTCGCTCGAGGACATCTACCGGCGGGCCGTCGAGCGGGCGGCGCACGGCCATGCGCGAGACGTCCGATGACCGCCGAGGGCATGCCGCTCCCCGCCGACACGGCTCCGCCTGAGGCCCCCGAGCCGGTCGCCGATTCGGGCAAGGCGCGCCGGCGGACGCCCGACGCGGCGATCCCCTCGCGTCGCGAGCGATCCGTCCCCCACGCGGGCTGGATGGTCGTCGCCGGCAAGGAGTTCGCCGACCATCTCTGGTCGCCACGGTTCGTGATCCTGCTCGGGATCCTGGGCATCGTCGCCCTGATCCCGATGTACTTCGTCGCGGACGCGATCCGGAGTGCCGCCGGCACGCTGAACGGCCAGTCGTCGATCTTCCTGTTCATGTTCACCGTCGCCCCGAACGTCGGCGACACGGGCGTCCAGATCCCGAGCGCCCTCACGTTCGTGACCCTCGTGGGCCCGCTGCTCGGCATCGTCTTCGCCTTCGACGCGGTGAACGGCGAGCGCTCGGCCGGCACGCTGCCGCGGCTCCTGTCGCAGCCGATCTATCGCGACGACGTGATCAACGGCAAGTTCGCCGCCGGCCTGTCGGCGATTGCCCTCGTCCTCACCCTGGTCGTCGGGGCGATCGCCGCGTTCGGGATCATCCGGCTGGGCATCGTCCCCGGCGCGGAGGACCTCCTCCGGATCGTCGTCTGGCTGATCGTCACGTTCCTCTACGTCTCGATCTGGCTCGCCTTCGGCCTGCTCCTGTCCGTCCTGGTCCGCGGCGCGGCAACGAGCGCGCTCGTGGGCTTCGGGGTCTGGTTCCTGCTGACGATCCTCGGCGGCCTCGTCACGTCGGTCATCAAGGGGGTCGTCGCACCGATCACGGGCACCCTCGACCAGCAGGCCGCGGCGGCCGCGCTCCAGCAGACGATCACCCGGCTCCAGCCGAGCGTCGTCTACCAGGAGGCCTCGGCGTCGCTCTTGAACCCGCAGGTCGCATCGGTCTCCAACCCGGCGACGATCGGCGGCTACGAGCAGCTCGCCCAGCGGATCCCCTCGCTCCAGTCGTTCGACCAGAGCCTGCTCCTGATCTGGCCGCACATGGTCGTCATGCTCGCGATCACGGTGGCGTTCTTCGCGATTGCCTACGTCCGATTCATGCGCCAGGAGGTCCGCGCCTGACCTCGGACGATCGCGACGAGGCGCCCCGGCCCGTGTGCGGGCCAGGCTGCGCCTGCGGCGTTGGCAACGAGTTCGGGGAGGCGTCGGCTCGACGCGATCTGCGGACCTTTCGGCGGTCCGGGCCGGATCGGACGACCCGTTGGTTGCTCGAGGGCTTGCGGGGCGGCCGGGACGGCTCGGTCGCCGGGCTGACGGTCCTCGACATCGGGGCCGGGATCGGGGCCGTCCACCTCGAGCTCCTGAAGGCCGGCGCATCGGCGGCGGTCGATGTCGATGGGTCGCCGGCCTACGTCGCGGTCGCCCGGGAGGAGGCGCGGCGCCGGGGCGTCGCCGATCGTGTCGCCTACGCGACCGGCGACATCGTGGAGCTGGCGTCGTCGATCGAGCCCGCCGATCTCGTGGCGCTCGATCGGGTGGTCTGCTGCTATCCGGACATGGCGGCGCTCGTGGGCTTGGCCGCGGACCGCACCCGGCGGCGAGTCGGTTTCGTGTATCCGCGCGATGCCTGGTGGATCCGGGCTGGCAGCGCGACCGGCAACGGGATCCTGCGTCTCCTGCGCCGGCGTCTCAGGTTCTGGGTCCATCGAACCGCCGACGTCGAGTCGGTCATCGCCGCGGCCGGGCTCCGGCCCGCGTTCCGCCGGCGCGGGATCTTCTGGCAGGTGGCGGTCTTCGAACGCGCCTGATCAGCTCGGCGGGTAGCCGGTGATGACCATGATCTCCTCGTAGAGCGGCTTCAACCGCTCGTACATCCGGCGATAGACCCGCTGGTACAGCCGGTCGTACAGCGCGTGCCGGTCCGGATCGGGATCGATCGTCTCGGCGACCCGGGTCATCGCCCCGATCGCGGCCTCGAACGAGGGATGCAGGCCGAGCCCGACCGCGGCGTCGATCGCCGCCCCGAGGCCGGAGGTCTCGTGGGTGTGGGGCCGGCCCGCCGGCAGCCCGAAGATGTCGGCGGTCAGCTGGACCGCGGCCGGGGACTGGGCGCCGCCGCCGGAGACGCGCAGCTCGCGCAGCGCCACCTTCGCCCGCCCGGCGGCTCGCTCGCCGCCCTCGCGCAGCGCGTACGCCAGGCCCTCGAGGATCGCCCGGTAGAGGTGGGCCCGGGTGTGGACGTCGCCGAAGCCGATCATCGCGCCCTTGGCTTCGGGCCCCGGGACGCGGACGCCCGGCGTCCAGGTGGGCTGCAGGAGGAGACCCATCGCGCCGGGCTCGGTCGCCCGGACCAGGTCGTCGAAGAGGGCCTCGGCGGCGATCCCGAGCGCGTCGGCCTGGGCGACCTCGGCCGCGCCGAACTGGCGCTTGAACCAGTCGACGAGCCAGTAGCCGCGGTAGACCTGGACCTCGAGCGCGTAGGCGCCCGGGATCGCCGCGGGATAGGGCGGGACGAGCGGAACCGATTCCACGTACCGGCGCTGCGTCGTGTTGATCGTTGCCGTCGTGCCGTAGGACAGCGATCCGAGCCACGGCTCGAGCGCGCCCGAGCCGATCACCTCGCACGCCTTGTCGGCCGCGGCGGCGACCACGGGCGTACCGGCCGGAAGGCCGACCGTCACCGCTGCCGCCGCCGTGAGCTCGCCCAGCCGGCCGCCCGGCGGCACGAGCTCCGGCAGCCACGACGGGTCGACCGGCGCCGCCTGCCAGCGCCAGTCGCCGGACTTCGCCCAGGCCTGGCGCTTGTAGTCGAACGGGACGTAGCCGACCTGGCTCGCGACCGAGTCGACGAACCGCCCGGTCAGGCGTTGGGTCAGGAACCCGGACAGGAACAGGTAGTGCCGGATCCGCGCGTACACCGACGGCTCGTTCGCCCGCAACCAGGCCGCCTCGCACTCGGCCTGGAACGCCGCGACCGTGCGCCGGACGCCGAGCGCCCGGAACGCGAGGCCTGTCACGCCGCCGATCGCCGCTACGCCCTCGGCCCGGCGCTGGTCGAGCCAGACGATCGCCGGGCGCAGCGGAGAGCCGTCCTCGTCGGTGACCACGACGGTCGAGCGCTGGGTCGTCAGGGCGACGCCGGCGATCGCCTCCCGGCGGGCGACACCGCGGGCCCAGAGCGCCGCGCACGCCGCGCCGATCGCCGCCCAGTAGACACCGGGATCATGCTCCGCCCAGCCCGGCTGGGGCGAGACGTACGGGACGATCGGGATCCGTTCGTGGGCGACGAGGACGCCGGCCGGGTCGAAGACGAGCGCGCGGACGCTCTGGGTCCCGACGTCGATGGCCAGCACGTGCTCGGCGGCGCTCATCGCAGCAGCACGCCCGGATTCATCAACCCCTCGGGATCGAGGCGGCGGGCGACGTCCTCGAGGACGGCGATCCCCAGCTCGCCCTTCTCGGCGGCGAGCCAGGGCCGGTGATCGCGGCCCACCCCGTGCTGGTGGCTGATCGTGCCGCCGGCCGCGACGATCGCGTCGCTCGCGGCCGTCTTCAGCCGCAGCCAGCGCTCCAGCGTCTCGTCGGGATCTTCGGCCAGGCGGAAGACATACGTGGTGTACAGGCTCGACCCGCTCGGATAGACATGCGACAGGTGGCTGAAGGCATGGGTCCGCTCTCCGGCGTCGTCCAGCCCGTGGCGGAGCGCGCGCCCGACGGCCGCTGCGAGCTCGGGCAGTCGCGCCCAGCTCGTCGCGGTCTCCAGCGTGTCGACGGCGTAGCCGCGCTCCCACAGGGCGTCGCGCAGGTCCGGCGTGCGGAAGCGGCTCCGCACCCACTGCCGGCCCAGCGCGCCGCCGACCCCCGTCCCGGCATGGCGACGGACGATCGAGCCGACCTCGCGGACGGCCGGCTCGACGAGCCGCTCCAGACCGGACGCGAGGACGACGAGGAGGCATGGCTCGGGCCCGATCCGGCGGAGCCGGAGATAGCCCCGGAGCAGCCCTAGGCCGGTGCTCTCGCCGGCGAGGGCGAGGACGGTGGCCGTCTCGATCGGCGTGGAGAGCCGGACCATCGCCAGCGGGAGGCGGGCTCGCGCGATCTCCCTCGCGGCCTCGACGGCGCGCGGCCAGTCCGGCAGGAACCACGCCGGCGTCGCCTGGAGCGCCGGACGCGGCACGGCGCGGACCACGACCCGGGTCAGGACGCCGAAGCGCCCTTCCGAGCCCAGGACGAGCTCGCGCAGGTCGGGCCCGGCGGCCGACGCGGGAAACGGCTCGAGTGGCAGGGTCCCGGCCGGCGCCTCCAGGACGCCGCCGGCGAACAGCGCCTCGATCCGGCCGTAGCCGATCGACTCCTGGCCGGCCGATCGCGCGGCCACCCAGCCGCCCACGGTCGAGCGCTCCCACGACTGGGGCAGATGGCCGAGCGTGAGCCCGCGCGGCGCCAGGGCCTCCTCGATCGCCGGGCCGAGGGTGCCGGCTCCGAACGTCGCCAGTCCGCTCCGCTCGTCGAGCGCCTCGAGGCCGGCCAGGGCCTCCGTCGCGAGCGCGATCACGGGCCGGTCCTCGTCCGGATCGGGGGTCACACCGCCCACGACGGATGTGGCGCCGCCGATCGGGATGACGGCGGCGCCGGCGCGGCGGGCGGCTGACAGGACCGCCCGTACGCCCTCGCCGGAGCCGGGCCGGGCGACCGCGTCGACGACCCGTCCCAGGCGCCCGCTCCGGAGCGCGATCCAGTCGGGCAGGCTCTGACCGCGCGAGTGGCGGATCCGGTCCTCGGGATCGCTCGACCAGCGGGCGTCCGCTCCGAGCCGCCCATCGGCAAGGCCCGCGGCCACCGCCGCCAGGGTCGCGTCGCGCGGCGGCGTTCCGGGTCCGATCTCGGCCTCGAGGAGCCGGGTCGCCGATGCCGGCAGCTCGGGCGCGACTGCGCCGTCATCGATCCACCCGTCCCAGCGCCGCACCGCCACCTCCCGCGCTGATCCTGCCTGATCCGGGGGCCCGTCGCGCGGCGGGGCAGGACGACATCCGCTCCTCGGCAAGGTCCGCGAGTCCGGGAGCCCCGCGAGGTCCGCGCCGGATCGGGGTACGATCCGCGGACGATGAGAGGCGATCGGGTCGAGATCGTGGTCGACACCGGACAGGGCGGGACCCAGACGTTCGAGATCGTCGCGTCCCGCAACGGTCGCCGGATCGAGATCACGACCGCACGCGGCGTGGTGGAGGTCAGCGAGGTGACTCGCGGCGGAACGCCCGTCCGGACGGGCCGGTTCATGGCCAGCCGCCTGATCGCCCTCGTCGAGCACCCGGCCCAGGAGCGCTCCGACAGCCGGGTCGAGGTCGAGACCCGCCGCCGGATCGGCGGAGTCGAGGGGGCGTAGGCTCAGGCGGCTCCGAGGATGTCCAGTCCGCTGTCCGTTGCGGCGCCGAGCGCGACGTGGCCCACGAAGCCGCGCCAATGGGCGGAAAGCGGATACGCCGCGAAGGGGCCGGCAAGGCCGAGCCGGGTGTTGAGCGCCTCGTCGTTGACGGCCCACAGGACGCCTCCGTAGGCGGCGCCGGCCCAGCCGCCGACGAGCGGGAGTCTGCCTCGGGCGATCCCGTACAGCGCTCCGGGCAGCGCGCCGAGGGCGTAGTGGACGGCCGTTTCCGCACGCACCCTCCCCGTCCGGTCGAGGCGGGTGCCGAGCGCGCCGTCGAGGCGCTCGACGAGATTGGCGACGGCGCCCCGGCCGTTCGGCCGAGCGGCCTCCTCCCGGGCACGATCCGCCGCCGATTGCGTCGCCTGGACACCAGTCGTGACCTGGTCCATCAGCCAGGTCGCGACGGTCCCGGCAACCGCGCCGCGCAGGGCATCGCCCCACCAGGACGAGCGGGCGGTCATGCCTGGCCGGCCGGGGCCGGCTCGGATCGGCGCTCGGTCGACTCGAACCGCGGCAGCACGTCGCGGGCGAATGTCTCGAGGAACGCTTCCTGGTTCGGTCCGACCTGGTGGATGTAGACGTGGTCGAAGCCCGCGTCGACGAACGCCTGGATCGCGGCGACATGGCGATCGATGTCCGGTCCGCAGGTGACCAGCTTCGCGATCGCGTCCTCGGTCACGATCTTGGCCAGCTGTTCGAAATGGGCCGGGTTCGGCAGCTCCTGGCCGGCCTCGCCCGGGATCCCGGCCGTCGGCCA
>DASSHB010000087.1:0-36859 GCA_035693125.1 Candidatus Limnocylindrales bacterium | reverse complement strand
ACCCGGGCCCCTCGACCGGGGGCCGGCCGCCCCGCCAGCTGCGCTTCAACGCCCGCGCCGGCCATCTCCTGGTCGCGGACCTGGGCGCCACGAGCATCGACGTGGCCCTGACCACGCTCGACGGCCAGATCCTCGGGCATCGCGACGAGCCGGCGTCGATCGAGGCGGGCCCCGAGGCGTGCCTCGCCCGGGTCGAGGAGCTGTTCGACCAGCTCGTCGCCACGACCCACGCCGTGCCGGGCCGCCTGTGGGGGATCGGGATCGGCGTGCCCGGCCCCGTGGAGTTCGCGACGGGCCGGCCGATCTCGCCGCCGATCATGCCGGGCTGGGACGGGTACCCGATCCGGGAGCGATTCGCACGGCGCTACGGTGCGCCCGTCTGGGTCGACAACGACGTCAACGTCCTGGCGCTCGGGGAGTGGCGGTCGGGGGTCGCGGCGGGCCACGACGACGTCGTCGTCGTGAAGATCGGGACCGGGATTGGGGCGGGGATCGTGTCGGCCGGCCGGCTCCATCGCGGGGCGCAGGGGAGTGCCGGTGACGTGGGCCACATCCAGGTCAGCGACGACCCGACGATCGTCTGCCGGTGCGGGAACGTGGGTTGCCTCGAGGCGTTGGCCGGCGGCGCGGCGATCGGCCAGGCGGGGGAGGCGGCCGCCCGCGACGGCCGGTCCGAGCGACTGTGCACCGCGCTTGACCAGCGCGGCACGGTGACGGCCCAGGACGTTGCCCGCGCGGCGTCGGCGGGCGACCCCGTTGCGATCGCCCTGCTGGAGAGCGCGGGCCGGCGCGTCGGCGCGATGCTCGCGAGCGTCGTGAACTTCTTCAATCCGTCGCTGATCGTGATCGGCGGTGGCGTGGCCAACTCGCCGGACAGCCTGCTCGCCGCGATCCGCGACACGATCTCTCGACGGTCCCTGCCGCTGGCCACGCGCGACCTCCTGATCCAGCGCTCGTCGCTGGGCGGGCTGGCGGGCGTGATCGGCGCGGCCTCGATGGTCGTCGACGAGCTCTTCTCGCGCGAGGCGATCGGGGCGTGGCTGGCCGCCGGCGATCCGCGGCAGCTGGCGCCGCGCGACTGAGCCGGCACGCGATCCGATCCGCTAGGAGCTCATGCCGCTGCACACCACGAACTCGCCGGCGCCGTTGAAGGCCTCTTCGCCGTCGTTCTGCTGCAGGACGACTTGGGTCCCGGTGCGCGTCCATCCGTACGAAGGCGGTAGGAGGACCTCGAACGCTCCGCCGTCTGCCGATCGGATCGCCCCGCCGTCGGGCAGGGCGAGGGGCACCGTGGTGCCGGCCCGTTCGCCCCAGACGTTGTGGCCCGCTGGCGTCTTCACGACGGGCCGTCCGTTGTCCACTGCGAGCTCGCCCGGGAACTGGAGGAGCAGGCAGCCTGCGTGGGTGCTCCGAGGCTGCCCCGAACAGCTCGCCAGCAACAGCGACGCAACGAGGCCGATCGCGGTGGCCCCGAGCGCGCGCCGCGATCGGATGAGGGTGCGCATGGCGCGATCATCCCGCGCCGCCTCGGCGGCCACAATGGCGCGATCGGCCTGTGGCCGCTGGCAGGACATGGCGACCCGGCGGACGCCCCCTGGTCATCCGCCCGCGACGACCCGGTCGCTGAAGTCGCCCGAGGCCGGGTCCTTGAGGATCAGCTTCGTCCGGCCGTCCGGAAGCAGCTCGCGCTTGATCACGGTCTGGCCGTCGTAGGTCTCGGGATTCTTGGCGATCCGCGCCGTCGAGCCGCCGCGCCACTCGAACAGCTCGACCGGCTCCCAGGCCCGCGACCGGGCCGAGCGGTAGCAGGCGTCCATGACCGCGTTGACGACGTAGCCGTCGTAGAACGTCTCGCGCGGCGCGCGGCCGGCCTCCAGCGCGCCGAACATGTCGCTGAACATGTCGGTGTAGCCGAGCTCGCTGACCTCGTCCCCGACCGGGAACAGCCAGCCCGCCGACGTCTCGGCCTTCTCCGCGACGTAGCCGCTCCCGCCGCCGGCCGTGAACATCTCGAACCCCGTCCGCAGGAAGTGGTTCAGCCAGATCGTCCCGGCGGTGCCCGCGACCTCGTCGCGCAGGTCCATCCCGCCCCGGAACGTCCAGCTCACCTCGAACTGGCCGATGGCGCCCGATTCGAACCGGATCAGGGCGATCGCGTTGTCCTCGTCGTCGATCGGGTGGACGAGCGTGTCGGTCGTGCACATCACCTCGACCGGCCGGTTCCCCTTGCCCACGAAGTTCCGGATGATCTCGATGCAGTGGCAGCCCAGGTCGATGATCGCGCCGCCGCCGGTCAGGCGGCCGTCCCAGAACCAGGCGCTGTGCGGCCCGGGGTGGGTCTCGCGCGAGCGCACCCACGTGACGTCGCCGACCGCGCCGCCCTCGACGGACTTGATCGCCTTCAGGGTCTTCGGCGTGTAGCACAGGTCCTCGAGGTAGCCGGCGAAGACGTCCGCCTTCTCGACGGCCTCGAGCATCCCCTTCGCTTCAGCGGCCGTCCGCCCGAGCGGCTTCGTGCAGAGGACCGCCTTGCCGGCCGCGGCGACCCGCTCCACGACCTCCTGGTGGAGGTAGTTCGGCAGGCCGATGACGACGACGTCGGTATCGGGGTGCTCGATCGCCGCCTGCAGGTCCGTCGTCGAGGTGGGGATCGACCAGCGGTCCTTGAAGGCCGTGCCGCGCTCGGCCGTCTTCGAGTAGACGACCTCGACCCGGTCGCGACCCCGCTGGCCGTGGAGCGTGGCGGTGTAGAAGTCGCCGATCAGGCCGGTTCCGAGCATCGAGATCCGGTGCGCCGTGGTCATCGCTGAGTCTCCTCCATCACGAGATCGCGGCCTTCCACGAGGGCCCGAAGCTTCGGAACCGCGAGGTGGCGGGCCGTCTGGCTGAGGCCGCAGTCGGGAACGAGCGTCAGGCGCTCGGGCGGGACGCCGAGGTCCAGGATCGTCCGGATCCGCGCCGCGACCTCCTCGCGCGTCTCGACATGGCTGTTCTTGACGTCGATCACGCCGGCAGCGACGTCCCGGCCGGCGTCCGTGAGGTCGCGCAGGATCGCGACCTCGCTCATCTCGCGGTTCGCGAACTCCAGGACGAGCTCGTCGACGGCGAATCCGAGCATCGTCTCGAGGACGGGCCGGTACGAGCGCGGCGCGAGCGGCCGGCCCAGGAAGTTCCCGAAGCAGAGGTGGGCGCCCAGCCGGACCGCGCCCGCCGCCGGCGCCACGGCCGCGTTGAACAGGGCGACGAAATCGGCCTCCGCGTCCGGATGGATCGCGGGCGACGGCTCGTCGACCTGGACGATCGTCGCGCCGGCGTCGACGAGCGCCGCGATCTCGTCGCGGAGGATCGGGACGAACGCCTCGGCGGCCGCCACGCGCGTGGCGTAGACCTCGCCCGGTCCGTGGGCGAGCCGGCCGGACAGCGTGAACGGCCCCGGGATGGTGACCTTGAGCGGGCGGTCCGTGCGGGCTCGGGCCGTCCGGTACTCCTCGACGACGCCCAGCCCGTGCGGCGCCGCGATCGGCTCGTCCACGGCGAACCGATGGAGCCCGTCGTGGGCTCCGGCGCCGAGCCGGCGATCCGGCGCCAGCGCTCGAACCCCCGTCAGGTGCCGGTAGAACTCGGCGGTGAAGAAGCCGGCCCGACGCATCTCGCCGTCGCTGATCACATCGATCCCCGCTCCGTCCTGGTCGCGGATCGCCAGCTCGACCCCGTCGGCGAGGAGCTCCGCCAGGTCCGCAGGCCCGAACTCGCCGCGCTCGGCGGCGGCGATGCCATGGGCGAACCAGCCGGGATGGGCATGCGACCCGACCACGCTCGTGAGCAGCGGCTCGTGCGGCATCAGCGGACCTCCTCCGTCGGCGCGAACCCGAACGCGCGAGCCGGATTGTCGACGAACAGCCGGCGCTGGGCGGATCCGTCGAGCCCCACGCGCGCGAGGTCCGCGCTGAACGTGGTGAGCAGCCAGTCCAGGCCGGGGCTGCCGCCGAACGAGCGGTAGTAGCCCTGCCGTGCGGCGTCCATCCCGAGCATCACCTGGCCGAGCCGGCCGTCCTCGGCGGCCCACTCGATCAGCTGGACCGTCCCGTTCGGCCGGTCACCCCACCGGAAGCCCTGGTCGTACACAACGAACGCGCCGCTCGCGAGGATCGACTCGTGGTAGCCACGATCGACGACCTTGTCGACGTGGCTCAGCGAGATCCGTTCTGGCGGGACACCGGCCCCCGTCAGCAGCCGGAGCTGTTCGAGGGCTCCCGTCCCGCCCTCGCAGTGGGTGTGGATCGGGACGCCGCACCGGCGCTGGGCGGACGCCGCCGCGCGGAAGGCCGGGACGTCGCGTGGTGATGGCCCGCCCTCGCTTCCGGCGACCTTCACGACCCCGGCCCGCGCCGCCGATCGAAGCCTCGGCCCGCCCGCATCGTCGCGCTCGACGATCCCGTCCTCGACGTCGGCGATGAATCGCTCGGTGAGGAGGTCCTCGCTCGCGCCGATGCTCCAGTGGCCGGGCCGGTAGAACTTCTCGTGGTGGAGGCCGCTCGCCGCCACGACGTGGACGCCGGTCCGCCGCGACAGCTCGGCGAGCTTGTCCGGATTGCGGCCGCAGTCGATCGGCATCATGTCCACGGCGGTCGCCATGCCCGCCTCCCGCGCGCTCGTCAGCTCCTCGGCCAGACGGTCGACGTCCGCGAGCAGGAAGTCCGGCGACAGCTCGACCGGGCGACCGCCGTCGATCACGAGATGCTCGTGGGCGTACGTCACGCCCAGGTCCGTCGGGTCGATGTCGCCGAGGACGGTCCGGACCAACCGGCCGGTCACGCCGCCCGCTCCAGGGGCTCGTCGACGATCGCGCCGTCGGCCGCGAGTCGAGCCCGCAGGTCGCGCGGATCGACCGCCCGAACCGCGCCGTCGCGGCCGGCGCGAACCGCGATCGCGGCCGCCGTGCCCGCGGCCTGGCCCATCGCGATGCACTGGGCGATCGAGCGGACCGACGCATGGGCATCGTGCGTCGCCGAGAAGCAGCGTCCGGCGACGAGGACGTTCGATGCGTCGCGGGCGATCAGCGTCCGATAGGGGATGCCGACCGCGGCCCCGTCCGGCAGGTACGTCCAGCGCGTGTCCGGGCCGGAGCCATGATCCTCGATCGGCGCGCCGCACAGCCCGATCTGATCGTCGAACCGGCGAGCGCCGAGGACGTCCTCGCGGGTCAGGCGGGCGTCACCGTGGACGCGCCGCGTCTCGCGGACGCCGAGCCGCGTGGCCAGCCCCACGAGCGAGGCCTGCTCGTAGCCCGGCACGCGATCGACGAGGAACCGGGCGTACTCGAGCGCCTGGCGGCGGCCGGCGATCTCCGCGTCGGTCAGGAACCATGGGTCGGTCGTGTCGCGGATCGAGCCGTCGGCCCCGGTCATCGTCGGGGGGAGGCGGGTCATGACCGTCGCGTTGACCCCGTCGATCGGCGTGACGTGGTCGGATCCCTCGCGCCGCGGCAGGTCGTAGCCATCGCCGGCGGCCTGGGCCATCCGAGCGTGGAGCCCGGCCTTGTCGATCGCGCCGCGCCGCGCCCGGTCGACGTTCGCCATCCGGAACGTCGTCGTCAGGGACTGGGCCGGATCGAGCTCGCCGGCGCGCTCGAATCCGAACCCGGCGAACGCGCAGAGATCGGCGTCGCCGCTCGCATCGATGAACGCCCGGGCCTCGATCCGGCGCAGGCCGGCCTTCGTGGCGACGGCGACGGCGACGACCCGGCCGGACGCGACCTGGGCCGCCTGGACGGAGGCGTGGAGGAGGACCCTCGCCCCGGCGTCGACGACGAGCCGCTCCCAGGCGACCTTCAGGTGCTCGGCCAGGTAGGTGATCCCGGTGCCGGCCCCGTACGTGTTCGGGCGCTCGACGACGGGACCCAGGAGCCGCAGCGCGGCCACGATCTCGTCGGCGATGCCGCCCACGACCTTGCTCGGCGCGGAGCCCGGGGTCCACATGCCGTAGATCGTGTCGAGGACCGCCGCTCCGGTTCCGCCCAGGAACGGCAACGCGTCGAGCACGAGGACCGACGATCCGCCGCGGGCGGCCGCGATCGCCGCCGCCGAGCCGGCCGAACCGCCCCCGACCACGCACACGTCGACGCCGGCGAGGAGCGGCAGGCCCGCAGTCCACTCGCCGGATGGCGCCGCGCTCACGGCGACACCGAGGCGATCGACCAGCCGCCGTCGACCTTCAGGACCTGACCGGTGATCGCGCGCGACTCGTCGGACAGGAGGAAGACCGCCGCGTGGGCGACCTCGGCCGGATCCATCATCTCGCCCGCCAGCGGCTGCTTCCTGGCGGCGTACGCCCGGATCGCCGGATCGCCGCCGGCCCGCGTCGCCATCGGCGTGTCCGTGAGGCCGGGCGCCACGACGTTCACCCGGATCCGGTCCGGGAGATAGGCGGCGGCCATCGTCGTCATCAGCCCGATCGTGCCCGCGCGCGCGGCCGCGTACGCGTGCGTGGCGAAGAACTCGGGAGCCGGATCCGTGGAGGTGACGCTGCCCATCAGCAGGATCGAGCCGCGCGTCCCCGAATCGTTCGGGGCCTGGGTTCGCATTCGCTCGATGACGGCTCGACAGGCCAGTGCCTGGCTCGTGAGGTTCAGCTCGAGCGTCCGGTCCCAGGCGTCCCTGGTGACCGTGTGGATCGGCCCGTCGCCGAATCGGCGACCGCTGCCGCCGGCGACCGCGAACAGCCCGTCGATCCGGCCGAAGCGCTCGACGCACGCCGCGGCCGCGCGCTCCGCCGCCGTCCCGTCGGTCAGGTCGGCCGCGACCCAGCCCGCGGCGCCGCCGCTCGCGCCGATCTCGTCGGCGAGCCGTTGCGCGTGGTCCGCCGTGCGTGAGACGACGAACAGTGCCGCCCCTTCCACCGCGAGCTCGCGGGCGGCCGCCGCGCCGATCCCGGTCGAGCCCGTGACGAGGCAGACGCGATCGCGCATCCGGCCGGTCACGCGAGGAGCTCCTGGGCCGTCGCCGCGCTCGTCACGAGCACGCCGGGCAGGCCCGTGGCGAGGGCCCCGCGGATCGCCGCGACCTTGGCCGACCCGGACGCGACGGCCACGACGCTCGGGATCCGGCGCAGGTCCTCGATCCCGATCGCGAGGGCTCGAGCGGCCAGGTCCGGGGCGAGGAATCGACCCGTGGCCGTGAAGGGGTGGACGAGGAGGTCGCCCACCGCACCCTTCCGGCTGAGGCGGGCCGCCTCGGCGGCGCTCAAGGCTCCGGATCGGATGAGCGAGGAGCTCGCCCCGCCGGCGCCGCCGAACGCGCCGATCCCGAGGAGGGCGATCGCGAGATCGGTGAACCGGCTCACGACGCCGGCGACGTCCGGGAGCCGCACGAGCGCTGCACGCAGCTCCGGGCTGTCGACGAAGGCAGGCGCATGCATCCGGTGATGGGTGGCGCCGAGCCGCTCCGCGAGGACGCGGGTGAGATCGCCGGGATCCGCGTCGGAGCCGAGCCGCGGCGAGCTGCCGGCCAGCTGGACGACGTCGATCGTCGGATCATCGCGGACGGGCATCGCCCGAACGACCCGTGCGAGCGTCGAGCCCCAGGCGATCCCGATCGACTCGCCTGGTTCCAGCAGGCCGTCGACGACCTCGGCGGCAAGGCGCGCCACGGCCATCGGCTCGCTCGACGACGCCACGACGCAGCGTCCGATCCCGTACCGCTCGACGATCGCGGCACCGAGCGCGCGATCCTGGCCGGGCGCGCTCCGGAACTCGATCCGCACGATGCCCTCGGCGAGGGCGCGATCGATCAGCCGCGCGACCCGGAACCGGGAGATCGCCAGGCGCGCCGCGATCTCGATCTTCGGCAGCTGCTCCTCGTAGAACAGCCGGGCGACCTGCTCGACGAGCTCGGTCGTGTCGCGTTCGGCAGCCGTCACGAGCGGGCCGTCTGGAGCGCGAGCGCACGACGCTCGGCGCGATCCATCCGCGTCAGCGCCGAGCCGACCCCCACCGCGGCCGCGCCGGCCTCCAGGAACGCACGGGCGTTCGTCGCGTCCAGGCCGCCCGTCACGACCGTCTCGATCTCCGGCATGGGGCCGCGGAGCTCCCGGACGAACGCCGGCCCGAGCGACGAGGCGGGGAAGACCTTCACGAAGGTCGCGCCGGCGCGCCATGCCGCGTCGGCCTCGGTCGGCGTGGCGACGCCCGGCACGAACGGCAGACCGGCGTCCCGGGCGGCCTCGAGAACGGCACGATCGAGGATGGGACTCACGCCGAACGCCGCACCCGCAGCGACGGCGGCCCGGAGCTGTTCCACGGTCCGGATCGTCCCGGCCCCGACCTGGACGTCGCCGCCGGCCCGGGCCCGGACGGCGGCGAGGTCGCCGACGGCACCGGCCGAATCGAGGGTGACCTCCACGATCCGGATCCCGTCGGCGATCAGCTCGTCGATCAGATTCAGGAGGGTCGATCGCGGGGCGACCCCCCGAAGGACGGCGATCAGGCGGTGGCGGCGGATCGCCGCGGCAACCGGACCGCGTCGCAGGGAGGAGCCATCGGGATGCACTCGCGGAGCATAGGAAGGGCGGCAGGTGAGCGTCAATCGCTCATCTGAGCAGCAGATCTCCCTCCCTCGGCCCCGCCGGATCCTGCATTGACGTGCCCGCGAGCCCGGACTATCATCCGCCCATCCCAGACCGGCCTGCGCAGCGGAGCGATTCCGCGCGGAAACCAGCCCGGACGCGGCCCAGTTCTCCCCGGTTCTCGTTCTCCTGAGGGATTGCCCCACCCATGCCCCAACTCGGTCCCGACCAGCGTTCCCGCAACCGGCGGCCGCGCCGCCGCAACCAGATGACCGGGAGCCGCGCACCCGTCTCGGAATACGAGGAGCAGCAGGAGCTCGAGGCCGCCCGCGAGCGGAACGACCTCGACATCGTCGATCTGCGCGAGATGAGCGTGAACGAGCTCCGCGCGGTCAGCCGCGACCTCGAGCTCGAAACCGGCACGCAGGAGCGCAAGGACGACCTCGTCGAGCGGATCCTGGAGCGCCAGACGGAGCGGGCCGGCCACGCCTACGCGACCGGCATCCTCGACGTCGTCGACGAGGGCTTCGGCTTCCTCCGCCGGCACGGCCTCCTGCCCAGCCCCGAGGACGTCTACGTCAGCTCGAGCCAGGTCCGTCGCTTCGGCCTGCGGATCGGGGATCGGATCAGCGGCGCGGTCCGCGCGCCGCGCGAGGCCGAGAAGTACTGGGGGATGCTCCGGGTCGACGCGGTCAACGGCGTCGACATCGAGACGGCCCGCCGCCGCCCGGTCTTCAATGACCTGACGCCGATCCATCCCGACGAGCTGATCAACCTCGAGAACGACCCGAAGAACCTCAGCCAGCGGCTGATCAACATCGTCAACCCCCTCGGCAAGGGCCAGCGCGCCCTGATCGTCAGCCCGCCGAAGGCCGGCAAGACGATGCTCCTCAAGCACATCGCGAACGGAATCTCCACGAACTACCCGGACATCCTCCTGATGGTCGCCCTGATCGGCGAGCGGCCCGAGGAAGTCACCGATATGCGCCGGAGCGTCAAGGGCGAGGTCATCTCCTCGACCTTCGACGAGCCGACCGAGAACCACACCCACGTGGCCGAGATGGCCCTCGAGATCGCCAAGCGCCAGGTCGAGACCGGCCGCGACGTCGTGATCCTGCTCGACTCGATCACCCGGCTCGCCCGCGCCTACAACCTGGCCCTGCCACCGAGCGGGCGGACGCTGTCGGGCGGCATCGACCCGATCGCCCTCTACCCACCGAAGCGGTTCTTCGGCGCCGCCCGGAACATCGAGGAAGGCGGCTCGCTGACGGTCATCGCCACCTGCCTCGTCGACACCGGGTCGCGGATGGACGACGTGATCTACGAGGAGTTCAAGGGCACCGGCAACTCGGAGCTGATCCTCGACCGGAAGCTCGCCGAGAAGCGGATCCTCCCCGCGATCGACGTCCAGCGTTCGGGCACCCGGCGCGAGGAGCTGCTCCTCGAGGAAGGCACCCTGAAGATGGTCTGGACGATGCGCCGGATGCTGTCGGCGGTCGGCACGAACGAAGGCATCGAGCTCCTGCTCAACCGCCTCTCGAAGACCGAGAGCAACGTCCAGTTCCTCGGCTCGCTGACCAAGTCCCTCGACGCGTAGCGCAGCCGGCTGCGGGCCACGCCCGGGGCCGCTTGCCGCACGCGGCGCCGCGAAGGCCGCACGGTCCAGCGTCGTTCATCCGCGACCGCCCTGGTTTGCGTCGGCGTTACACGTTTGTTACCGTTCCCCCGATGTCGTTAGCCTGCTGACAGCGGGCTCGGCCGCGAGCAGAGACCCCCAGCTCGAAGACGCGACCCCGATCGGACGATCCCGGATCCCCAGCGCCCTGTCCTCGCGCGGATCGCCCGTTCCTTCTCCAGGAGACCGTATTGCGTAACGCAACGGTCGGCGTGCAGCGCGTGATCGCGCGGCTGCGCACCGACTCCGGCCGCCGCGCGGCGACTGCCAAGACCTTCCAGCGCCGCAGCATCTCGCTCGCGCATGCCGTCCGCGCTGGCGCGAAGGCTGGCTCCCGCCCCAGCGGTGAGCGCCTCGTCCCGATGACCGCCGTCGCCCTCGTGGCGATCGCCGTCACGCTGAGCAACATCGGGACCGTCGCCAACGGGGCGACTCGTCCGACCGGCCCGACCGGGAACACGTCAGGGGCCGGCAGCGAGCCCCGGATCGCGCTAGGCGGGGCCGTCTCCGGGATCCAGGGCAGGCCGGCCGACGACTTCGGCGATGCCGTTGCGCCGGAGGGCAACGTGGGCCTCGACGGTGGCGACCTGTCCGACGGGGGACCGAGCCTCGCCCCCGACGATCGGGTGACGATCGACGGCCCGTTCAGCGCCGATGGGACGCTCCTGAAGCCCGTCTCGGTCGACACGACCGTCGCGGACGGCGCCGAGCTGATCCGAAGCTATCGGGTGAAGTCCGGCGACACCCTCACGGGCATCGCCAGCAAGTTCCACGTCTCGATGATGACCGTGTGGTGGGCCAACGACCTGAAGAACAAGGACGACCTCCACATCGGCCAGACCCTCACGATCCCGCCGGTCAGCGGCGTGGTCGTGACCGTGTCGACGAGTGACACCCTCGAGACCCTCGCTGCGAAGTACCACAGCGACGCGGCCGACATCATGGACGTCAACCAGCTCGCGGACCCCAACCTGGTCGTGGGCCAGACCCTGACGATCCCGGGCGCCCGCTCGAAGCCGATCCCCACCCCGAAGCCCACCGCGACGCCGCGGCCTCACTCGAGTGGCAGCAGCAGCGGCGGCTCGACCCGGCCGCCGGCCCAGTACAGCGGCGGGAAGCTCTCGTGGCCCGTCTCCGGCGGCTACATCAGCCAGTACTTCCACTACGGCCACTACGCGATCGACATCGCCGCCGACATGGGCACCCGCGTCAGCGCGGCCGCCGGCGGCACCGTGATCTTCGCCGGCTGGAAGAACAACGGCGGCGGCTACCAGGTCTGGATCGCCCACGGCTCTGGGCTGTACACGACGTACAACCACATGTCGTCGATCTCGGTCGGGCGTGGCCAGCACGTCAGCCGTGGTCAGCAGGTCGGTCGGGTCGGGATGACCGGCAATGCCACCGGCCCGCATCTCCACTTCGAGGTCTGGCGCGGACCCGTTTGGGACGGTGGAACCCGCGTCAACCCGCTGATCTATCTCTGATCGCCCCGCCCGACGCGTCGCCGGTTCGGAGGAGGACCGGCGACGCGATCGCGGCGCCGAGCGACAATCCCCGCGATGTTCCTGGACCGCGTCAAGATCTTCGTGAAGGCCGGCGCGGGCGGCGACGGGGCGGCGACGTTCCGGCGTGAGGCGCACGTGCCGCGCGGCGGGCCCGACGGCGGCGACGGCGGCCGGGGCGGATCGATCCATCTCCGGGTCGATGCCGGCGAGACGATGCTCGCGGACTTCCGCCACAAGCACCACTTCAAGGCCGAGCCCGGCGGTCGCGGTGAGCGCGCTCGGCGCCACGGGGCCGCCGGCAACGACCTGATCCTGGCGGTTCCACCCGGGACGGCCGTTCTCGACGACGAGACCGGGGCCCTGATCGCCGACCTGGTCGCCGTCGGGCAGACGGCCCTGATCGCGAAGGGCGGGCGGGGCGGCCTCGGCAACACCCACTTCAAGACGGCGACCCATCAGGCCCCCAAGCACGCGCAGCGCGGCCTCCCCGGCGAGGAGCGCTGGATCCGCCTCGAGCTGCGGCTGATCGCGGACATCGGGCTCGTGGGCTTGCCCAACGCCGGCAAGTCCACGCTGCTGGCGGCCCTGACCGCCGCGCGGCCGAAGATCGCCGACTACCCGTTCACGACCCTCGAGCCCAATCTGGGCGTCCTCGACCTGGCGGGGCCGGACGGCAGCGGCGATGACGAGCGGCGGCCCACGATCGCCGACGTCCCGGGGCTGATCGAGGGTGCCTCGTCCGGGGCGGGCCTGGGCCACGCCTTCCTCCGCCACGTCGAGCGGACGCGGATCCTCCTCCACATCGTGGACGGCTCAGCGCGCGATCCCGGCTGGGACCACGACGTGATCCGCGACGAGCTGCAAGCGCACGATCCGGCGCTGCTGGACAAGCCGATCCTCGTGGTGTTCAACAAGCTCGACCGGCCCGCTGCGCTCGAGGCGTGGCCGGGCTTCGCGCGGGATCGGCGGGCCGCGGGCGAGGACGCCGTCGCGATCTCCGCCGTGGACGGCACCGGCCTCGACGAGCTCCGGGCGAGGATCGCAGCGATGCTGCCCGACGCCACCGAGCTCCTCGCTCCACCCGAGCCGGCGGGCGTCGTCGTCCACCGCCTCGACGCGATCGGCGACGGCTTCCTCGTGGAGCGCGACGCCGACGGGGCGTTCCGCGTGCGCGGCAAGCGGATCGAGCGGATCGCGGCCCAGACGAACTTCGACGTCGAGGAGTCGGCAGAGCGCTTCCAGCGCGATCTCGCCCGGCTGGGGATCGAGGACGAGCTCCGGCGGGGAGGGATCGTGGCGGGGGACCTCGTCCGGATCGGTGCGGCCGAGCTGGAGTGGGAGGCGCAGCCCTGGGACGAGCGGTGAGCCGGGCGGCCCCGGCGGTCCGGGCGGGATCGATCGGGATCCTCGGTGGCACGTTCGATCCGTTCCATGTCGGCCACCTGGCCCTCGCCCGGGCCGCCCGCGACGCGCTCGGCCTGGAGCGGCTGCTCGTGATGCCGGCTGCCCAGCCACCCCACAAGCCGGATCGTCCCGTGACACCGGCGGAGATCCGGTTCGAGATGGTCGACGCCGGGATCGCCGGCGAAGCGCGCCTCGAGGCGAGCCGGATCGAGCTCGATCGCACCGGGCCGTCCTGGACGGTGGACACGGTCGCCGCGCTGACCCGCGCCGAGCTCGCCGCGGGTCGCGCCCCGGACCTGACCGTCGTCCTGTCGGCGGAGTCGTTCGCGGGGTTCCGGTCCTGGCGCGAGCCCGATCGGATCCTCGAGCTGGCTCGGATCGCGGTCGCGCCGCGCGCGGGAACGGCGTCGCCAGATGCGGCGGCCATCGCCGCCAACGCAGCGGGAGCGGTCGACCGGATCGTCGCGATCCCCGGTCCCCAGGTCGACGTGTCGGCGTCGGCGATCCGCCGCCGGGTCGCGGCCGGCGAGTCGATCGAGGGCCTCGTTCCGCCCGGCGTCGCGGAGGTCATCGCCAGGCATCGGCTGTATCGTGACCGCGACGCCCAGGAGGATCCCTCGATCGTGACCGACCCCGCGCCCCTGTCCGCGCCGCCCGCCGGCGATGGCTCGCCGCTCACCGGCGCGCCGCGCCCGGATGGCCTGCCGACCCGTGGCCCGGCCGCGGCCGCGGCGGCTGCCGCGACCGTCGTCCCCGCCGCGGACCGCGCGCCGCTCGACATCGCCCGCCGGATCGTGGAGCTGGCCGAGGACAAGAAGGCCGCCGACATCGTCCTGCTGGACCTGACCGGACTGACGACGCTCGCCGACGCGTTCGTCATCTGCTCGGGCGGCTCCGAGCGTCAGCTCGACGCGATCGCCGACGGGATCGTCGAGGGCCTCCGACCCGAGAAGGTCCGGCCGATCGGCCGCGAGGGAACCGCGGCCTCGCACTGGGTGCTCATCGACTTCGGTGCGGTCGTCGTCCACGTCTTCACGCCACCCGAGCGCGAGTACTACTCGCTCGAGAAGCACTGGTCGGAGGCGAAGGTCGTCCTGCGCGTCCAGTAGGCGCATCTCACGCGGTCTGCGGTCGTCTCCCTAGCCGAAGTACCGCGGGCGCGGCCGTACTGTCGGGTCATGTTTGCGGGCGAGGACGCACCGCAGCATCCGTGGCAGGGATCGATCGCTGATCGGTCCGGTCACGAGGCTCACAGAACCGCCGATGTCCCGCCTTCGCGAGCGCTGTCCCGGCTGCAGCCGCCGCCTGATCACCACCCGGTTCGACACGACGTTCCGGATGTCGGATCGGTCCGAGCGGCTGTGCTTCGGGATCCCCGGCGGGCTGTGCGAGGACTGCCACCAGCTGTATATCGATCCGGAGCTGATCGAGCTGCTGGACCTGCGCGACGGCCGCTGCGTCTTCGCGATCGAGAGCGACCTCGTCGTCCAGGAACAGGCCTGGTCCTCGGCGGACTGACCGCCCGGCCGGCCTGCCGGTCCCTCAACGCGCCGGGACGATCCCCTCGCGCGGCGCCACGTGATCCGTGATCCACAGGGTGAACGCCATCCGGTGGTGCGCGTCGCCGCCGCCTCGGCCCGGCGCCCCTTTCACGACCGCATCCAGCTCGACCAGCCCGTCGATCGCCGCGATCAGCTCGTCCGTGCGCCAACGGCGCGCCTGAGCGGCCAGCCGGCTCGCCCGGAACTCGCTCCGGATCCCCATCGCGAGCGCGGCCGCGGGGAGGGACTTCGCCGTCCGCATCCGATCCGATAGCTCGAGGAGCTCGCGGATCCGGCGATGCAGGACGACGACCACGACCGGCTCCGGCATCGCCTCGGCGAGCGTCTCGAGCAGGCGCAACGCCGCGGGCGCCTGGCGCTCCGCGACCGCGTCGGCAAGCGCCCAGGCGCTGCCCGGGATTGCCTCGGCCACGAGGGAGCGGACGTCGTCGACGGCGACGTCGCCACCCGGTCGGTAGAGGGCCAGCTTGTCGATCTCCATCGATGCCCGCCGGGTCTGGTCACGTCGCTCGGCGTCGCCCTCGCGGACGAAGCCGCCGATCCTCGTGGCGAGCTCCTTCGCCGCGCCGACGCCCAGCCGGACGCCCCGTTCGCGTGCCTCGCTGTCGATCCAGGCCGCGAGGGCGCCTTCCTTCGGGGACACGATCCCGCGGACCTTGCCGCCGGCGCCGCGGACCGCCTCGGCGAGCTTCGTCTGGCCGGGTGCCTTCGCGCCGGTCGCCGTCTCCTCGACGAAGACGAGGGCACTGCCGTCGGCGACGAGCGGGACGAGGCCGATCAGGGCGTCTCGATCCTCCGTCCGCACCGCGAGGGCGCCCGGGTTGGCGACGACCGCCAGCGTTCCGCCTCCGAACATCGTCACGGTCGCGACGCGGCCATGGACCTCGGCGATCTGGGTCGCCGCCGCCGCGCGCGATCCGCGCAGGTCCCAGCGCTCGAGCGGCTCGCCGCCGGCGGCGACCTCCACCCCGAAGGCCCGGACGGCTCGGTCGATCGACAGGTCGTCGTCGCCGTACAGGTAGGCGACCCGGGCGGTGCTCATCCGCTCGATGGTATCCCGCAGCTGAACGCCGCCGAGGCGACGGGCAGGCCGGGTGCGCGCCCCAGGGGCTGGGCCGGATCCAGGCCGGCCGCCGGCCCGGCAGCCGGCGCCGCGGCCAGGCGCGGCCCGATCGGCAGCGCCGAGACCCGCCGCGCCCCGGTCGTCGCCACCGCGATCGTCCCGTCGGCCTCGATCGAGACCGCGACCGAGCCGTCGGTGTCGGTCCGCAGGACGCGGGCGCCGCTCGCGCCCAGCCGGTCGATCGTCGACTTGGCGGGGTGGCCGTAGGGATTGCCCGCCCCGGCGGACACGATCGCGACCCGCGGCCGGACCTCATCCACGAAGGCCGGCGTCGACGCGGTCCCGCTTCCGTGATGGGCCACCTTCAGGATGTCGACGGGCGGGATCCCGCGGGACGCCAGGATCGGGTCCACGTCATCCTCGACGTCACCGGTCAGCAGGAACCGCCGGCCCGCGACCTCTCCGAGCAGGACGATCGAGACGTCGTTGATCCCGCGGCCCGCATCGGGTGGCTCACGCGGGACGCGTCCCGGGTCCGGCCACAGGACCCGGAATCCGATGTCGTCGAGCTGGATCCGGCTGCCGGTCGAAAGCGTCGCGACAGGTGGAGCCCCGTGGGCGGCGAGGTCTCGCGCGAAGGCGGCGTAGCCCGGGCCCGGACCGCGCATCCCCGTCTCGTACACCCGCCCGATCCGGTACCGGTCAAGGAGGATCGGCAGGCCGGCGACGTGGTCCTCGTGGGGATGGGTCAGGACGAGGAGATCGATCCGCCGGTCCCACGGCGGCAGGCGCCGATCCAGCTCGACGATCAGGCGATCGGGATCAGGCCCGCCGTCGATCAGCATCCGGCCGCCGCGCCCGCCCTCGACGAGGATCGAGTCGCCCTGCCCGACGTCGATGACCGTGATCCGGGTCTCGCCGCTCGGCCGATGGGCTGCGGCCAGGCCCACGGCGCCGACCGCGACGGCCAGCGCGATCAGGGCCGCCCGGCCCGGCAACGGCTTCACTCGGGCTGCGGCGGGCGACGCCGCCGATAGGGGATGGACGGCCGTGGCTGGCGCTGCGGCCCGCGGCCGGGACACGCGCCCCCGAAGTCGCCACGCTGCCACCGGGACGATCACGACCGCGGCCCCCGCCGCGGCCGACCACGGTGGATCGAGGCCGATGCTCGCGAACGGGACGGCGGCGGAGGTGCGGACGATCGTGTCCATGATCGACAGCAGCACCCAGGCGGGGAGGCCGGCGATCGTCGCCACGAGGGCGGGTCCGCCGAGGACCGCCACCGCACCCCCGATCAGCGCGACCGCGGCCGCGGCCATTGCCGGCGCGACCAGCGGCACGATCAGGAGGTTGCTCAGCGGGGCGATGAGCGCCAGGCGCCCGAAGGTCGCGAGGACGATCGGGAGCGTCGCGGCCTGCGCCGCCAGCGACACCCCGAGCGACTCCGCGAGCCAGCCGGGCAGCCGCCCGCCGGCGACCCGTCGCAGTCGCTGCTCGAGCGGATCCGCCCAGGCGAGGATTCCCGCCGTGGCGAGGCTGGACAGCTGGAACCCTGCGTCGGTCACGAGGGTCGGCTCGATGACGAGGAGGATGGCCGCGGCCCAGCCGAGGGCGGCGGCCGCGCGCCCGGCCCGTCCGGTCTCGCGGGCGAGGAGCACCACGCCGGCCATCGCCGCCGCGCGAACGACGGACGCCGACGCCCCCGCGAACAGCACGTACGCGACGATCGCGCCGACGAGGACGACCGCGCGGCGCCGTCGCCCCAGCCCGCCGGCGAGCGCACCGACCGTCGCGGCGACGATCGCGATGTTCCAGCCCGAGATCGCGACCACGTGGCTCGCCCCTACCGTCGTGTAAGCGGCCGCGAGATCCCGGTCCACCTGGTCGCGGAGTCCGACGACGATCCCGGCGGCCAGACCCGCCTCCGGCTCCGGGATCGCTGCAGCCAGCGCGTCGCCTGCCCCGCGCCGAAGCCGCTCGAGCGCGGCCGCCGGTCCGTCGATCGAGCCGTCCACGGAGAGCGTCCGGGCGAGGACCGTTCCCGCGACCCCGATCCGAGCGAGGTACGTCCCGTACGGGCCGTCCGGCGGCGCGTCGATCGTGCCGTCGAACGTGATCCGCTGGCCGGGCTCGACGTCCGGGTAGCGGGGCAGGGTCGCGGCGACGAGGACCGAGAGGCCCGCCGGCCCCGTGTCGATCCGCACGACCGCGGGCTGGGCGCCTTCGCGGTTCGAGCCGCGCGTCTCGACGACGCCGTGCCACGGGCCGCGGCCCTCGGGGAGCGGCGACGGCGCTCCGGACGTGGGCAGGGCCCCCGGCCCGACGGCGACCAGGACCCGCAGTGCCACCGCCGCGGCCCCGATCGCCGTCGCCCGGGACGCGCGCCGGCCCCGGGCTGACTGGCCGCCCGCGATCGTCACCGCCACTGCCGCGACGAGGACCACGAGGGCACCGACACCCGGAGCGACGAGCGCCGCGGCGATCGCTCCGACAGCGAGCCAGCCGGCTGATGTCATCGAACGACGACGAGGGACTTGAGCTTCTCGAACGTCGCCGCCCCGACGATCTTGCGCGTCTGGAGGTCGTCGACAGATGCGAACGGCTGCTCCTCGCGGGCCGCGATGATCTTCGCCGCAGTCGCCGGACCCACGCCCGGCAGCGCGTCCAGCTCCGCTGCGGTGGCGTGATTGAGCTCCACGAGGCCCCCGACTGGTCCGCCAGCAGAGGGCGCCGGGCCGTTCCCGTCAGCAGGATCGTCACGAGACGGCACGAGGATCTGGTCGCCGTCGTGGACGATCGCGGCCAGGTTCAACGCCTGGCCGACGCGGTCGCCTGCGACGCGCGGCCCGAAGCCGCCCGCGGCGGTGATCGCGTCGCCGACGCGCGACCCGGGCGCAAGCTCGACGATCCCTGGCCGGACCACGGCGCCCTGGACGTCCACGACGACCCGGCCGGACCGCTCGGCGACGGGACCGTCGGAGCCGGAGGGCGAGGCACCGGCCACGGCCCCGTCCACCAGGACCGTGCCATGGCCCGCGCCGAGGACCAGGATCAGCGCGACGACGCCGAGGATGGCCGCCACGACGAACCCGGCGATCGTCACGACGTGGCGCGGGTCCAGCGCCAGGCCCGGCTGCGAATTGCGCTCGGTTGGCGCTCCTCCCGGAGCCGTCCCGCTCTCGAGACGGCGCCACGGTGCGTCCTCGCCCATCGAACCTCCGCCGGCGGGAAGGCCGCAGGGACGTGCCGGACAGCACGACGCCCCGCGACGTTGGGGGCACTTCCGACGTCGGCGGGGCGTCTGCGCGGACTCTAGATCAAGCCACTTATCTGGCCGTTATCTGGGGCAACGGCCGCGGCTCACGGCCTGGCGTGACCCTCAGCGGGTCGACAGGGAGGCGCGGAGGTCGCCGTCGGCGGCACGAGCGACCGCCAGGGCCCCTCGGGCGATGAGCCGCCGAATCAGCGGCGTGCGGGTGGACCGGGCGCGCCCTCGGGCCGCCAGCCGATCGGCATCGGCTTCCGCAGCGCGGCGGCGGGCGATGTCGAGGGCAAGGTATGTGTAGTAGGCATGCATGGGTCGGGTCTCCTGGATCGGCGCTGGGCGGGGGCGGCCGATTCGTTCAGCGGGCGTGGTCGTCGCCGATCGCCTCGCGGCTGTCGGCGCCGGCGGTGAGGGCCGCGACGTCGAGCCCGATGAGGGCCAGGACGATGGCGATGATGAGGCTCAGGGTGTCCATCGGGCCATCCGATCTCCGGGTGGTGTAACCGGTCTAGGCTGCTGTTGTGGTTACTGAACAATAGCCTCTTGCGCGTAACCTGTCAACCCTTATAGAGTGGTTATGTGAACACGCCATCAACGCCGCATCGACCGCCGCGGACGGATCATCAACATGACCGCGTCCCGCTCGAGACGGCCTTCGACTTCCTGAACACGCTCGAGCTCGACGACGATGCGCCGGAGCTCGGACTGGTCGAGCGGCTGACCTCGCTCCAGACGGCCGCGAACTGGCTCGTGGACCATCAGGTCATCCCCGATCCGCGCTGGATCACGCGGCTCGGCCGGCGGCCCGCCGCCGAGTCGGCGACGCTCGACCGGCTCCTGACGACGCGGACGGCGCTCCGCGACGTCGCCCACGCGGTCGCCCACGGCGATGCCCCGAGCGGCGCGGCGCTCGACGAGGTCAATCGGGCCCTGGCCGCCCGCGAGACCGTCCAGCTCGTGGCCGCGCCGGACGGCGTCCGGCTGGGCCACAGCCACCACGGCGATGCCGTCGACGATGTCCTCGCCCGGATCGCCGAGCCGATCGCCCGCGAGATCGGGGATGGCCGCGAAGATCGCTTCAGGATCTGCGCGAACGACACCTGCGCGTGGCTGTTCTTCGACGAGTCGCGGCCGGGCAACCGGCGCTGGTGCGACATGGCGACGTGCGGCAACCAGGCGAAGGCACGCCGTCACCGCGCGCGCCAGAAATCGTCCGGCCCGGCCGCAGCCGCGGCCCGGCCCGACTAGCTCAGGCGCGGATGAGCGCCGGCCCGATCTCGGTCGCCAGGCGCGTCATCGACTCCTCGTCGTGCGGACCGGGGAAGCCCGCGATCAGGTGGTGGTAGCCCAGCTCCAGATACGGCTCCAGATACGCCGCGACGTCCTCCGGCGTCCCGACCGGCTGGTTCTCCCAGGGCTTGGCCCGCCCATTCCGCTCGAAGATCGCATCGGCCACGCGCCGCGCCTCCTCGCGGGAATCGCGGATGACGACGACTCCGAGCCCCGAGGTCCGCTCGATCTCGGCCGGGTCGCGCCCGACGGTCTCGCAGTGGCGGACGAGGATCGCTTCCTTGCGCCGGACGTTCTCGATCCCGCCCCCGACGTTGTTCGCGTCGCCGTAGCGGGCGACGAGCTTCAGCGTCACCTGCTCGCCACCGCCGCCGATCAGGAGGGGCAGCTTGGCCTGGATCGGTGGTGGGTCGTTTCGAACCGCCCGGGTCTCGTAGTGGGGGCCCTTCGCCGTGGGCCGATCGCCGCGCAGCATCCCGCGCAGGATCGGGAGCGCCTCGCCCAGCCAGCGCAACCGCTCGGGCGGTCCGTCGCCGAACTCCAGGCCGTAGGCGATGTGCTCCTCCTCGAACCAGGCCGCGCCGATCCCGAGGACCGCCCGCCCACCGGAGATGTGGTCGAGCGTGGTGGCCATCTTCGCGGTCAGCGCCGGCTGGCGGAACGTGTTCGCGCCGACCATCAGCCCGATCCGGATCCGCTCGGTCGCCTGGGCCCATGCGGCCAGCGTCAGCCAGCCCTCGTGGATCGGCCCGTCGCTGCTGCCGACGATCGGATACAGATGGTCCCATGTCCACAGGGAGTGGTAGCCGAGCCGCTCCGCCCGCCGGCCGGCCCCGAGCAGCTCGGGCCAGGCGGTGTACTGGTTCCAGCAGAGCGCGCCGAGGCGCAGGTCGGGCATCGAGATCTCCGGATCGGGCAGGTTGGGCCGCTCCAGCCTAATCGAGGCGCCGCGCGAGCGCGGCCGCAGGCTCAGTCGGCGAGCTGCTCCCACTCGATCCAACGGCTGCCGTCCCACCAGCGATGCCAGGTCCGGCCGTCCCGTCCGCGGCCCCAGACGTCGAGCCGATCCGGGCCCCAGGACGAGGCCGCGGCGCCGGCCGATGGGTCCAGCTCCCCGCCGAGCGACTCCCAGGCGTGCCACGACATCCCGTCCCAGTAGCGGTTCCAGAGCTCGCCGTCCGGGAAGACGCAGAAGACCTCCATCTGGTCCACGGCCCACGCGGTGACGCCGGGCGCCGCCTGCGGCCGGCCGCCGAGCGCCTCCGGCTCCGTCCAGGCGCCGCGATCGAACGCTCGGTGCCACAGCCCGCCGTCGGGTCCGATCCAGAAGCGATCGATCCGGCCCGGGCCCCACGAGACGGCCGCGACTCCGGCCGGCGCCGCCTGTCCGTCGGGCTCGACCGCCCCGAGCCGATCGTTCGCCGCCACCGTCAGTCGCCCGGGCGAGCGGCGAGCTGTGCCTCGATCAGGCCGACGACGGCGGGTGAGGAGGCGCCCTCGACGGAGCGGATCTTCACGTGTCGGATCCGCTTGCCGGTGCCCTCGACGAGGCCCTCGGGATCGGGCAGCTCCGCGCCGTCGGCGAGCTGGAGGTTGACCCACGACTGGTGGGCGATGATCGCGAACAGGAGGCCGCGCATCCTCATCGACCGGCCGAACGCGATCAGCTTGTTGCCGAAGTCGACCTGTTCGACCGCCGCGGGGAACGCGCTTCGGATCGTGACCCGGAGCGCCTGCTCGATCGCCTGGATCTCGGCCGAGTGCCCGGCCAGCAGGCGCTCGACGTCCGCGTCCACGCTGGCGATCGCAGCACGCGCCTCGGCAGCTTCAACCTCGTCCGGGGACGGCTCGCCGTCACCGGGGAGCGGCTCGCGGCGCTCACCGACGTGGGGCATCAGCCGTCCTCCCGCACGACCAGGTTCACGAGCCGGCCGCCGCCGGCATGGATCACCTTGAGCGGGTCGCGTCCGGCGAGGATCGCCCGGATCCGGTCGCTCGCGAGGGCGGCCGCCTCGACATCGGCCTGCGACGCGCCGGCTGCGACGACGACCTTGTCGCGGAGCTTGCCGTTGACCTGGATCGGGACCTCGCGCGTCGCCTCGACGATCGCGGACGGGTCGACTTCCGGCCAGCGCTCCGTGTGGATCGACGACCAGGGGGCCCCGGTGGCGGCCAGGCGGCGCGACCAGAGCTCCTCCGTGATGTGCGGCGCGGCCGGGGCGAGCATCAGCAGGGCCATCCGAACCGCCTCCTCCCATTCGGCGGAGCCCGCGGCGACGGAGCCGCGATAGCGCATCAGGACGTTCGCGAGCTCCATGAGCTTCGCGATCATCGTGTTGAAGTGGAACGCCTCGTAGTCGGCCGTCACGCCCTTCAGCGTTCGGTGGGCCGCGCCGCGGATGTGCTGTCGGGCGGCTGCCTCGTCCTCGCCCTCCGGCAGCCGGCCGGCGTCGGGATCGCCGGGCTCCTTGCCGCTCGGATCGAGGGCGATCGTCCACAGCCGGTTCAGGAACCGGTGGACGCCGCCGATCCCGTCCGGGCTCCACGGCCCGCCCAGGTCCCAGGGTCCCATGAACATCAGGAACAGCCGGACCGTGTCCGCCCCGTAGCGCTGGACGAGCTCGTCGGGGTCCTGGACGTTGCCGCGTGACTTGCTCATCCGCTCGCCGTCGGCGCCCAGGATCTGGCCCTGGTTGAAGACCCGCTTCCAGGGCTCGTTCTGCTTGATCAGGCCCAGGTCGCGCATCATCTTCGTGAACTCGCGCGCGTAGAGCAGGTGCATCACGGCGTGCTCGGCGCCGCCCGTGTACTGCGCGACCGGCGTCCATTCCTGGACCAGCTCCGGATCGATGGGGCGGTACGTCTCGCGCGGCGACAGGTAGCGATACCAGTACCACGACGAGTCCATGAACGTGTCCATCGTGTCGGTCTCGCGCTGGGCCGGGCCGCCGCACTTCGGGCAGGTCACGTTCAGAAACGCCTCGTCGCGGGTCAGCGGATTGATCCCGCTGCCCTCGTAGTTGACGGTGTCGGGCAGGAGCACCGGCAGGTCCTTGTCCGGGACCGGGACGATCCCGTCGGTCGGGCAGTGGATGACCGGGATGGGCGTTCCCCAGTAGCGCTGGCGGCTGACGAGCCAATCGCGCAGCCGGTAGGTCACGGCGGCCTTGCCCTTGCCCTGCGCCTCCAGCTCGCCGACGATCGCGCGCCCGCCCTCGTCGGCGGGCAGCCCGGTGTAGGGCCCGCTGTTGACGAGCCGTTCGTCCGCCGAGTGCGCCACGTACGCGCCGTCCGCCAGGTCCCTGCCCTCGTCGCCGGCCGCTGCGACGACGCGCCGGATCGGCAGGCCGAACCTCGCCGCGAACGCGTAGTCGCGCTCGTCGTGGGCCGGGACGGCCATGATCGCGCCGGTCCCATAGCCGCCCAAGACGTAGTCGGCGACGAAGATCGGGATCCGCTCACCGTTGACCGGGTTGATCGCATCCGCACCGATCGCCACGCCGGTCTTCTCGCGCTCGGTGGACAGCCGGTCGATCTCCGTCCGGTTCGCGGCCTGGGCGACGTACGCGTCGACCTCGGCCTTGCGCGCGGGCGCGGTCAGCTCGGGGACGAGGGGGTGCTCGGGGGCGAGGACCATGAACGTCGCCCCGAACAGGGTGTCCGGCCGGGTCGTGAAGACGCGCAGCTCCTTCCCGCCGGGATGGTGATCCGACGGCGCCGTCTCGAAGACGATCTCGCCACCCTCCGATCGCCCGATCCAGTTCGTCTGCTGGATCCGGACCGGGTCCGGAAACTCGATCTCGGAGAAGTCGAGCAGCTCGTCGGCGTACTTCGTGACGCGGATGTACCACTGCTCCAGGTCGCGCTTCTCGACCCGTGCGCCGCAGCGCCAGCAGTGCCGATCGACGCCCTCGACCTGCTCGCGCGCGAGCGTTCCGTCATTGGGGCACCAGTCGACGGGCGATTTCGCGCGGTACGCCAGGCCGGCCTCGAGGAAGCGCAGGAAGAACCACTGGTTCCACTGGTAGTACGCGGGGTCGCTCGTGACGACCTCGTGGCTCCAGTCAAACGTGGCCCCCATCGAGCGCAGCTGGCGGCGCATGTTCTCGATGTTCGAGTTCGTCCAGTCGCGCGGGTTGATGTTGTTGCGGATCGCGGCGTTCTCGGCCGGCAGCCCGAACGCGTCGAAACCGATCGGCAGGAAGACGTTCTTGCCGTGCATCCGATGGAACCGGGCGAGGGCGTCGGTCGGGGTCTTGATGTACCAGTGGCCGATGTGGAGGTCGCCGGACGGGTACGGGTACATCGTCAGCAGGTAGTAGGGCGGCCGCGTCTCGTCGTCGAGGTCGACCTCGTACAGCTTCAGCTCGGCCCAGCGGGCCTGCCAGCGGGGCTCGATCGCGGTCGGGTCGTAGCGCTCGATCCGATGACGGCCGCCGGGTGCGGGCGCCTCGGGCGTATCGGTCGCGTTCGTGGTCGTGGTGTCGGTCGTCTGGGTCATTGGTCGTGGGCTCCTGCCAGCCGTCGGCTCCGGGTACGAAACGACCCCTCGCCGCGGCAAGGGGTCACAGGAGATGCCGGCCCACCAGAGGCGGGTCGGCTAGCGAAGAAGGAGGCTGGTCCCGGAGAAGGGGGTCATCGTCCCTTGATGCATTAGTGGTGGAGCTAAGGGGGCTCGAACCCCTGACCTTCTGAATGCCATTCAGACGCTCTCCCAGCTGAGCTATAGCCCCACGCGCTGGAGTCGGGAGGATAGCATCCCGGCGCCCGGGTGCCAGCCGCGGGCGATCGCGGCGCCCCTTCGGCCGGGAGACTTTGACGCCCTGGCCGGCGGATCAGATCAGCGGGCGCTGGCGAGCCTTGTTCTCGCGGTACGCCGCACGCGGCTCGTCGACGGAGTCGATTCCGGCGACCTCGGCGATCGGGACGTCCCACCAGCCACCACCCGCGGGCGCGGGCACGAACGGGTCGGTCTCGATGTGGAGGACGACCGGACGATCCCGGTCGCGATCCGCGAAGACCGAACGCAGAGCGTCACGGAGCTCCGTGATCGTGGCCGTCCGCACGACCCGCGCGCCGAGGCTCTCGGCGTTTGCCGCGAGATCGACCGGCAGGAAGTCGCCGTCGAGCCGGCCGCTGGACGTTCGGAAGCGGTAGCGCGTTCCGAGGCGTTGGGACCCGACCGACTCCGACAGCGACCCGATCGAGTGATAGCCGTGGTTCTGGACAAGGACGACGACCAAGGGAATGTGCTCCTGGACGGCCGTGACGAGCTCGGACGAGAGCATCAGCCACGATCCGTCGCCGACCATGACGATCACCTCGCGGTCCGGAGCCGCCAGCTTCACGCCGAGCCCGCCGGCGATCTCGTAGCCCATGCACGAGTAGCCGTACTCGACGTGGAAGCCCTTCGGGTCGCGGGTCCGCCACAGCCGGTGGAGGTCGCCGGGCAACGAGCCAGCGGCGCACACGAGGACGTCGCGCGGGCCGGACATGTCGTTGACGGCGCCGATCACCTCCGACTGGGCCGGCAGCGGTCCGTGGTCCAGGGCGTAGGCTCCGCCCACGGTCTCGTCCCACGAACGACCGAGCTGGGTCGCCCGGGCCCGGTAGGCCGGCTCGACCGTCCAGCCGTCGAGCTCGCTCGTCAGCGCCTCGAGCGCTGCTCGGGCGTCTGCCTGAACGGCGATCCCGGCATGCTTGGCCGCGTCGAACGCGGCAACGTTGATGTTCACGAACCGGACGTCGGGCGCCTGGAACGCCGTCCGGGACGCGGTCGTGAAGTCGGTGTAGCGCGTCCCGATCCCGATCACCAGGTCGGCGTCGCGGGCCAGCTCGTTCGCGCCGGGCGTCCCGGTGGCGCCGACCGCTCCCAGCGCCGAGGGGTGGTCGTACGGGAGGGAGCCTTTGCCGATGAACGTCTCGCCGACGGGGATGCCCGTCGCCTCGACGAACGCCTGGAGCGCGCCGGTCGCCTCCGCGTAGATCGTGCCGCCGCCGCTCACGATCAACGGCCGTTTGGCCTCGCGGATTGCCGCGACGGCGCGCGCCAGCGCAGCCGGCTCCGGGATCGGTCGAGCAACGTGCCAGACCCGCTTCGCGAAGAGCGCCTCGGGCCAGTCGAACGCCTCGGCCTGGACGTCTTCGGGCAGCGCGATCGCGACGGCGCCGGTCTCGGCCGGATCGGTCAGCACGCGCATCGCGCCGAGGAGGGCGGCCGGCAGCTGCTCCGGTCGCGAGACACGGTCGAAGAACCGCACCACCGGCCGGAATGCGTCGTTCGCGGACACATCCGCCGCCATCGGGTGCTCGAGCTGCTGGAGGACGGGCTCGGCGACCCGCGTCGCGAACGTGTCGCTCGGCAGGAGGAGGACGGGGAGGCGGTTCACCGTGGCGGTCGCGGCGCCGGTGATCAGGTTCGTCGCCCCGGGACCCACGGACGTCGCGCAGGCCAGGGTCGAGAGCCGGTTCCGCTGCCGGGCGAACCCGGCCGCCACGTGGACCATGCCCTGCTCGTTCCGGCCCTGGTAGTAGGGCAGGGCGCCCGGATCGGCCAGCTCCTGCTCCAGGATCGCCTCGCCGAGGCCGGCCACGTTGCCGTGCCCGAAGATCCCGAAGATCCCTTCGATCAGGCGCTGCTCGGCCCCATCGCGTTCGCTGTGCTGCGCGACGAGGAAGCGGACGATCGCCTGGCCGACGGTCAAGCGGATGGTGGTCATGCGGTCTGCCCGGGTTCGCCCGGGCGGGCGAGACCCGCGATCCGCGGATCGATCGGCTGGCCCGGCCAGGTGCCGCGGACCCAGGCGTGGGCCGGGTCGTCGCTGATCCGCCAGGCGCGCTCGTCATCGGGCCCCGCCATCACGTTGAGGTAGTACAGGTCGTAGCCCGGGGCCGCCATCGCCGGCCCGTGCCAGCCGTGCGGGATGAGCACGACGTCGCCGTCACGGACCTCGACGAGAACGTCGATCGGCCGGTCCGGTGTCCCGTACACCCGCTGGTAGCCGATCCCGGGGGCGCCGTCCGGAGCCGCTGCCACCTCGAAGTAGTAGATCTCCTCGAGGACGCTCTCCGCCGGCCCCGCCTCGTCGTGCTTGTGCGGCGGCCACGACGACCAGTTGCCAGCCGGCGTGATCACCTCGACCGCGATCAGCCGATCGGCGTCGAACGCCGCCGGGGTCGCGAAGTTGCGGACGAGCCGCGACGCGGGCCCCGCCCCGCGGAGCTCGATCGGGACGCCGGCCGCCGCACCATGACGAACCGTCAACCGGCGCTCCGTCCGGGCGGTGGCGACGGCCACCCGGCCGCCGCGAGGACTCTCGATCGAGAGGCGGGCATCGCGCGGCACGTAGGCGAAGTCGGTCGGCCCCGCGAACGGATCGCGCCGGCCGTCCAGGTCGATCGTCTCGCCCTCGGCTTCGACCCGGAACGCCCCCGCCAGCGGCAGGACGATCGCCTCGTCGCCGCCCGTCACGAGCTCGATCCGGCCACCGGGCGCCAGCGTGGCGACGCGCAGCCCGGTGAACCCCCAGCCCGCCGATTCCGGGGTCACGACGGTCGACCAACCGCTCTCTGCGGTGGTCCCGGCCGGCCGATGGAGCCCGGTCGGCGACCCGATCGCGCCGGCCGTCGCGGTCACCGCGCCTTGTCCGGGTTGGGGATCAGCGCGTCCGTCACGAATCCGAGCAGCTCCGCGTACGAGGCGATGAACGCCCGCAGCGTGCGCGCGGTCGCCCCGAACCCGTCGAACTCCGCGACCGCCAGCCCGTCCGGCTCGTAGGCTCGGACGAAGTCGGGCAGATGCCGCCGCAGGGCATCGAGGTGGGCGGCGGGAACGGGATCGTCGATCCGCGGCCGGACCTCGATGTCCGAGGCGTTGAACCGCTTCTGCCACGAGGACGGCATCGTGATCACGACATCGCCGCCGATCAGCTCCGACCAGTGGTAGTGGTGGCGGATCGCGGCGCCGAGGAGCCGGGCACGCAGACCGCGGGCACGGAACTCGGCATAGGCCCGCTTGAAGACCGCGACCCCGCTCCACGGCAACGCGTCCGGGTCGACGGCCAGCCCGTCACGGTCCACGACGACGCGCAGCCAATCCTCGATCCGGCCCATCATCAAGGTCACGACCGGGCCCATCCGCGCCGTGTCGAGTCCGGCCGCGTCGCGCCGGCGGAGACCGCGCTCGATCGCCTCCGCGGTCGTCACCGCCTGGGCGACCGTGAAGCTGACGGTGACGTTGACGCTGATCCCGCGCCACGTGGCCTCTTCGATCGCCTCGACCCCCGCGGCTGTCGCGGGCAGCTTGACGATGATGTTCGGCGCGATGGCATCGAATCCCACGGCCTGCTCGACCATCCGATCCGGGCTCCGGAAGAAGGTCGGGTCGGTCTGGACCGAAAGCCGTCCCTGGCGTCCGGCCTGCGTCTCGAAGACCGGTTCGAGCAGCCGCGCGCCCCGGATCGACATCTCCTCGACGACGGTCCAGGCCAGGTCGGCGGGCGTCGCGGTCGGGCGCTCGGTCGCCAGCGCCTGGACCCGTCCCTTCCAGTGCGCCGGGTCCTTCTTCCAGACGTCGACCACGATGGTCGGGTTGGCCGTCGCGCCCACGGCGCCGTAGCTCAGGGCGTATTCGAGCTCGTCGATCGCGCAGGAATCGTTCCAGATGTCCGTGTCGGTCGTGGCAACCGTTCGGCCCAGGGGACTGTCCGCCAGGGGGAGGGCGGCCGCGCCCGCGATCGTCGCCATGCCTGCCCTCCTGTCGTGCTCGCTCGTCGAGCTGCATCGTCGCACAATTCGGGTCGACGGCCGCCTTGGTCCCCAACTGGTCCATCGCAAAATGCTCGCTCGTGAGGATCGCCCATGACCGACGCTCCGACGTTCCCCCGGCTCCGGCTCGGAACGGCCCCCGATTCGTGGGGCGTCTGGTTCGCCGACGACCCGGCCCAAGTGCCCTGGACGCGCTATCTCGACGAAGCGAGCGGCGCGGGCTACGCCTGGACGGAGCTGGGCCCGTACGGCTATCTCCCGACCGATCCGGCGGCCCTCGCCGATGAGCTCTCCGCGCGGGGGCTCCGCCTCACGGGCGGGACGGTCTTCGCGGCGCTCCACCGCGGCCGGGCCGCCTTGGAAGAAGCGAAGCGGGCGTGCGCGACCGAGGCGGCGACGATCCTGCCGCTGGGGGCTCGTCATCTCGTCCTCCTGCCCGAGGGCTACACGGGGCCCGACGGACGCCTGACCCAGCCCGCGACGCTCAGCGACGAGGCCTGGCGTGCCCTGACCGACGGCCTGACCGACCTGGGCCGCTTCGCGCGGGACGAGCTGGGCTGCGTGCTGACCGTCCACAGCCACGCCGACACCCACATCGCGACGCCGCAGGAGATCGATCGGGTCCTGCGCGCCACCGATCCGGATGCGGTGACGCTGTGCCTGGACACGGGCCACGTCGCCTACTGCGGCGGCGACACGATCGCCTTGATCCGCGAGCATCCCGACCGGATCGCCTACGTCCACCTGAAGTCGGTGGATCCGGCCGTTCGCCGCCGGGTCGTCGCCGAAGGGCTGGACTTCGGGGCCGCGGTCCGGCTGCGGGCGATGGTCGAGCCCGAGCTCGGCGAGCCCGCCATGCCGCCGGTCCTCGAGGCCTTGGCCGGCCTGGGCCGCGACCTCTTCTGCATCGTCGAACAGGACCTCTACCCGTGCCCGTCGGACGTGCCGCTGCCGATCGCGCGACGGACCTTCGCCTACTACGCCGCCCACGGACTGCGCGTCGCCGAGTAGCCCGTCAGCGGTTCGACGCGGGTCCTGTCGGCTCCGGGACTTCCGGGCTGGACCGTACCGTTCCAGACTGATCGAGACCAGACCCGCCCGATCGTCGCGAGCGGTGCCGCCGCGCAACGAGGTCCTGGGACGATCGGGCTATGCTTCCCGGGTCCTGGCCGAGGGGCGCTCGCCAGGGCGTTCAGGGAGGCGGACCCTCGGGGGGTCCGCCATTCGGGGTCTGAACGGGCCCAGGAGGTCGAGCTGATGACGCTGCTCCAGCGCGTGGAAGCGGCGCGCCGACGCGCAGAGGCCCAGGCAGCCGCCGAGGCGGCCGCGGCCGGCATTCCTCCGGCCGGTGAAGGAGCCCCTTCCGGTGCCGGGGCGGCCGGCATCCCGGTCATGGATCCCGATGCGACCCGCTCGTCGAGCGGCTCGGCGTTCGACGCGGCCGCGCTCGACGCCCGGTCCGGTGGATCGGGCGGCACGGCCACGCTGGTGGCGCCCCCACCGGTCGTTGCGCCCGCGGCGTCCAGGACGAACCTGCCGGCGGTCACGACGACCGCCGCGATCCCGGCCGAACCGGCGGGCATCACGGCCGCTCCCCGAACGCCGGCGACCACTCCGGCGACGCCCGTTCGGACGGCGGCGGCCGGTCGGACCCGCGACGAGATGATCCGCGAGATCCGGATGCTCCTCCAGGCCGAGGTCGTCAAGGCGTTCGACACGCTCCTCGACGTGAACGCCACGGACGTCCGGCCCAAGGTCGAGGCGATCGTGGATCGGACCGTCGCCCAGCACGGCTTCGCCGTCACCCGCGACGAGCGCGCCCAGCTCGTCGACGAGCTCGCCAACGACGTCACCGGGTTCGGACCGCTCGAGCCGTTCCTCGCCGACGAGTCGATCACCGAGGTGATGGTCAACGGCCCGCGCCACGTCTACATCGAGCGACACGGCAAGATCGAGCGCGTCGACAGCGTCTTCCTGAACGACGAGCACGTGCTCCGGATCATCGACCGGATCATCACCCCGATGGGCCGCCGGATCGACGAGACGAGCCCGCGCGTCGACGCCCGCCTGCCCGACGGCTCGCGCGTCAACGCGATCGTCGAGCCGCTGAGCCTCGTCGGACCGGTCATCACCGTCCGCAAGTTCGCCCAGACGCCGTACACCGTCGACGACCTCGTCCGGTTCGGGACGGCGTCGGCCGAGATGTTCGACTTCCTCCAGGCGTGCATCGAGGCTCGCCTCAACGTCTTCGTGTCCGGCGGCACGGGTTCCGGCAAGACGACGACCCTCAACGTGATCTCGGCCTTCATCCCCAACGACGAGCGGATCGTCACGATCGAGGACGCCGCGGAGCTCCAGCTCCGCCAGGACCACGTGATCACGCTCGAGTCGCGACCGCCGAACCTGGAGGGCGAGGGCGAGATCACGATCCGCCAGCTGCTCCGGAACGCGATGCACATGCGCCCGGACCGGGTGATCGTCGGCGAGTGTCGAGCCGGTGAGGCCCTCGACATGCTCCAGGCGATGACGACCGGACACGACGGCTCGCTCTCGACCGGTCACGCCAACAGCCCGGCGGACATGCTCCGGCGGCTCGAGACGATGGTCCTGATGACCGGCTATGCGCTGCCGCTCCGGGCCTTCCGCGAGCAGATCGCCTCGGCCGTCGACCTGATCGTCCACACCGCCCGGCTGAAGGACGGCTCGCGCAAGATCACCCACATCACCGAGGTCTTCGGGATCGAGGACGACGAGATCCTGACCCAGGACATCTTCGCGTTCGAGCAGACGGCGATCGTCGACGGCAAGATCCAGGGCGAGCTCCGCCCGACCGGGATCCGCCCGACGTTCATGCCCCAGTTCGAGAAGAACGGCGTGCGCCTGCCCGAGGACGAGTTCGGGATCCCGCCCGAGGACCCGGACAAGCCCACGCGCCCGGTGAAGGGCCGCCTGAGCATGGGCGATGCCGCCCAGATCATCGACGAGAAGGCGATGCGCCTGGGCCTGGGCAAGGCCGTCGTCGCCGGCGGGATGGTCTACGTCACGTCCGTCGGACCGGTCGACCCGGCGACCAACAATCTGTCCGGGACCTCGATCAAGGACCACGCCCGGCAGTGCCTCCAGAACCTGGCCACGAAGCTGGAGGAGTCGGGCAGCTCCCTCGACAAGGTCGTCTGGGCGAACTGGTCGCTGCGCGACGCCACGGAGTTCGAGGCGTTCAACGAGGAATGGGTGAAGTGGTTCCCGGGCGAGGCCCCGGTGGGGCAGGGCACGTTGATGCCGCCGCTCCAGCGCCGCGCCGGGTTCCGGGTCTCGCTCGGGGTCATCGCCCAGGCCTGATCGGGCGCGGCTTGCCGCGCCAGGACCCGCGCGCTCAGCCCTTGAGCGACTGCTGGATGAAGACGGACAGCCACATCGGCCCGTGGGTCGTCGCCGTGACGTCGAAGGACCGACCGGGCTGCGCGACCGGGATCACCGTGACGGTCGGCCGGCCCGTGGCGCACGGAGCCGAGCCGATCGTCTCGTCGCCCGTCTCCTTCTCGCGGAGGGTGACGTCGACGCTCGTGCCGCCGTAGCAGGTGACCACGAGGCGGACCCGAACCGTCTCGGGGAAGGTTCCGTTCCACTGGTCTTCCGACGGGGTCAGCTCGAGGTTCGGACCGACGCCGATCGGCAGGCCCCAGTTCTTGTCGTCAGCCGGCCCGTGGATCGGCGGATCCTCGAACGCCGTCGCGATCCGCCAGGCCGTTCCCGCAGGCGCGTCGATCGCGACGTCCGCACCGGCGGGATACGGGAACCGCAGGGTGTCGACGTGGATCGCGCCGTCGCATTCGACGAGCGTCGCCGTCGACACGAGCGCGGCGCCGGGCGGTTCGACCGGGTCGGTGACACCGGCCGGCGGGGAGTGGAGCCGGAAGGTCAGGGGGCCGGGGCCCGCGCACGAGAGGGCAATTCGATACGAATCGCGGTCGGTCAGGAAGAGCGAGGGCACGTCCGCCGACTCGACGACGTCCGGCCGCGTGTAGTCGGGGGTCGTCTGCTCGCTGGCCGCATCGGAGTCGAGCCGCGTTCCGGCCGCGGCCTTCACGTCGGCCGCCGACGCGATCGCGCTGGCGTGGGGCGCCGCGCGATCCGGCGCGACGAGGGCGAAGCGCCAACTGGTGGGTGCCGTCGTCTCGATCGCGACGGCGTCACCAGCCCCGAGGCCGATGTCGCGCGCGGTCGGGTCGGCGTTGCAGATGACCGGAATCGCATCGGCCGGCTCCGTCCTGTCCGTCCGGATCGAGCGCAGGACCACGTCGGCGCCGAGACACGCGACGTAGAGGCGGTACGAGCCACTGCTCGTCACCGGCGCGAAGATCGTCGAGCCCGGTCCGCCCACCCCGATGGACCACGAGGTCGGCGCCGATGCCGGACCCACCTGCTGGGCCCGGACGATCCGGGAGCGATCCAGCGGGGCGAGGAATGCGTCGAGGCTGGGCAAGGTCGCCGGGAGGACCAGGATCGATGGCGCCGGCGTGACGGTGATCGCGATCGGCGCCGAGGGAACCTGGCTCGGAATGGGGCTCGGCTGCCGCTCGTTCCGGGTCAACCAGCCGCCCGCGACCGCGCCGAATCCCACGAGACCCAGCCCGAGGGCTGCGGCCAGCAGGAGCGCCGGCCGGCGGCTGATCCGTCCTCGGCTGCGCGCGACGTGCCGGCGCCGGAGCTCGTCCGCGGTGATCGTGAACGGGAGGCTGTCGCCCTCGGAGTGGAGCGCGGCCGCCAGGCGGCGCTCGAGGGTGTCGTCACGCATGGCGGGTCTCCGTGGCCGCGAGGGCCGGTTCGGTCAGGGAGGTGCGGAGTCGATCGAGGGCGGTCTGGAGCTGCGCCTTGATCGTGTTGGGGCTCTTCCCGAGCGTTGCGGCGACGGCCTCGACCGAGAGGTCCGCGTAGTAGCGCAGGACGACCGCCGCCCGCATCTGGATGGGCAGCGCGGCGACGCCCGCGAGGAGCGTCATCCGGTCCGCCGCCTCGTCGGCCAGGCTGCCGGGTGCCGTCCACTCGGGGGCGACCGCGAGCTCCACGATGCGGGCTCCGGAGCGACGCACGCTCAGGGCCTTGTTCGTCGCCACGCGCAGGAGCCAGGCCCGCAGGGCGCCGTCGTCGCGGATCGTCCCGGCCCGCTCGTAGGCCGTGAGCAACGTCTCGATGACCACGTCCTCGGCCAGGGACCGATCGCGCAGGATCAGGTAGGCGACCCCCTGGAGCTCCCGACCGTAGCCATCGAGCAGGTCGGCGAGCGTCTCCACGCGGCGATCGCGGAGCGCCTGGACGGTCATCGATCCCTCGTCATCGGGGGCCTGGGCGGGCCCGTTCGATGGGTAGACGCGCGGGCGGCCCGGTTCGGGCTAGTCCCCGCGGCCCGGTTCGGGCTAGTCCCCGCGGCGCGATTTCGGCCGATCGCCGGCCGGCCCGCGTCAGGGCCTCGTCGACGGGAGCGGGAGGACGCCGCCGGGCAGGCCGGTCGGGACGAGCGTCTTCAGGTCGGTCGGCAGCAAGGGGCCGAGGATCGCGAGGACGACCGGGACCGTCGTGTCGCGCAGGAGATGGACCGTCTCGGAGGCGTTGAACGCCTTCGTCAGGTCCTTGAGGCTGCCGGCGGGCGCGAGCGGCGAGGTCGTCGCCGACGTCCCGAAGTAGGCGTCGAGAATCACGATGAGGGCCGACAGGATCAGGACCGCCTCGACACCGCCGAAGATCGCGCCGAGGGTCGAATCGAGGCCCTTCGTGAGCCCCTGCACCTGGACCTTGCCGAGGGTCTTCGACGACAGGATGTGGAGGCCGGCGAGCACGGCCGGGAAGGCGATCGCGGACCCGACGAGGTTCGCGTAGTCGGGCGGGATGTCCTTGAAGAAGGTCGAGGCGATCGCCCCGATCGGGTAGCGCAGCCAGGCGCTGGCGAACAACGCGACGATCGTGAAGACGAGCCCGAGCAGGCGCTTGAGCAGGCCCGATCGGAACCCGCCGTAGATGAAGCCCACGATGAACCCGACGAGGACGACGTCCATGCCGATGGCACCCCGCAGTGACGGATGCGGACCGCTGCCGCGTCGCGCACGATAGCGCGACGGCGACGGCCCGGCGACATCGCTCTGGCGTCCGGCGCGGATGCGCCGGACCCGACGATCTGCGAGGATCGGCGCGATGGCGTTCGCCGATCGTCCGCTGCCGCCCTTCACGCTCCGCGAATCGGGCCGCGCCCGCCACCTCCGGATCACGATCGATCACGACCTGGGCCTCGTCGTGACCGTGCCGCCGCCAACGCGCCGCGGGTGGGCCCATCCCGAGGCCCGGATCGAGGCGTTCCTGCGCGAGCGCGACGGCTGGATCCGGCGCCATCTCGAACGCCGCGCCCTCGACCGCGCCGCCCTTGCCGCGCGCGGCGGCCTCGTCGACGGGGCGTCGCTGCCCTTTCGTGGCGAGTTCCACCGACTGCGGATCGTGCCCGCGGCCGGCTCGCATTCGAGCGTCGCCCGGATCGTGAGCCTCGAAGGGTTCGAGCTGCGAGTGGCCCTGGCGGGGCGTGACCGCGAGCGGATCGCGTGGGTCCTCGAGGGCTGGCTGCGCGAGCAGGCCCGGATCGCGATCCAGGGCACGATCGCTGACCACGCCACGGCGCTCGGCGTTGCGCCGAAGGCCGTCGCCTTGCGCGACCCCCGGAGCCGCTGGGGGAGCGCATCCCGCGCGGGCCGGTTGATGTTCAGCTGGCGGCTCGTCCTCGCCCCGCCGGAGGCCCTCGAGACCGTCGTGGTCCACGAGCTCGCCCACCTCCGCGTGTTCGGTCACGGCCCGCGATTCTGGGCGCTCGTCGCGACCCGACGGCCCGACCACCTCGTCTGGAGAGGCTGGCTGCGCGACCATTCGCTCGAGCTGCACGGGGCGCTCGAGATCGCGCCGGACAACGCCGCCTCAGCCGGCTGAGCCGTCCTCGAGCCCGGCGAGGATCGCCGCCACCACCTCATCGGCCGAGCAGTCGTCGACGTCCACGATCAGGTCGGCGACGGCGCGGTAGCTCGATGCGCGTTCCGCGGCGCGCCGGACGAGCCAGGCCAGGTCGGTGGCCTCGTCGCGCCGCCCCGCCCCGGACCCGATCCGGTCTCGGAGCGTCTCCGGTCGGGCCCGCAGCCAGACGACCGAGCCCGCCTCGCGCAGCTTCGCGCGTTCCGACTCGAGATCCACGACCGCGCCGGCGACGGCGATCACCGCGCGGCCGGGCCGGCCGGCGGCCCGCTCGAACGCCTCGATCTCGGCCAAGTGGAGCGCGTCCTCGCCATCGGTCCGATCGATCTCGGCCGGCTCGCGGCCCGTCCGTTCGCGGACGAGCGCGTCGTTGTCGAGGAATGGCCGCTCCAGGCGGGCGGCGAGGGCCCGGCCGACGGTCGACTTGCCGGCGCCCATCATCCCGACCAGCAGGATCCGCTCCGGAAGATCGTCCACGCGGAAGATCATCGGCGATGGCGCTCCGCGGAGATCACCGAGCCGTCATCGTCCGGCGGCCGCCTCGTCGTCGCGCCGGATCATCTCCGGCAGGCTGGCGGTCGCGAGGCCGCCGATGATCCCGAGGAGGACCAGCGCCAGGCGCAGGTTGTCCGGTACGACCACCCGAAGTCTCGCGTCCAAGCTGGCGCCGCCCGGCCCGATCAGGGCGATCGCGATCGTGCCCGCCAGGAGCGCGAGCGGGAACTCGAAGCCGTTGTCGCGGTTCCAGAAGCCGCGCGCCCAGTG
>DASSHB010000086.1:0-42989 GCA_035693125.1 Candidatus Limnocylindrales bacterium | reverse complement strand
CTCTCGCGCCATCCGAGCGCGGAGATCGTCGGCCTCCAGGGCCGCGACCGCGACGGCGAGCCGATCGGACGAACGCACGCTCATCTGTCCGGCACGGGCCTTTCTGTGGACGCAGCCTTGCCCGACGTCGATGCGATCTTCCTGGCGCTGCCCCATGGGACGGCGGCCGGGATCGTGCCCGATCTCGCGGCCGCGGGCACCGCCGTCATCGACCTGGGCCCCGACTTCCGGCTTCGCGATCGAGCCGACTATCCGCGCTGGTACGGCTTCGAGCACCCCCACCCCGCGCTCCTGGACCGCGCCGTCTATGGCCTGGTGGAGCTCCATCGAGCCGAGCTCTCCGCCCTCCGCCACGCGCCGAGCGCGATCGTCGGCTCGCCCGGTTGCTACCCGACGGCGACGCTCCTCGCGCTGGCGCCGCTGGCCCGCGCCGGGCTGATCGGCGATCTGGTCGTGGACGCGAAGAGCGGCGTGTCCGGCGCCGGCCGCGATGCCAAGCCGCACCTGATGTTCGGGGAGGTCGACGAGAGCGTCTCCGCGTACGGGATCGGCGGCCATCGTCATGTCGCCGAGATCGAGCAGGAGCTGGCCCGGCAGGGAGCCGAGGCGGGGATGGACAACCCGGGTGCGGCAGCGGTCGACTTCTTGCCGCACCTGATCCCGATGACCCGCGGGATCCTGTCGGCCAGCCACGTCCGACCCACCCGTCCGGTGGGACAGGACGAGCTCGACGCGCTGTACCGCGAGGCTTACGCCGACGAGCCGTTCGTCAGCGTGGTGGCGGCGGCACCCGCAACGAAGCACGTCCTCGGGAGCAACCACGCGCGCATCTCGGTCCACCTCGATCCCCGCACTGACCGGATCCTCGCGATCGGGGTCGTCGACAACCTCGTCAAGGGCGCGGCGGGCCAGGCGATCCAGGCATTCAACGTCGTCCACGGATTGCCCGAAACGGCCGGCCTCGAGCAGCTCCCCCTCGCGCCGTGAGCGCCCCGACGCGGCCGGACGCACGCTCGACATCGCTCGCAGCGCTGCCGATCGACCTGCCGCCCATCGAGCGCCGGGCCGTCATTCCCGAGGGCTTCTGCGCCGGTGCGGCGACCGCCGGGATCAAAGCGTCCGGTCGGCCCGATCTGGCGATCGTGGCGACACTGACCGACGCCGACACCGCTGAGCGCCGGCCGGCGTCGGCGGCCGCGGTCTTCACGCCCAACGCCTTCGCCGCGGCACCGGTTCGGCTGTCGCAGGCCCACCTCCTCGCGGGCGAGCCGGAGGGCGCCGGGCGCTACGGGTTCGCCACGGCCGTGATCTCGACGAGCGGATCGGCGAACGCCGCAACCGGCGCGGACGGCGACGCGGACCAGGCGGCGATCGCCGCGGCGGTGGCCAGCGCCCTCGGGACCCCGACGCCGTCGATCCTCCTCCTTTCGACCGGGGTCATCGGGACGCGGCTCCCGGTCGACAAGGTCCGCGCCGGCGTGGCGGGACTGGCCCCGACGCTCGCTGCGAGCGACGCCGGGCTCGCCGCCGCCGCGGAGGCGCTGCGGACGACGGACTCGGTCACGAAGGCCGCGACGACGACGATCAGCCTGCCCGACCCCGACGGGCTGGCCGTCCGCTCGATCCGCGTCACCGGGATCGCCAAGGGCGTCGGGATGATCCACCCACGGATGGCGACGATGCTCTCGATCGTCCTGACCGACGCGTCCGTCGAGCCGGCGACGCTCCACGGATTGCTCCGGCCCGCGGCCGCGCGGACCTGGGACCAGCTCAGCGTCGACGGCGACACGTCCACGAACGACACGGTCTTCGTGCTGGCCTCGGGCCGGGCCGGAGCGGCGGACGTCCGGGCCGGCACCCGCGAAGCGGCCGAGCTCGGGAAGGCCATCGAGGCGGTCGCCCGCGAGCTCGCCCGGCAGCAGGCGGCCGACGGGGAGGGCGCATCGACCCTGATCACCTGCCAGGTGAGCGGCGCGATCGACGATGCGGACGCGCGGGCGGTGGCCCGGGCCGTCGTGTCCTCATCGCTCGTCAAGGCCGCGGTCCACGGCCGCGACCCGAACTGGGGACGGATCGCCGGGGCAGCCGGAAACGCGGTCCTTGCCGATGCCGCGGTCCTCGAGGCTTCGGGGCTCCCGGGCGACGCCGCGCGGTCGCGCACGGGAACGGCCGCAGCCGTCGACCCCGACCGCCTCCGGATCGCGATCGCCGGTCACGCCGTGTTCGACGGTGGAGGCGGCGGGCCCCTGACCTTCGATCGAGCGGCCGCGCGAGCGGCGATGGATTCTCCGGAGCTCCTGGTCCGGCTCGACCTCGGGCTGGGCGACGGACGCGGTGAGGCCTTCGGCTGCGACCTGACCGAGGCGTACGTCCGCGAGAACTCGGAGTACACGACGTGAGCGAGATCCTCGTCGTGAAGCTCGGTGGCACGACGATCGCGGAGCAGTCACAGGTCCTCCACGAAGTGGCCGCGGTCGCGCGTCGGCGTCCCGTGGTCCTCGTCCACGGCGGCGGCAAGCGGATCACCGAATGGCTCGACCGGATGGGCGTCCCGTCGCGCTTCGAGAACGGGCTGCGGGTCACCGACGAGGCCGCCCTCGAGGTCGCCGCGGCGGTTCTCCGGGGAGTGGTCAACAGCGAGCTCGTGGCCGGGCTGCGCGACCTGGGCGTGGACGCCGTCGGGCTGTCGGGCGTCGACGGCGGACTGCTCGTCAGCGAGCGCGTCCCGGGCGTCGGGCTGGTCGCCCACGTCGTGGGGCTGCGGCGCGACCTCCTCGATGCGATCCTCGTCGGCGGCCAGGTTCCGGTCGTGGCGCCTCTCGCCCGGGACGAGGCAGGGATCGTGTGCAACGTCAACGCGGACGACGCCGCGGCCGGGATCGCGGCCGGCATCGGCGCGCGCCAGCTGGTCCTCCTGACCGATGTCGACGGTGTCCGCGACGCGAACGGCCGGCGGCTCGATCACCTGACATCCGACGAGGCCGAGTCGCTGATCGCAAGCGGGGTGATCGCGGGCGGGATGGTCCCGAAGATCCGGGCCGCGCTCGCGGCGCTCGCCTGGGAGGGCTCCGAGTCGATCATCGCGGATGCGGCGGCCGAGGCGGCCCTGGAGCGCGCGCTGGCGGACCCGACCTTCGGCACCCGGATCGCGCGGCGCGCGTCGGCCGTGGGTGCCGCGTGATGCGCGGCCGTGCGTCGGCGATGACGCTCCCTCGTCCCGCCGCCGTCGTCGCGGAGCTGCCGGCGCCCGGGGCGAAGCGCGATCGCCAGCGGGCGATCCGGGCGCTCGTCGCGACCGGCGAGATCGGCAGCCAGGGAGACCTCGTCGATCGCCTGATCGAGCGCGGGTTCGGCGTCACCCAGGCCACGGTCAGTCGCGACATCGCCGAGCTTGGCCTCGTCAAGATCCCGCGCGAGGGACGCCACGTGTACGTCCTCGCGGAGACGCTCGCGACACCGGGCGGCGGCGGCTCACCGGTCGTGCCCGCGGGCGACGAGCGGCTCCGCCGGATCCTCGGCGACATCCCCGTGACCGTCGGCCGGAGCGGCCTGATCCTGCTCGTGACCGGCACCCCCGGCACGGCCAGCATCATCGCCCAGGCGATCGACGAGTCGACCGGGCTGACCGGCCAGGAGGGCACGCTCGCCGGCGACAACACGCTCCTCGTCCTCTTCGCCGACGAGGGCCGGCTGCTCGCCTGGCGCGACCGCTTCGAACGCATCCTCGCCACGGCACTGGAGGGTCCTCCCGCATGAAGAAGGTCGTCCTCGCCTACTCGGGCGGGCTCGATACCTCGGTCGCCGTCGCGTGGCTCCGCTCGAAGTACCGCTGCGATGTCGTGACGCTCACCGTCGACGTCGGCGGCGGCTCGCTCCGCGAGGGGGTCGAGCGGCGGGCGATGAAGGCCGGCGCCACGCGAGCCTACGTCGTGGACGCACGCGAGCGGTTCGTCCGCGACTTCGTCTGGCCGCACCTCCAGGCCAATGCGATCTACCAGGGCGCCTATCCCCTGGCCACGGCCCTCGCCCGACCGCTGATCGCCCAGCTCCTCGTCGAGGTCGCCCACGCCGAGGGTGCCGATGCCGTGGCCCACGGCTGCACCGGCAAGGGCAACGATCAGGTCCGCTTCGACGTCGCGGTCCACGCCCTCGATCCCGGGCTCGAGGTGGTCGCGCCGATGCGGGTCGGGATGGGGATGACCCGCGACCAGGAGATCGACTACGCCGAGGAGCGCGGGATCGAGATCCCGATCACGAAGGCCTCGCCGTACTCGATCGACGTGAACCTGTGGGGCCGCTCGTGCGAGACGGGCGTGCTCGAGGATCCGTGGGTGACGCCGCCCGACGACGCCTACGAATGGACGGTCGCCCCGTCGGCGGCGCCGGATCCCGTCGAGGTCACGCTCGAGTTCGAGGGCGGGGTCCCGGTCGGGCTGGACGGTGAGCGGCTCGAGGCGCTGGCGCTCGTCGAGCGGCTCAACGCGCTGGGCGGTGCCCACGGCGTCGGGCGGATCGACCACGTGGAGGACCGCCTGGTGGGGATCAAGAGCCGCGAGATCTACGAGGCCCCGGCGGCGCTGATCCTCCACGAGGCCCATCGTGGGCTCGAGAGCCTGACGCTCACGAAGGACACGCTCCGCTTCAACCGGACCGTCGCCAACGAGCTCGCCCAGCTGACCTACGACGGCCTGTGGTTCTCCGCCCTCCACCGCGATCTGCGCGGCTACGTCGCGTCGTCACAGCGGGTGGTGAGCGGCGAGGTCCGGATCCGCCTCGACCATGGCCGGGCGTTCGTCGTCGGGCGCCGATCGCCGCTGTCGCTGTACGACAAGAACCTCGCGACCTACGACCAGGGCGACATCTTCGACCACGCGGCCGCGGTCGGGTTCATCGGGATCTTCGGGTTGCCGCTCCGCGTGGAGGCGGCGCGCCACGGCGCGGTCGGCGCCCACTACGGCGCGGCCTGGTCGTGGACGGACCCGCTGCTCGGCGAGCTGCCGACGACCGTGACCGATCCGGAGCCGGAGCCGGCCCGCGCGGGCTGATCGCGGGCAGCGCCGCGCGGCGCGGCGGCGCTACGACCCGGCGTTCGCCGCGGCGTGGGCCTCGACCTGGTCCATGAAGGCGTCGGTCAGGACGAGCCGGCTCAGGAGCAGGACGCCGTGGATCGCGGCGGCGCCGATGAAGACCGCCGGCAATCCGAACGCCTGACCAAGGACCCCGCCCAGCAGCGCTCCGAGCGGCAGCGATCCCCAGCTGATCACCCGGAAGCTGGCCATCACCCGGCCGAGCAGGTGGTTGGGCACGATCCGCTGGCGGATCGAACCGAAGACGACGTTGAACGCCCCGCCCACCGTCGAGCTCAGGGCGAGGATCAGCCCGATCAGCACCGGCTGCGGGACGATGAGCCAGACGACGTCGCTGACGAGCAGCGACAGGATGCAGGCGACGAAGAGGTTCGCCCGTCCGAGCACCCGCTCGTACCGCCCGGCCAGGATCGTCCCGACGACCGTTCCGACGGCGATCGACGTGATCAGCAGGCCGAACCCGACGCTGTCCAGCCCGAGCGGCCCCGGTGCCACGACATACAGGACGATCACCGAGAAGACGGCCGTCGAGGCGAGGTTCATCGGCCCCACGACGAAGGCGAACGTCCGCAGCAGCCGGTGGCCGAACAGGTAGCGGAGGCCGGCGCCGATGTCGCTCCGGATCGAGGAGGGCGGCCCCAGCCGGACCGGCCGGAAGGAGCCGGCGAGGGTCAGCAGGCAGAGGAGCGCCCCCAGGTATCCGGCGGCCGCCGAGCCGAAGGCCGTCGCGACCCCGACCGCCACGAGGAAGCCGCCGATCGGCGGCCCCACGAAGGAGTTCATCGTGAGCTCGATCGCGTTGAGCCGGCTGTTCGCGGCGACGATCCGATCGGTGCCGACGATGTTCGGGAGCATCGAGGACGCTGCCGTGTCGAACATCGTCTCGAAGCAGCCCAGGACGAACGCCGCCAGGTACAGGACCCAGATCGTCGCGACGTTCGCCAGGACCGCGATCGTCAGTCCACCGAGCACGAGGACCCGGCCCGCGTCGACGAGGACCATCGTCCGGCGCCGGTCGAAGCGATCCGCCAGCGCCCCGGCGATCAGGGCGAAGACGAGCCACGGCAGCCGCGACGCGAACGTCACCCCGGCAACGAGCCCGGGGTCCCGCGTCAGCGAGGCGGCGAGGAGCGGCAGCGCGATCTGGAAGATCCCGTCGGCGAGGTTCGCCAGGAACGACGCCGAGAACAGGGTCCAGAAGCCGCGGCCCAGGCCGGCATCGAGCGTCGCGCGGAGCGAGCGCCCTGGAGCGGCCGCAGGCAGCGTCGGCTCGTCCATCGCGGGCGATGGTACCGGGCCGGACCGGCCGGGCGGCGCGGCCTCCGCGCGTCTCCGGGTCCGGCCATCCAGTCATCCACGGACTCGGTGGCGAGGTCCCGCCTGGGCGCGCCGGACGGCGGGCGCGGGCCCCACCACGGCGATCTGGCCGACGAGTCCTCGGGCGAATGGATGGCAGAGCCGGCGCCCGGCAGCCTCAGGACTGGTAGGCGACCTCGCCATGGACCGCGAGGTCCATGCCCAGCTCCTCGTCCTTGATCGAGATCCGGATGCCGAGCACGACGTCGACGACCTTGACGATCGCGAAGGTCGCCGTCACCGCGTAGGCGATCGTCGCGCCGACCGCGAGGACCTGCGTGGCGACCTGGCCGGGATTGCCGTCGATCAGGCCGCGGTAGGCGCCCTGGACGGCGCCCGTGGCGAGGACGCCGGTGGCCACTGCCCCGAACACTCCGCCCACGCCATGCACCGCGAAGACGTCGAGGGCGTCGTCGATCCGGAGCCGCTCGCGGAGGAGCGTCGCGCTGTAGCACAGGCCACCCGCGGCGAGCCCGATCAGGATCGCCCCACCCGCGGTCACGAATCCCGACGCGGGGGTGATCGCCACGAGGCCCGCGACGGCGCCGCAGGCCGCCCCGACGACGCTGACCTTGCGGTGGTGGAGGTAGCTCGCGCCGACCCAGGTGAGGGTCGCGGCGGCCGCGGCCGTGTTCGTCACGAGGAACGCGCTGGCGGCGAGGCCGTTGGCGGCGACCCCCGACCCCGCGTTGAACCCGAACCAGCCGAACCACAGGAGCCCGGCGCCCAGGACGGTCATCGGGATGTCATGCGGCTCGAACGGCGCTCCGTTGACCACGCGCCGGCCGATCAACAGGGCGACGATCAGCGCGGACAAGCCCGAGCTGGCGTGGACGACGGTCCCGCCCGCGAAGTCGAGGGCACCGAGCTGGAAGAGCCAACCGTCGGTCGCCCAGACCCAGTGGGCGATCGGCGAGTACACGAGGATCGACCAGAGGACCGTGAACAGGACGAAGCTCGCGAACCGCTTCCGCTCGGCGAACGCGCCCGAGATCAGGGCCGGCGTGATCGCGGCGAACATCAGCTGGAACGCGGCGAAGAGGACGAACGGGATCGTCGGCGCGTAGGTCGTGCTGGGGTCGAGCCCGACGTTGAAGAAGCCGGCGTAGTCGAGCCCGCCGACGAGCCCCGGGATGCCGAGCAGGTTCGCGTCCTTGCCGAACGCGAGGCTGAATCCGATCAGGACCCAGACGACGCTGACGATCGCCAGCCCGAAGAAGCTGTGCATGACCGTCGACAGCACATTCTTCCGGCGAACCAGGCCGCCGTAGAACAGGGCCAGCCCCGGCAGCATGATCATCACGAGGGCCGTCGCCGCGAGCATCCAGGCCGTGTCGCCGCTGTTCATCCGACCGATCACCTCCGCTCCACCGCCCGGTCGACCGCTGTCCGACCTGGCGACCACCCTACGCGCGTCGAACGCGGGAGATCGATGCGGCTGGGTTGCGAAACGGATGGACTTGGGCGTCAGGCCCTATCCAGACCCCGAAGCAGACGGCGTAGGGCGCCATTGTGGGCGACTCACGCAGGCATTTTTGTGCAAGATCAACAACCGACGACGGGGCATCAGCCGACCGCGACGCGGCTCTCCGCGGACCGCAGGCGAGCGTAGCCCGGCTTCACGACCTCGTTGATCAGGCGCAGGCGCTCGTCGAAGGGGGCGAACGCGCTCTTCAGGGCGTTGATCGTCAGCCACTCCATCTCGCCCAGGCCGATCCCGAACGCCTCGTCGAGGGCCGCGAACTCGGACGACATCGTGACGCCGCTCATCAGCCGGTTGTCCGTGTTGACGGTCACCCGGAAGCGGAGACGCCGGAGCAGGTCGATCGGATGCTCCGCGATCGTCGCCGCCGCGCCCGTGTGGACGTTGGACGTGGGGCACATCTCCAACGGGACCCGGCGATCCCGGACGAACGCCGCCAGGCGGCCGAGATGGACGCTCCCGTCTTCGCCCACGGTGACGTCGTCGACGATCCGGACGCCGTGCCCCAACCGCTCGGCGCCGGCGAACTGGAGCGCCTCCCAGATCGACGGCAGCCCGAACGATTCGCCCGCGTGGATCGTGATGTGGAAGTTCTCGCGCCGGATCCGGTCGAAGGCATCGAGGTAGCGGGTGGGCGGATAGCCCTTCTCGGGACCGGCCACGTCGAAGCCCACGACACCGGCATCGCGCCAGCGCAGGGCGCATTCGGCGACCTCCACGGACCTGGCGGCCTGGCGCATCGCGGTGATCAGGACTTTCATCACGATCGGGCGGCCGGCGGCGGCCGCGCGTTCCATCCCGATCCGGAACCCCTCCAGGTTCGCCTCGACGACCTCGTCGAGGCTGAGCCCGCGCTCGACCGACAGCTCCGGCGCGTAGCGGACCTCCGCGTAGACCACGCCGTCCGCCGCGAGATCCTCGGCGCACTCGGCCGCGACCCGGACGATCGCGTCCTTCTCCTGCATCACCCCGAAGGTGTGCTGGAAGGTCTCGAGGTAGAGCTCGAGCGACTTGCGGTCCGCGCCGCGATGGAACCACTGGGTCAGCTCGTCCACGTCCTCGGTCGGCAGCTGGTGGCCCTGTTCCCGGGCCAGCTCGATGACGGTTGCGGGCCGCAGGCCCCCGTCGAGGTGGTCGTGGAGGAGCGCCTTGGGAGCGGTGCGGATCGTCTCGGGCCGGAGCATGGCCGGATGGTACGACCGTGGCCCGGCCACCCGCGTAGCGCGACGATCCGGCGGGACGGTCGCGCGTCGCCGGTCGCCGAAGAATCGGAGCAGCTATCGGTCGATCGACCGATGCGTGACCCCTTGCCCCGGGCCGTACACTCCGGGCCATGAAGCGCGCGGGCTCCATCCTGTGCCCCGTCATCGTCGGTCGCGACGACGTCCTCGAGCTGCTCGACGAGGCCGTGGCCGAGACCGTCAAGAACCGCGGCCGGACGCTGTTCCTGTCCGGCCAGGCCGGGCTCGGCAAGACCCGGCTGATGCGGGCGGCGGTCCGCAAGGCCGAAGCGGCCGGGATCCGGGTCGATGGCGGCGCGGTTGCGCCGCAGGATCTCCAGGTCCCCCTCGCCTCGATCCGCGAGTTCGCCACGGGCCTCCGGTCCGACCCGAACTGGGGCACGTTGTCGGCCGACCTGCTGGCGATCGACGGCAAGCACGACGGCGATTCGCTGGGCAGCCGGCGGTTGATCGTCCGCGCGGTGGCCGACCGGATCCTCCAGGAGATCGACCGGCCGACGATGCTCGTGTTCCCGGACCTCCACTGGGCCGACGAGATGAGCCTCGAGGTGATCGGCGAGCTCGCCCGGCATGTCGAGGGCCGGCCGCTGTTCATCATGGGCGACTACCGGGCGGACGAGTTCCCGACCGACGCCCGAGCCCTCCATCGCGAGTGGCGCGCGCGCCTGCTCAGCCAGCGGATCGCCGAGGAGGTGCGCCTCCGGCCGCTGACGCTCCAGGAGACCGGTGTCGCCACGACGTTGATCCTGGGCGGCGAGCTGCCGGCCCCGAAGGATGTCGTGTCGGCGGTCCACGACCGGACAAATGGCATCCCGCTCCACATCGAGGAGCTCCTCGGCGCGCTTGATGACGAGTCGCGTGCAAGCGGCCGCCTGATCCGCGAGGCGCACGTGCCCGACACGATCGGCGACGCGGTCCTCGCGCGGCTGGCCCAGCTGTCGGACGACGCTCGGGCCGTCGCCCGCGCGGGCGCCGTCGTCGGTCGCTGCTTCACGCCCGACGTCCTGTCCGGGCTGATGGAACGGCCGATGGCCGAGCTCGAACCAACCCTGGCCGAGCTCGTCGACGCGTCGATCCTGCGGCCGTTCAACTACGTCGACGAGGGCTATTACGACTTCCGCCACCAGCTCCTCCGCGATGCGATCTACGGCGACGTCCCGCCGTCGCAGCTGCGCCGCTACCACGGCCGTGCGGCCGAGTTCGTCATGCAGCTGGAGGCGTCGAGCGTCGTCCACGCCTCACGCCACTACGAACGGGCGGGTCTGCGGCCCGAGGCGTTCCAGACGGCGATGACGGCCGCCCGCGAGGCGAGCCGGATGTCGGCCCGGCACGAGGCGTTCGAGCTCTATCAGCGGGCCGTCGCGAACATGCCCTCCGAGCTCCCCCTCGAGGAGCAGGCGGACATCATCGCCCGGTATGGCGAGGCGGCGAACGCCATCGAGCAGAACGAGGAAGCGGTCATCGCGGCGAAGCGAGCACGAGCCCTCTATCAGCAGGCCGGGATGCCTGCCCAGGCGGCGGACATGCTCACGCTGATGGCGACGGGCCCGGCCCGCGACGGATCGCCCACGACCCGCGTCCACGAGCTGAACCTCCAGGCCCTGGCCGAGGTCGAAGCCCTGCCGCCGAGCCGGGAGGTGGCCCTGACCCGTTCGCTCATCCTGTCGATGACGGCGAACGACCATCTCCTGCTGTCGGAATTCGAGGACTCGCGGCGCGATCTCGAGCTGTCACACGCGATCGCGGAGCAGCTGGGTGAGCGCGAGCTGGTGCTCGAGAACGAGCTGACGAAGGCTCGGCTGGACATCGTCCAGGGTCGCTACGAGACCGGCCTGCGCGACGGCCTGCGGGCCGCCCGGGACGCGCGCGACGCCGGCTACGAATCGGTCGGCGTCACCGGCTACCGGAACCTCGCGATCATGGCCGCGCGGATCATGGACCGCCAGACCGCGGAGATGGCCCTGGGCGAAGGTCTCCAGTACGCCGATGCGATCGAGCAGTCGCACTGCCGCCAGATGATCGCCACGACGACCGCTCTCCTCGATTGGGCCGTGGGCGCGTGGGACGCCGCGGACGATCGGGCCCGCCACGAGCTCGTCGATCGTGGGTGCGTGCGCGGCACGATCGGATCGCTCGACGTCGTGGGGCTCGTGGCCCTCGGCCGCGGGCGGCTCGCTGAGGCACGCCGCTGGCTGGACGAATCCCTCGCCACCGGGCGGGGCATCGACGAGGTCGCGTACATCCTCACGCCGCTGTGGGGCCTGGCCGAGGTCGACCTCGCCGGCGGCGATGCCGCTGCGGCGATCGGTCGGTGTGAGGAGGCGTGGTCCCTCGCGGCCGCGCGGCAGGAGCGCGCGCTGCTCATCCCCTTCGTCGTGACCGGGACGCGGGCCCTGCTGGCGGCGCGCCGCCCGGAGGAGGCCGAGCGCTGGCTCGTCCAGGTCCGCGATCACCTCGCCGGCTGGGAGCCGGTCGCCGGCGCGGCGCTCAGTCATGCCGAAGGCCTCCTCCGGCTCGCCGCCGGGTCGACCGGCGTCGCCCGCGAGGCGCTCGAACGCGCCGTCCGGGGCTGGGAGGATCGGAGCCGGATCTGGGAGTCCACGTGGGCCAGGCTCGACCTTGCCCATTGCCTGATGCGCGCGAACCGCTTTGCGGACGCAACGGTCCAGCTGGCGGCCGTCCGGACGATCGCGGATCGGATCGGCAGCCTGCCGCTCCACGCCCGCGCGGAGGAGCTGGCCCGCCAGGCTCGCGGGCGCGGCGTCGAGGACGAGCCGTGGCGCCCGCTCACCACCCGCGAGTTCGAGGTCGCCCGCCTGATCGCGGATGGCATGACGAACGCGGAGATCGCCGAGGCCCTCGAGATCGCGCCCAAGACGGCGAGCTCGCACGTCGAGCACATCCTGGCGAAGCTCGGGGTGACCCGGCGTGCGGAGATCGCCGCGTGGGCGGCCACCGTCGCCCGCTCGGGCGCGCCCGGCGCCGGACGACCGGCGCTCGAGGGGACCGCGGCCGGCGTCTGACTCGGAGCACGACGCCCCGCGGGGGCGTCAGACCTCGATCGGGAGCTCGTAGACCTCAGCCGTCGGATGACCGGCCCGCTCGTGGATCCGCATGACTGCCTCCTTGGACGGTCCGGTCGCGAGGCAGAACACCTTGCCCGATTCGGGATCGAGCCACGCCCGCTCGAAGTGGACGCCCTCGTCCCGCTCGATCGCCAGATCGCGCTCGTGCGCTTCCCGGAGCTGCTGCCGGGTGACACCGACGAAGCCGGAATGGACGTCCATGAATGTCGCCATCGGGAAATCCTCCGTGGACCGGGCTCGAGCCCGGAGTGATGACGACGGTCGTCGATCGCTGCCCGACGGTCATCGGTGGAACGACCGATGGGCGGCTGGCGGGATTCCCTATGCCAGCGTCCGGCGCCCGTCTCCAGGCCGGCCGGCGGGCGTAGCCCCAGACGAGGATCACGCCGATCCCCGGTGATCGGTCGCTCGCTGGCTGCCCCTTCCTCGATCCCTACGCCGGACGGGCCGCGCCGTCAGCCGCCGCGATCGGGTCCGTCGCGCTCGCGATCGAGCCGGGCGCGAGCTGCCGCGATCGCCCCGGTCACGCGCTCGGGCGCCGTCCCGCCGACGACGTCGGCGGCGGCGAGCGAGCCCTCGATCGTCGCCTGGGCGAGCAGCCTTGCGGCGGCCTCGGGGCCCTGCGCCGCGATCTCCCGGGCCGCCTCGTCGTGTGCGCTCCCCAGGCGACCGAGGAGGACGTCCGGCGCCAGCTCAGCGAGGCTCGCAACACCCGCGGCTTCGGCGTCGGCGACGAGCGAGCCCACGACGTGGTGGGCGACACGGAACGGGACGCCGGCCCGCACGAGCGCGTCAGCCAGCGTCGTCGCCGTGGTCCAGCCTTCGACCGCCGCGCTCGCCATCCGCTGGCGGTCGACCGCCAGAGTCGCGATGAGCCCGCCGAACACGCGCAGCGACGCCTCGAACGTCGCGACGGCAGCGAACAGCGGCGGCTTGTCCTCCTGGAGGTCACGCTGGTAGCCCAGGGGCAGTCCCTTCAACAGCCCGAGCATCCCGGTCAGCGCGCCGATCACCGTCGCGGTCCGGCCGCGGACGAGCTCGGCCGGGTCCGGATTCCGCTTGTTCGGCATCATCGAGCTGCCCGTGGAGTAGGCCTCCGCCACACGAACGAACCCGAAGCGCGGATTGGACCACCACGCCACCTCCTCGGCCAGCCGGCTGAGGTGGACCATCCCGAGAGCGACCGTGGCGAGGACCTCCACGACGAAGTCGCGATCGCCGACCGCGTCGAGCGAGTTGGCCGTGACCCCGTCGAAGCCGAGCTCGGCAGCCGTCGTGGCCCGGTCGAGCGGGTAGCCGGCCCCCGCGAGAGCGCCACTGCCCAGTGGGCTGAGGTTCAGCCGGCGCCGGGCGTCGGCGAGCCGGCTGCGGTCGCGCTCGGCCATCTCGACGTACGCGAGCAGGTGGTGACCCAGGAGGACCGGCTGGGCAGGCTGGATGTGGGTCGTGCCGGGCAGGACCGCCGTCCCGTCGCGCTCCGCGACGCGCACGAGGGCGTCCTCGAAGCCCAGCAGCGCCGCGTCGAGGCGGTCGATCGCGCGCCGGGTCCAGAGCCGAAGATCCGTCGCGACCTGATCGTTCCGTGAGCGCCCCGTGTGGAGCTTGCCGGCGACCGGCCCGATCCGCTGGGTGAGCGCGGCCTCGAGGTTCAGGTGGACGTCCTCGAGGGCGGGGTCCCAGCGCATCTCGCCGTTCGCGACATCGCGGCGCAGCCCCTCCAGTCCCGCGACGATCGCGGCCACCTCGTCATCGCCCAGGACGCCCGCCCGGCCGAGCCCGCGGACATGCGCGATCGAGCCGTCGAGATCCTCGAGGGCCATCGCCGAATCGACCTCGATCGAGCGCCCGAACGCGGTGACGTCCTCGTCCGCGTCGCCGGAGAACCGACCGCCCCACAGCTGCATCCGCAGATCATGCCGGGTTCCGTCGTGATCCCGCGCCATGATCCGCGCAAGTTCCGTAGCGCGACTCGCAACGGACGGGGCAGCGTTCGGGTTCCAATCACGACATTGACCTGCGACCGGTCCTTGACACGGCACCCGTCCCGGCCACACTTGGCCCAGTCTCCTAGGCCAACACGGACCAGCAACGAGGATCCATGACCACCCAGAGCTCCCGGATCGACTGGCTGATCTTCATCGTCCTCGGCTTCCTCTGGGGGTCGAGCTACCTGTTCATCAAGATCGGCGTGGACCACGGCCTCCAGCCGTTCACCCTGATCATGTTCCGGCTCCTGATCGGCTTCATCCTCCTTGCGACGGTCGTGGGAATCGCCCGCGAGCCGCTCCCGCGCGACCCGCGGATGTACGGCCATCTGGCCGTCATGGGCACGATCAACATCGCGATCCCGTTCGCGCTGATCACGTTCGCCGAGCAGGTCGTGGACTCGTCACTAGCCGCCGTGATCAACGGCGCCGTGCCGCTGTTCGTGATCGTGATCGCGGCGATCTTCCTGAAGGGCGAGACCGTCACTGTGAACCGGCTCGGCGGGCTGATCGTCGGCTTCGTGGGCGTCGCGCTGATCGTGGGCCTGGACGTGACGGACCTGGGCAGCTCGAATGCCCTGGGCGAGCTGGCCCTGATCGGGGCGACGATCTCGTATGCGCTCGGCGCCGTCTACGCGCGAGCCCACGTCCACGGCCTGCGACCGATGATCCCGGCCCTGTTGCAGGTGTTCTTCGGGCTCGTCGTGACCTCGGTCCTGGCCTTCGCGACCGAGCACCCCCTGGCCGCCGTCCCGGCGCCCGAGGCGCTGTTCGCGGTCGTCTGGCTGGGCCTTCTGGGCTCCGGGCTGGCCTACCTGGCCTTCTTCCGGACGCTCCAGCGCTGGGGTGCGACGCGGACGTCCCTGGTCGCCTACCTGCTGCCGGTCTACGGCATCGCGCTCGGCGCGCTCGTCCGGCACGAGCCGATCTCCTTCTCGACCCTGGCCGGGACCGGGCTGATCATCGCCGGCATCGCCCTCGTGAACGCGCGGCTGGGCAACCGGCCGGTCTTCCGGCGGACCGAGCCCTCGGCGGCGGCACCGAACGGCGCCACGACCGGCCCCGGCCGGCCCTGACGCACAGCGGCCCGTCAGCGGGCCGCTGGCAGCTCCGCGACGATCGTGACCGGGCTGCCGTCGCTGCCCTCGATGAACAGCGGCCAGGCGAAGACCCGGACCATGGACTCGATCCGGGGCGGCATCGCGACATCCTCGTAGATCAGGACGAACCGCCCGTCGGTTCGGCCCACGCCGGTCAATGCGTGGTGGGTCGCGACCGACTCGGCGTGGAATCGCGGTGAGCCGATCGAGATCGCGTCCGTCGCGACCGCCCGGAGCCCCGGGTGCTCGTCGATCAGCCAGCGGGCGGCGTCCGGATGGAGGAGCGGTCCGTCGGTCGGATAGCGCTCGGGATCGCTCGCCCGCCGGGCCGACCAGCCGGTTCGGAGGAGGACCAGATCCGCCTCCGCGATCGCCGAGGCGTGCGCGTCGAGCGCCGCGCGCCGGATGAACGGGCCCTCGCCGGGCGCGACGTCGACCAGTCGTGGCGCTTCGAAGATGAACGATTCGATCGGGAGATCCGCGGCCCGCGGGCCATCCGGGTTGAAATGCCACGGCGTGTCGACGTGCGTGCCCGAGTGCGAGAACAGCGCGAGCCGGGTCGAGTTGTCGGGGTCGCCCGCGTCGATCCGGTGATGGGGCTCGATCGCGGCCGCCGGCGGGTTTGTCGGGTAGACCGGCGCGTCGGGCCGGAGGGGATGCGACAGGACGACGAAGCGAGACATGCGCGGCTTGGCCATCGAGGCCAAGTGTGCCGCACTCAGCCAGCCGCTCGGAGCCGCTCCGCGGCCTCCTCGGGGGTCAGGTCGCGCTGGGTCTCGGCGAGGAGCTCGTAGCCCACCATGAACTTCCGCTTCTCGGCGTCGAGGAGGGGCGGGAAGAAGTGGGCATGGAGCTGCCAGTGGGCATCCCCGGAGGCCACCGGCCCGGACCCGCCGCCCGCGCGGAACGGCGCCTGGTGCCAGCCCATCGAGTACGGGAACGAGAGCTCGAACAAGCCGTCGTACGCCCCCAGCAGCCGGATGAGGGCCGCGGCGAGGGTGTCGCGGCACCGGTCGTCGAGCTCGGGCAGGCGACGGATCGGGCCGCGGGGAACGAGGAGGACCTCGAACGGCCATGTCGCCCAGAACGGAACGACGACGAGCCAGTCGTCGTCCTCGACGACGACCCGCGGGCCGCCCACCTCCTGGGCCACGTAGTCGAGCAGCAGGGGCCGGCCGTGGTCGGCGAGGTAGGCCCGTTGGGTCCGGTCCTCACGAGCCGCGGCGTTGGGGAGTGCCGTCCCGGCCCAGATCTGGCCGTGGGGATGCGGATTCGACGCGCCCATCGCCTCGCCCCGGTTCTCGAACACCTGGACCCACTGGTACGTGGCCCCGAGCTCGGCCGTCTGGTCGGCCCAGACGTCGACGACACGGCGGACGTCCGCCTGCGGCATGTCCGCGAGGGTCAGGTCGTGACGGCGGGCGAAGCAGATCACCCGGCACGTCCCGGGCTCCACCTCCGCGGCGAGGAGGCCGTCGTGGTAGGCCCGCGCCTCCACGTCCGGCCGCAGTGCGGCGAAGTCATTCGTGAAGACGTACGTGGACGCGTAGTCGGGGTTGACCTGGCCGTTCGCCCGGGCGTTGCCGGGGCAGAGGTAGCAGGCGGCGTCGTAGGCGACGGGCGCGCTGAGCGGCGGTCGCTCGCGCCGGCCGAGCCACGGCCGCTCGGTCCGGCCGGCCGAGACGAGGACCCACTCGTCGAGCAGGGCGTTGTAGCGCCGATGCGGATCGCCCGCGATCACGTCCAGCGCCCCGCGTCCCGCGGGGGCCGCGCCGTCAGTGGGCACGCGCCGCCGGGAGCAGCGGGGATCGGGCCCCGTCCGACACGGCGTCCGCGCTCGACGGGGCGGTCGGTGCCGGCTCCGGCCCGACGAGAACGAGCTCCCCGACCGCCTCGGCCAGGACCGTCCGGGCGTCGGGCGCCAGGTCGTGATCGGAGATGAGCACGTCCGCCCGGCGGAGGTCGCCGATCGAGGCGATTCCGACGACGCCCCACTTCGTGTGGTCGGCCAGGACGACGAGTCGCCGGCCGGCGTCGATCAGCGCCCGGTCGGTCTCGGCCTCGAGCAGGTTCGGACAGGTGAACCCGGCCTTGGCGTCCATGCCGTGGACGCCCATGAAGACCTGGTCGAGATGGACCGTCCGGAGCTGGCTGACCGCGAACGACCCGACGAGCGCCTCGGACGGCGTCCGGATCCCGCCGGTCAGGATGACCGTCTGGTCGCGCCGCCCCATCCGGTTGAGGACGTCGGCCACGCGGACCGAGTTCGTCACGATCGTGACGCCAGGAACCTCCGCGACCCGGGCGGCCAGGACGTGCGTCGTCGTCCCGGCCGAGAGCCCGATCGCCATCCCCGGCTCGACCCGCTCCGCGGCCGCGGCCGCGATCGCCGACTTCTCGGCCTGCTGGAGGCTCGACTTCGCGACGAAGCCGGGCTCGAACGAGGCGAGACCGGACAGCGCGGTGGCGCCGCCGTGGACCTTCTCGAGGAGGCCGTGCTCGTGGAGGATCTCGAGATCCCGCCGAACGGTCATGTCGGACACGCCGAGGTCCCGGGCGAGCTCCGCGACCCGAACGGCCCCGGTGTCCCGGACCCGCTCGAGGATCAGTGCCTGGCGCTGGCGAGCGAGCATCGCCTCGGCTCCGCCTCCTCTTCGCCCCGACCACCCTCGCGACGCGGGCCTGGGGCTTCCTGTGCATCTTCGCCGTCCCGGCGGGATAAGTCAACGAAACCGAACATGTTTCCTCGTTCGATCATGCGCGATGATCTTGACATCGCGCTGCCACGTCGCGACAATCGCGGCGTGGCCCTGCTCCGCGCATGATCGCGCGATCAGGCCCCCGAGGAGGAGCGAGCATGGCTGAATCTGACAGCCTCCGATCCGTCACGCGCCGCCAGGTGCTGAAGGGAGGCGCCGCGCTCGCGGCCCTCGGCGGCGTGTCCGCGTTCCTCGCCGCGTGCGGCGGCGGGAGCAGCACCCCGAGCCCGTCCGCGTCGAGCGGCGGGGGCGGTGGCGGCGCATCGCCGTCGGCGGCCGGTGGCGGAGCGTCCACCCCGCCGGCTGCGGGCGGCTCGATCACGTTCGGGTCGAACTACTCGGACGACGTCCCGAAGACCGCCATGCAGGCCGTCGTCGACGGCTTCAAGGCCAAGAGCGGGATCGACGTCACCGTCAATACCGTCGAGCACAACAAGTTCCAGGACACGATCAACGCCTATCTCCAGGCGACCCCGGACGACGCGTTCACCTGGTTCGCCGGCTACCGGATGCGGTTCTTCGCCGCCCAGAGCCTGGCGACCGACATCAGCGACGTCTGGGCCAAGGTCGGCGCGAACTATTCCGATGCGTTCAAGACGGCCTCGACCGGCGACGACGGCAAGCAGTACTTCATCCCGTTCTACAACTACCCGTGGGTGGTCATCTACCGCAAGTCCGTGTTCTCCGAAAAGGGCTACACGGTCCCGAAGACCATCGACGAGTTCACGGCCCTCGGCGACAAGATGAAGAACGACAAGCTGATCCCGCTGGCGTTCGCGGACAAGGACGGCTGGCCCGCGATGGGCACGTTCGACATCCTGAACATGCGGCTGAACGGCTACGACTTCCACGTCAACCTGATGGCGGGCAAGGAGAAGTGGACCGACGCGAAGACCAAGGCGGTCTTCCAGAAGTGGGCCGAGCTGCTGCCCTACTTCGATCCCCAGCCGCTCGGCAAGACCTGGCAGGAAGCCGCCCAGGACCTGATCGGCAAGAAGGCCGGGATGTACTTCCTAGGGACCTTCGCGGGCGAGCAGGCCACCGACCCGGCCGTCCACGACGACCTCGACTTCTTCCCGTTCCCGACATTCGGCACGTCGTACGACGCGGAGGCGGCGATCGACGCTCCGATCGACGGGTTCATGGTCAGCGCGAAGGCCAAGAACGTGGACGGGGCGAAGGCCTTCATGGAGTACCTTGCGACCGGTGAGGCGCAGGGCATCTTCCTCGCATCGAGCCCGAACAACGTGGCGGCGGCCAAGGACGCCGACACGAGCAAGTACAGCCCGTTCCAGAAGAAGATGGCCGAGATCATCGGCGGCGCCCAGAAGATCGCCCAGTTCCTTGACCGCGACACGCGGCCGGACTTCGCCGGGGCCAACGGGATGCAGGGATTCCTCCAGGACTTCCTCGGCAACCCGAGCCAGGACCTCGACAGCTTCCTGGGCAAGATCCAGAGCTTCTACCTCACCTTGCCGCCGGCAAGCTGATCACCGCGCGGTCGGCCCGTGACCGTCGCCAGCCCGCAACCGGTTCCGCCGTACGCCCCGCCGTTCGACAGCGGCGGGGCGTCCGCGACTGCGCCCGGGCGACGGCGCGGCCGTCGCTTCAGCGTCCTCACCAGGCGCGACAGGCTGACGATCGGCCTGATGGTCGGGATCCCGGCGTTCGTCCACATCATGCTGATCTGGATCCCGGCCCTGGGCTCCGTGATCCTCAGCTTCACGAGCTGGAACGGGATCGGCGGCCTCGACAAGATCAAGTGGATCGGGCTGAAGAACTACGAGAACCTGATCAACGTCTACCAGCCCTTCTGGCCGGCCGTCCAGCACAACCTGTTGTGGCTCGCGGTCTTCCTGTTCATCGCCACGCCGCTCGGGATGCTCATGGCGGTGGTCCTCGACCAGAACATCCGCGGGACCCGGATCTACCAGAGCGTCCTGTACATGCCGGTGGTGCTGTCGCTGGCGGTCGTGGGCTTCGTCTGGCAGCTGATGTACTCGCCGGGCCAGGGCTTCCTGAACAACTTCCTCGAATGGGTCACCGGCGATCCGCGCTGGGTCACGCCGGGCACCGCGATCGACTGGATCGGGACGAAGGGCCTGAACCTGGCGGCCGTCCTCGTCGCGGCCAGCTGGCGCCACGTCGGCTACATCATGGTCCTGTACCTGGCCGGCCTGAAGAGCGTCGACAACTCCCTTCGCGAGGCCGCCGCGATCGACGGCGCGAACAGCCGCCAGACGTTCTTCCGGGTCGTCTTCCCGGTGCTCGCCCCGATCAACGTCGTCGTCCTCGTCGTGACGATCATCGAGTCGCTCCGCGCGTTCGACATCGTCTACGTGACGAACAAGGGCCTGAACGGGCTGGAGCTGCTGTCCGTCCTGATCGTCACGAACCTCCTCGGTGAGGCCAGCCTCGTCGGCTTCGGCTCGGCGATCGCGGTCGTCCTCCTCCTGATCTCGATCGGGCCGATCGTGTTCTACCTCTACCGCACGATGCGGAGCCAGACATGACCGACGACGTCGCCCCCACGGCCCTCGCGACCGACGTCCTGACCGGCGGCCGGACGACCGAGGTCGTCTCCGGCAAGCGCCGCTCGAAGACCGGCACCCACGTCTTCCTGATCGTGATCTGCGCGACCTGGATCTTCCCGCTCGCCTGGACCCTGTACACGTCGCTGCGGCCGTTCGGCGACACCGCGAAGCTGGGCTACGTCTCGATCGGCGGCACGTACAACTTCGACAACTTCGTCAACGCCGCGAAGGGGATGGACCTCTGGCTCCACCTCTTCGACACGCTGATCGTCGTGGTTCCGGCGATGGTGATCGTGTTGTTCCTCGCCTCGATGCTCGCCTTCGCGGTCTCGCGCTACAGCTTCCGGTTCAACCTCGCCCTGCTGATGCTGTTCACCGCCGGCAACCTGCTGCCGCAGCAGATCGTGATCACGCCGCTCTTCCGGATGTATCTGGCCCTCCCGCTCTTCCAGCCGCTGTCCGACAACGGCCTCTGGTACGACCAGTTCTTCGGGATCATCGCGATCCACGTCGCATTCCAGCTCGGCTTCTGCTCGTTCGTCCTGGCGAACTACTTCCGGCAGCTCCCGAAGGAGCTGACGGAGGCGGCGCTCATGGACGGCGCCTCGGTCTGGCGGACGTACCGGAGCGTTCTCCTGCCCCTCGCCCGGCCGGCGCTGGCGGCCCTCGCCACCCTCGAGTTCACCTGGATCTACAACGACTTCTTCTGGGGGATCCTGCTCCTCCGGACCGGGTCGAAGTTCCCGATCACGTCGGCCCTGAACAACCTGTCGGGGCAGTTCTTCACGAACTACAACCTCCTCGCCGCCGGCGCGCTCCTCGCGGCCCTGCCCACCCTGATCGTGTACTTCGCCCTCCAGAAGCAGTTCGTGGCCGGACTGACGCTCGGCTCGACGAAGGGCTAGGCGGGGGCCGGCGCCGGATGCGGATCGTCGTCACCGGGGGTTCCGGCAAGGCCGGGCGCTGGGTCGTCCGCGACCTGCGCGAGCACGGCCACGACGTCCTGAACGTGGACGTGGTCCACGACGGCAGCGCCCACGGCCTGTGCGTCGTGGCCGACCTGACCGACCTCGGCCAGGCGCACGACGTCGTGACCGACGCCGACGCAGTCGTCCACCTCGCGGCGATCCCGGCGCCGGAGATCCGGCCGCTCGGGGACACGTTCCGGATCAACACGATCTCGACCTGGAACGTGTTCCACGCGGCGACCGCGGCGCATGTCGGCCGGATCGTGTGGGCCTCGAGCGAGACGGTCCTGGGGCTGCCGTTCGATCGACCGCCGGACTTCGCCCCGGTCGACGAGACGATCCGGCCACGCCCGGAGTCCTCGTATGCCCTCTCGAAGCTCGTCGGCGAGACGATGGCCGACCAGCTCAACCGGCGAACCGGGATCCCGTTCGTGGGGCTCCGGATCTCGAACATCATGGAGCCGCCGGACTACGCCCGGTTCGAGTCGTGGCAGGACGATCCGCGGGTCCGCAAGTGGAACCTGTGGGGCTACGTCGACGCCCGCGACGTCGCCACGGCCTGCCGCCTCGCGGCCGAGACCTCGACGACCGGCGCGCAGGTCGCGATCGTCGCCGCGGCGGACACGGCGATGCGCCGGCCGAGCGCGGAGTTGATGGCGGAGGTCTTCCCGGATGTGCCGCTGCGCCGGGCGCTCGCGGGGCGAGAGACGCTCCTCGCGATCGACCGCGCGCGTGAGCTGCTGGGGTACGAGCCGGCGCACAGCTGGCTCGACGGGTCGTGAGCGCGCCGGCCGCGCGGCCGGGACCCTCGGCGGCGAGCCTGAGCCGCGGGCTCCGCCCGTGGTCGTCGCCGGAGCTCACGTCGTGGGGCCGGCTGCCGATGCACGCCGTCCCGCATCCGGATCGCCTCGACCTCGACGGCCGATGGCGCTTCCAGCTCCTCCGTTCGCCGGAGGAGGAGCCGGGCCCCGACTGGGGAGAGCTAGCGGTGCCTGGCGCCTGGACGATGCAGGGAACGTGGGACCGACCGCACTACACGAACGTCCGGATGCCGTTCCCGGATCGACCGCCGGACGTGCCCGCGGCGAACCCCACCGGCGTCCACGAGCGCTCGTTCCGGATCCCGGACGACTGGGCGGGCCGGCGGATCGTGCTCCACGTCGGCGCGGCCGAGAGCGTCCTGATCGCGGCCCTCGACGGCGCGGAGATCGGCTTCTCGAAGGACTCCCACCTCGCCGCCGAGTTCGACCTGACCGATCGCGTCCGGCCGGGTGCCGAGCACACGCTGCGCCTGACCGTCGTGAAGTGGTCGGATGCCTCGTTCATCGAGGACCAGGATCAGTGGTGGCACGGCGGGATCACCCGCTCGGTGTTCCTGTACGCGACCGGGCCGACGTACCTCGCTGATGTCGTCATCGACGCGGGCCTGGACGCGGACGGGTCGACCGGCACCCTCGACCTGGCCGTCCATGTCGGGTGGGCCGCCGCGCGGCAGCCCGGCTGGCGGGTCGAGGCCGACATCGACGAGCTGGCCGTCGGCCTGGCCGGTGAGGTGCCGGCCGAGCCTCCGGCTGCCGGCGGCCCGGGCGACTGGGAGATCGCGGGCCCGCCTCGGCGTGGTGTTCTCGATCTGCAGTCGATGGCCGCGACGCGCGCCTTCGCGAGCGACGCGGATCGCGAGCGGTGGGCCGCCGCGGAGCCCGTCGTCCGTCCACCGCGGCTGGGGGTCGTGCGGCTGCATGCCCGCGTGCCCGGGATCACGCCGTGGTCTGCGGAGGTGCCCGCCCTCTCGACGCTCCGTGTCCGGCTCCTGGCGCCGGACGGCTCGGTCGCCGAGACGATCGAGCGGCGGGTCGGATTCCGCCGGGTGGAGGCGACCGCCAGCGAGCTGCTCGTCAACGGCAAGCCGGTCCTGATCCACGGGGTCAACCGCCACGATTTCGACCCGCGGACCGGGCGGACCGTCGGTGCCGACCAGCTCCGCGCCGACATCGTCCTGATGAAGCAGTTCAACGTGAACGCCGTCCGGACGTCGCACTACCCGAACGAGGAGACATTCCTCGATCTCTGCGACGAGCTCGGCCTGTATGTGATCGACGAGGCCGACATCGAGTCGCACGCCTACATCGACGACCTCTGTCACGACCCCCGCTATCGGGCCGCCTGGGTCGACCGGGTCGCCCGGATGGTCACCCGCGACCGGCGCCACGCCTCGGTCATCGCCTGGTCCCTCGGCAACGAGTCGGGCCACGGTGCGAACCACGACGCGGCCGCCGGCTGGGCACGCCGGGAGGATCCGTCGCGGCCCCTCCACTACGAGGGCGCGATCCGGTTCGACTGGCTCGGCGACCAGCGGGTCTCCGACCTCACCTGCCCGATGTATCCGCCGATCTCCGCGATCGTCGCCTACGCCGCGGGCGGGCGGCAGCGGCATCCGTTGGTCATGTGCGAGTACTCGCACGCGATGGGCAACAGCAACGGGACCCTCGGCGAGTACTGGGACGCGATCGAGGCGACGCCGGGGCTCCAGGGCGGGTTCATCTGGGAGTGGCGCGACCACGGCCTCGAGCAGCGGCTGCCGGACGGGACGGTGCGCTCGGCATACGGCGGGGACTTCGGTGACGAGCCGAACGACGGGACGTTCGTATGCGACGGGATCACCTTTCCCGACCGCGCGCCGAAGCCGGGCCTGTGGGAGCTCAAGCAGATCGCCTCGCCGCTCCGCGTCGTCTCCGGGCCGGACGAGGCCCGGCGCGGCGTGGTCGTCGTGGAGAACCGCTCCTTCTTCCGTGACGCCCGGTGGCTGCGTCCGTCGTGGACGCTCGAGGACGGCGGACGAGCGGTCGCGGACGGCGATCTGGCGCTGCCGGCCATCGGGCCCGGCGAGCGTGCCGAGGTCGCGATCCCGAACTTCCCCGCCGTCGAGCCGGCGGCGGGCGAGGCGTGGCTCACCGTCCGCTTCGCGCTCGCCGAGGACACCGCGTGGGCCGCCGCCGGTCACGAGGTGGGTTGGGGGCAGGTCGCGTTGCCCAGCGGCTCCGGCAGGGCCGGCGGCGAAGCCTGGTCGGGCGATGTCGACCTCGACGGCGAGGGGCTCCTCCGCCACCCCTCGTTCGCCGCGCCGCCCGCCCTCAGCCTGTGGCGCGCGCCGACGGACAACGACCGGATCGGCGGGATGGCCGGCCGCTGGGCGGCGTGGGGCGTCGCGGACCTGACCCGGCGCCTCGAGGCGATCGAGCGCGGGGCCGACGAGACGACCGTGCGCGCGACGTGGCGGACGGCGGCCGGGATCGAGGTCGCCCACGAGGTCCGGCTCGCCCGGGACGCGGCCGGCCGGATCCGGATCCGCGAGCGGGTCGTCGTGCCGCCGGAGCTCCGCGATCTCGCCCGGGTCGGGACGCTGCTGACCTTCGCGCCGGGGCACGAGGCATTGACCTGGCTCGGGACGGGGCCCCACGAGACGTACCCGGACCGCGCCCGCGGCGGCCGGGTGGGCCGTTGGACGTCGACCGTCACCGACCAGCTCGTGCCGTACGTGCGACCGCAGGAGAACGGCGGCCACGCGGGCGTCCGGTGGCTGGAGATCGGCGGGCTCCGGATCGACCTCGACCGGCCGCGCCAGGTCTCGGCCCTCCACGTCCGCGCCGCCGACCTCGACGTCGCCACGCACGACGTGGAGCTGCGGGCGCGGCCCGAGACGTTCGTGACGATCGATGCGGCCCACCGCGGCGTGGGGACGGCGAGCTGTGGGCCGGACACGCTGCCCCAGTATCTCGTCGCGATCGGCGTCCACGAGTGGGCGTACGTCCTCGGCCCCGCGGAGGGCGCGTGAGCCTGATCGAGTGGCGTCCCGACGATCGCCAGCTCCACCTGACGAACGGCCGGCTCAGCCTGATCCTCGCCGTCCACGAGGACGGGTCGCTCGGGCCGGTCCATCTCGGGGCGCCGCTCGCCACCGGGCGCGCCTACGGCCACCTCGTCCCGCGCGGCTGGACCGGCTTCTCGAACCGCCTGGCGGAGCCGATCGCCCTCGAGGTGCCGACGCCGGGCTCGGGCGACTACCGGGTCCCGGCGCTCGAGGTCGTCCAGGCGGATGGCGCGAGCGTCCTCCAGCTCCGCTACCGGGAGCACCGGATCCGCGCCGGCAAGCCGTCGCTCGACGGCCTGCCCTCGACCTACGTCGAGGCGGACGACGAGGCCGAGACGGTCGAGATCGATCTGGCCGACGAGCCGTCCGGGGTCGTCGTCACCGTCGCCTGGACGATCTTCCGCGACCGAGCGGTCCTCGCCCGCTCCATCCGGATCCGGAACGACGGCCGCGCTGCGGTCCGCCTCGAGACGGCGATGAGCCTGTCGCTCGACCTGCCGGACGCCGCCTGGACCCTTGTCCACCTCGCCGGCGCGTGGGCCCGCGAACGGCACGTCGTCGAGCGCGCGCTCGTCCCCGGCCGGCAGTCGATCTCGAGCGTCCGCGGCTCGTCGTCGGCGGCGCACAACCCATTCATCGGCCTTCGCCGGGAGTGGACCACGGAGGCAGCCGGCGAGGCACTCGGCGCGGCCCTGGCGTACAGCGGCAACTTCCTGGCGGAGGTCGAGGTCGAGGCCTACGGCACGGCGCGGCTCCGGATGGGGATCAACCCGGAGACGTTCGCGTGGACGCTCGAGCCGGGAGCGGCCTTCCAGACGCCGGAGGCCGTCGTCGTCTGGACGGCGGACGGTCTCGGCGCGATGAGCGATGCGTTCCACTCGGTGTTCCGCGAGCGCCTCGCGCGTGGCGTCTGGCGGGACCGGGCGCGACCGATCCTCGTGAACAACTGGGAGGGCACGTACTTCGACTTCGACGAGGAGCGGCTCGTGGCGATCGCGACGGTCGCCCGCGATCTGGGGATCGAGCTGTTCGTCCTCGACGACGGCTGGTTCGGGCGCCGCGACGACGACACGACCTCGCTCGGCGACTGGTTCGTCGACCGGCGCAAGCTGCCGAACGGGATCGACGGGCTGTCACGGCGGATCGCCGAGCTGGGCCTGGGCTTCGGGATCTGGATCGAGCCGGAGATGGTCAGCGAGCGATCGGAGCTGTTCGCGGCCCATCCGGACTGGGCCTTCCAGGTGCCGGGCCGGCCGCGGACCGAGGGCCGCCAGCAGCTCGTCCTGGATCTCGGCCGCCCCGAGGTCGTGGACCACCTCGCGGGCGTGCTCGGCGACCTCCTCGCCAGTGGCCCGATCTCCTACGTGAAATGGGACATGAACCGCTGGCTGACGGAGCCGTGGAGCGGGGCGTTGCCTGCCGACCGCCAGGGCGAGGCGCTCCACCGCCACATCCTGGGCGTCTACGAGCTCTACCGCCGGCTGACGACGCGCTTCCCGGACGTCCTGTTCGAGTCGTGCGCAAGCGGCGGCGACCGGTTCGATGCCGGGATGCTCGCGTTCGCCCCGCAGGCCTGGACGAGCGACGACACGGACGCGATCGAGCGGCTCCGGATCCAGTGGGGCTCGTCGCTGGCCTATCCCCAGTCGTCGATGGGTGCCCACGTCTCGGCCGTGCCGAACCACCAGACCGGGCGGGTCACCCCCCTTGCGACGCGGGCGGCGGTGGCGTTCTTCGGCGCGTTCGGGTACGAGCTGGACACGGCCGCGCTCTCCGCCGACGACCAGGCGGCGATCCGCGATCAGGTCGCGTTCTTCAAGGCGCATCGTGGGCTGTTCCAGTTTGGGCGCTTCGTCCGGCTGCGCTCACCGTTCGCGGGCGACGGCAACGAGACCGCGTGGATGGTCGTGGCGGCCGATCGCCGGCGCGCCATCGTCGCCGTCTACCGGGTCCTGAACCGGCCCAATCCGCGAGTCGATCGGCTGCCGCTGCGCGGCCTCGACGAGACGCTCGACTACCGGATCACCGCGTGGCCGCCCGGGCTCGACGGGGTGAGCGCGACGAACGAGATCACCCGGCGGGGGGACGACCTCCAGGCGAACGGCCTGCTGTTCGACGTCGAGCGCCACGTGTCGCCCGAGATCGGCGACTTCTCGGCGCGGCTGTTCGTCCTCGAGGCGGGCTAGCGGCGTCAGTCCTGGGCGGCCGACACGAGGGAGTAGAAGCTGACGACCGCCACGGTCAGCTGGATGCACAGCGCCAGCGCGTAGATCGCGACCGATCCCGCGAGGATGTTTGCCCAGAAGAGCGCGGTAGCCGTTGGGCCGAGCGCGAACAGAACGAGCGTCGACGGGGTGCGGTTGACGCCAGCGCGGAGAAACTGGCGGCCCCTCCAGATGACGATCCCGGTCGCGTACACGGCGACGCCGGCGCTGGCGAGCACGACGGCCTCCCGCGCGTCGCCAAGCCACGCGAAGGCAATCGACGGCGCGAGCGACTCGAAGACGACGTTGAAGCTCGTCGAGACGATCGCTCGCTGGCGGACCCGCATCATCGGGGGCCAGGCGCCGCCCGGCGGAACGAGCGTCGCGGTGACACCCGTGAACCCGGCGACGACGACCGCGATCGTTGCGATCCCGATCAGGAGCGGCTCACCGGGCATGTGCCCGCGAGTGTATCGCTCCGTGTGCCGTCCGAACGTCCGCTCGGACCACGACCGTTGCCCATGGGCCGGATGCTGGCGTGGGTTGACGGGTGGCCTGTCTCGAGATGCGCGATCTCACTCGGGGGCGTTACGCCCACCCTGCTCCGTCGACCGCGTCGACCTCGAGAACCGTCGGGTTCAGGCCGGTGCGGACTGGGTACTCCCGCTCGACGGCCGCGCTGAGCAGCTCGACCGCCTCGGCGCGGACGAGGTTGATCGTCGAGCCCCCGAAGCCGGCGCCGGTCAGGCGGCTCGCGATGACGCCGTCAACGGAGCCCGCGATCTCGACGAGCGCGTCGAGCTCGGGTGACGACACCTCGTAGAGATCGCGCAAGGACGCGTGGCTCGCCGCGAAGAGCCGGCCGACCTCCGGCAGGTCTCCTGCCGCGAGCGCCCGCTCGGCCGCGAGGACCCGACCGTTCTCGCTGACGACGTGGCTCGCTCGCCGGTAGGCCACGTCGTCCATGAGCCCTCGGGCGCGCTCGAGGAGCGCGGCGTCGACGTCCCGGAGCGCGCGCACGGACGGCTCGAGCCGACGGATCGCAGCGACGGCGCGCCCGCACTCGGCGAGCCGGTCGTTGTATGCGGACGACTCGAGCTTGTGGGGCGATCCGCTGTGGACGACGACCAGCACGACCTCGTCGAGCGGGAGGGGGACCAACCGGGTCTCGAGGGTGCGGCAGTCGAGGAGGATCGCGTGGTCCCTGACGCCGCCCGCCGACGAGAACTGATCCATCACGCCGCACTGGACGCCGACGAAGTCGTTCTCGGCCCGACGGCCCAGCTTCGCGCGCTCCGCGACGCCGAGATCGACACCCGGCCCGAGGAGGGCCAGGGCCGACGCCATCTCGAGCGCGGCGGACGACGAGAGGCCGGCACCCTGTGGCAGCGAGCTGGCGAGGACGCCGCGGAACCCGCGGACGGGGTGGCCTGCCGATTGGAGCGACCACGCCGTGCCGGCGACATAGTCGATCCACGAGCCGCGTGCCGATGCGATCGCGTCCAGATCGAAGCCCTGTCGCTCGCCGGTCTCGTCGAGGGTCAGCTCGACCCGCCGGTCCTCCATCGGGAGCACGGCCAGCCGGATCTCGAGCCCGATGGCCGCCGGCATGACGAAGCCGTCGTTGTAGTCGGTGTGCTCGCCGATGAGATTCACCCGGCCGGGCGCCCGGATGACCTCGATCGCAGCGCGGTCGACCGCCGCGGCCGCGGGATCGATCTCCCGGAGCCGATCGCGCAGCCAGTCCGGATCCAGCCGCCCGGGGCCGGTCATCAGGGGATCGCGAGCAGGAGCGCGCCGGTGAGGACCAGGGCCGCCGCGCCGATCCGGCGAATCGCATCGCGGCGGTCCTGGGCTTCGCGCATGCGGAAGGCCCCCCAGCCCGACGCGAGCACGATCGCGGACTCGCGCAGAGGCGCCACGGCGGTCAGGGGCGCCACCGCATAGGCAGCGAGGATCATCAGATACGCACCGAGCGTGATCGTCCCGCCGAGCGCCGCGTGGCGCACGTCGAACCGCTCGTCGTCGTGGGCCATGACGACTCCGCCGGACCGCTGATAGATCCACAGATAGATCCACAGGAAGGTGACGCCGCTGGCCCAGATCAGTCCGGCATAGGTGATCTCGGTGGTCTGCTTCACGCCGACGCTGTCGACCGCCGAGTAGCTCGCGATCATCACGCCGGTCAGCAGGGCGAACGCCGCCGCGCCACCGGACGCGCGACCGGCCGCCCGCAGGTACTGCCAGGGCCGCTGGAGCGCCAGGATCCCGACGAGCAGGGCGGCGACGCCGACGAACCCGGTCGGCCGAAGTCGTTCCCCGAGGATCAGCGTGCCGGCCGCGACCGCGAGCAACGGGGCGCTGCCCCTGGCCAGCGGGTAGACGAGCGACAGGTCGCCGCGCCGGTAGGCCGCCGCGAGGAACGAGAAGTACGCCGCCTCGAGGATCCCTGAGACCGTGCCCAGGGCAATGCTCGACAGCGGCACCTCCGGCCGGCCGCTCGCCAGCCAGACCACGATGGCCAGCGGGCAGATGATCAGCCCGGCCGTCGACATCCCGATCGCTGCCGCGCGGAGCGGATCGCCGGCGGTCTTCAGCATCACGTTCCACGTCACGTGGAGCACGGCCGCGCCGGCGACGAGGGCGAAGACGAGGGGGTTCACCCCGCGATCGTACCGGCCGGTCCGCCGCCCGATGAGCGCCGGGCGCTCACGTCGGCGGCCGGATCGGTGTCCGGGCGCCGACTCCGGCGGCCCACGCTCGGGTTGCCGGCCGACCGGCCACTGGAAGCGCCCGGTCGCTCGCCGGTCGTCGCAACGAGCGCGAGTCGCTCAGCCTCCGGGTTCGAGGAGCGCTACCCGCGCAGGTCGCGCCGCTGGAACGCGACCGCTCCGAGCACCACCCCGCCGACCGCCAGGACCGCCGAGGCGGCCAGCCCGGCCGCGTCCCACCGGCCGAGCATCGGCAGCCCGTAGTGGGCGCTCAGCGCGAGCTGGTGGATGACATCGGGGAGCTTGAACGCCGGCACGATCGTGTCGATGAACCAGGTCACGATCGTCAGGATCGCGACGGCCGGAGCCGCCCAGGACGATCGCCAGACCCCCGCGATCGCCACGCCGACGCCCGCGAAGGCCGCGGCGAACGCCCCGAGCGCGAAGGTGCCGATGATCGGCTGGACCACGTCGCCGCCGATCATCGCCGTGCCGATCGCGATCCCGATCGCGGCGATCACCGTGAAGACGACGATCTGGCCGAGGATCGCGAGCCCGCCCGACAGCGCCCAACGCGCCCGGGCGAGCGGCGTCGCCAGGAGCATCTCGAGTCGGCCGGAGGTCTCGTCGGACGCCCACGCACCCACGAGCGTCGCGGCGGCGAGACCCGCGAGGATCAGCCCGAACTGGACGAACAGCAGCTGGAGGAACCCCCCGACCGACAGGATGTCGCTGCCCGGGAAGGCGGTCTGGAGCAGCTTGACGAAATCGGGCGCCGTCTTCGTCAGGTCCACGAACGCCTGCGCCGACGCGGCCAGGACGAGCCCGAACAGCCCGATGCCGACGCCCCAGGCCAGCGCGGTCGACAGGCCGTTTCCGAAGGAGCGGGCCGCCGGTCCGCCCACGCCCACGAGGACGCGCGGCAGGCTCGGCGTGGGGACAGCGCTCGTCGCGCCGATATCGCGCCGGGCGAACGCCTCGACGCCGATGACGAGGAACAACACGACCGCGATCGCCACCGGGACGAGCGATGGCCAGTCGAAGACGCCCGCGAGCGGCAGATGGTTCGAGGTCCAGCCGAACCAGGTCAGGTTGGCGAACGGCGCGAGCGCCGGCACCGCGCCCTGGTAGCCGTTCAGGATCCAGCCGCCGAACATCACGGCGCCGGCGATCGCGACTCCCGCCCCGCGGCCCAGGAACTGCGACAGGGCGAAGGCGAGGCCACCGGCGGCGAGCGCCATCAGCCCGAGCTGGAGGGCATACGCGAAGGCGGCGGTCACCGAGATCTCGTCGCCGGGCAGCTTGCCGTTGACGGCCCCCGCGATCGCGGTCGAGAGGAAGACGGCGATCGAGGCGATCGCGATGACCGCGATGTGTCCGGAGAGCTTCTCGAAGGCGATCCGGCGGCGCCCGATCGGGGACGCGGCCACGAACTCGAGGCTGCCGCGCTTCGCCTCGGCGGCGAGCGTCGAGGACAAGGCGAGGATCGACCAGAGGCTCAGGACGATCGGGAAGAACGTTCCGTACTTGTACTGGACGTAGCCGCCCATCGTCTCGACGTTGATCGGCTTGCCGGCCAGTCCCTGGAGGATCGGCGGCAGGTTCCGCACGACGTCGGACAGCTGTTGGCGCTTGGCCGCGGTGTCGAACTCGCTGGCGACGGCGGCCGTCGCACCGACCAGCATCAGGAACAGCAGGACGGACACGATGATCGTCGTCCGGCGGGAGTCACGGAGCGTCTTGCCCACGATGCTCCGGGCGTAGCGGACGACGCCACGGACGTCGACCTTGGCCCCCGCGCCACGGCGGAGACGGAGACTCGTCGCCATGTCAGGCCGCCTGACCGGCCGATCGGCCGTACTCGGCGAGGAACGTCTCTTCGAGCGAAGGCTCGCGGCTGACGAAGTCCAGCAGCTCGTACCGAGCAGCCTGCTGGACGACCGGCGTGATCGAGCCCGAGACGCGCATCCGGAGGACGTGCTCGTCGGCGCTCACGTCGCTGACGCCGGGCAGGCCGCTGAACGCGGTGACGGGCACCTCGCCGGAGAAGCGCAGCTCCACCTGGTGGTGGGCGAGATCGCGGAGCGCCTCGACGCGATCGACCTTGACGAGCCGGCCGTCGCGGATGATCGCGACCCGGTCGCAGGTCTTCTCGACCTCGCCCAGGATGTGGCTCGACAGGAAGACGCTCCGGCCCTCGGCCTTCGCCTCTCGGATCACCTCGAAGAACGTCTGCTGGACGAGCGGGTCCAGGCCCGAGGTCGGCTCGTCGAGGACGAGGAGGTCCGGCCGATGCTGGAGGGCGACGATCAGGCCCACCTTCTGCTTGTTGCCTTTCGAGTACTCCTTGAACTTGCGGCTCGTGTCGAGGTCGAGCCGGCGGATCAGGTCGGCCTGGTAGGCGACGTCGACGCCGCCGCGCAGGTTGGCGAAATAGTCGATCGTCTGGCCACCGGTCAGCTTGTCGTAGAGCGTGAACTCGCCGGGCAGGTAGCCGATCCGCTTGTGGATCGCGACCGGGTCGACCGTCGTCTCGATCCCGAAGACGTACGCCTTGCCGGACGTCGGTCGGAGGAGGTCGAGGAGGGTCCGGATCGTGGTCGTCTTGCCGGCCCCGTTGGGCCCGAGGAAGCCGAATGCCTCCCCTTCCTGCACGGCGAGATCGATGTCGATGATCCCGCGATGGGTGCCGTACGACTTCGTGAGCTGGTGGGTCTCGATGACGGCCGTCATCACGCTTCCTTCCCGGTCGGGTAGACGGTCCCGGCCTGCTTGGCTTCCGCGCGCTCGCGGAGGAACTGCCCGACGACGCGGGGGACTTCCTGCTCCACGAACGCCATGACGTCGCGGAACTCCTGGAGCCGGTCGCGAGCCTCGGGCGCGCGGCCATCCATCAGCGCGAGGCCGCGTTCGGCGATCTCGCGCATCTGGCGGTACATCGCCCCGGCGCTCGCGAGCATCGAGTCGAGAGCCTCGGCGGGGGCGCTGAAATACTCGCGTCGATCGCCGCGTCGCGTGGTCCGCCGGATGAGGCCGGGTCCGGCGAGGAGCCTGGCCGTGCCACTCACGGATCCGCGGCTCGCCTGGAGGGCCTCGGCGATCTGCGCGGCGGTCTGCTCGGACGGCTCGCAGATCAGGAGATAGCCCCACATCCGGCCGGCCATCGGGGTCATCCCCAGGCTGGCCAGGAACTGGCCCATCTCCTCCACGAACTCGCTTTCGCCCGGCGTCACGCGAACACGCTATGTCATTCAGAACTTTCAGTCAATACTGAAACTTCACGATGCAGCGAAGCGGCGACCCGCATCGGGCGTCCCTTCAGGCGGCGGGGGCGGAGCTGGGGCTCTCGACGTCGTGGCTGGCTCGGAGCGCCGCGAGCGTCTCGTCGACGGGGGCGGGGCGGCCGAAGAGGTAGCCCTGCGCGCGGCGGAGGTCGAGCCCCAGCAAGGTCGCCCGCTCGGCCTCGCGTTCGACGCCCTCGGCCACGAGCGTCACGTCGAGGCGCGCGGCGAACTCGCGCAGCCCCGCCACCATCGCCTGGCGGGCCACGTCGCGATCGATCCCGGCGATCAACCCGCGATCGAGCTTCACGTATGCCGGCCGGAGCTCGACGATGTGGCGGAGCGATGCGAATCCCGACCCGGCATCGTCGACCGCGATCGTCACGTGGTCGCCGAGCTCGGCGATCGCTGCCAAGAGCGCCGGGTAGTCGTCGACCTGATCGTGCTCGGTGATCTCCAGCACGACGTTGAAGCCCGCGTCCCGGAGGAGCCCGCGGAGGGCCGTGCCGGCGAGGATCACGTCCGGCGAGACGTTCAGGCTGAGGTATCGGTTCGCCGGCAGGGGCCCGGATGCCTCGAGGATCGCCGTAAGCGTCGCGATCTCCAGCTCGATGCCGAGACCCGCCCGTCGAGCCATCGCGAACGTCTGGTCGGGCGGGGCGCCGTCGGCGAACCGGGTGAGCCCCTCGTAGCCGACCACCTCGCGACTCATCAGGTCGACGATCGGCTGGAACACCGGTCGGAACGCGCGCCGGTGAATGATCCGACGCACGGCGCGTCGATCAACGTGCATCCTCGCGTGTGCCGCCAGACGCGGCCCGAGCCGGATCGCGATCGAATCCGCGATCTCCGACAGGTCCCTCACGCGTCGCTCGAGCTGATCCGGCTCCGCGCCCGAGGCGACGGCGAGCATCCCGAGGATCTCGCCGCGCCATTCGAGCGGGAGGCATGCGGTCGAGCGGATCCCGAGGCGGCCGAGGTCGAGGCCATCGGCCCCGCCGGCCGTCCACGCATCGACGAAGGGGCCCGATCGGATCCGTCGCCGGGTCCGCCGCACGACCTCGGGAACGATCACGGTCGAGAGGTCGCCCGGGCCGCTGTCCGCACGGATCTCCGAATGGAGCAGCCGGATCTCGCTGCGGCCGGCGAAGGTCAGGATGCCGGCGCCGATGAAGCCGCCGACCTCGACGAGCGTGCGGTCCGCGGCGGCGGCGACCTCGGCGTGATCGGCCGTCGTCGGGATCGACCGCATCGACGCGATCACGCCGGCCCGGACCCGCTCGAGCTGCGCCTGCTCGGCCAGCGCCGCCTCGGCTCGACGGCGGGCGGTGACGTCGCTCACGACACCGGCCAGCCATGCCAGGCGCCCGGTCTGGTCCGGGATCGCGAAGACCTGGGCGTGGAGGATCGCGTCGCCGGTCGGAAGATGGTTGACGGCCTCGTCGTCGAGCGGCGGGCCGCCGTCCAGGATCTTCCGATCGCTTGCCATGATCTCCGCCGCGGACGCGGCGGGGAGGAAGGCCTCGTCGGTGTGCCCGATCAGCGTCTCGGGATCGGCGACGCCCGCCAGCGCCGCCGCTCGCCGGTTGGCGAACACGTAGCGGAGCTCGCGATCCTTCAGGAAGATCGCCGCCGGTGCTTCCTCGATCAGGGCGCGCAGCTGGGACTCGATGCCCGACGAGCGCGCGATCTCGGCGGCAAGCCCGACGATCGAGCCGAACATCGGATCGCCGTCCGGAGCGCGGCTCTCGTGGCCCATCGCGGGCTCGGCGCCGTTGGCGGCCAGCTGGCGACGGGTCTCCTTGATGAGCGACTCGACGGCTCGTGCGGACTCGCTCGGGGACGCGACCGACGGCCGCGCCTCGGTCATCGTCCGGCGGAGTCGGCCCGGCCTCTCGGCGTTGACGTGGCGATCGCCGACGCCACCCGTCGCCCGGTGACGCTGGTGACGATCATCTCCCCGATCCGCGGGATGTGCGGACATTCGCGCGCTCTGCACCTCGAACCGGACCACCCTCCGGTGGCCACATCCGGACGATGCCCCCTCGACGGCCGCTGCGGCAGTCGCGCTTTGGGACCATCCACGGGCACCCGATCGGGTGGGTGGCGGCGTCAGGCGGGCAGCACTACCGCGAGCGCGGCGGCGAGGGCGCCGACGAGCGCGCAGGCGAGGCCGACCCGGATCGCCCTCGCCCGATCCCGGCGACGGGCGTCGGCGTCGGCCACGGACACGGTCGTGCCCACGTCCTCGAAATTGAAGACGCCGAGCCAGCCGAACCCGGCGCAGAAGCGCAGCCAGGCCTGGAGGAATCCGGAGGCGGCGACCGCGGCCGGGAAGAAGACGATCAGCCGCAGCGGCGTCGGAGCGTGGATCGCGACGAGGACGGCCAGCAGGAGGACCGTCGCGATCGTCATCGTCACGCCGGTCCTTCGGCGGCGGGCGATCTCAACCGGGCCGATGTTGCAGACGCCCGCGCGGTACGTCCGGTCCGCCGGCTGGACCGGGAATCCGGCCGTGGCGAACCGGTGGATCGTCATGTCCCGATCGGGTGCCAGACGGTCTTCATCTCGAGCCAGGCCGCGATCCACTCGGGTCGCTCCGCCGCCCGGTCGTCGAGCCAGTCGAACTTCGCGTCCACCACGCCCGCCGGTCGCCGGGCGAGCCGCTTGATGTCCTCGGCGGCGAGCTGCTCGGTCGAGGTCCGGAGCTCGGGCGGAACGCCCCACGTGTCGATCGCATCGACGTCGACGTGCCCTGCGAGGACGGGCACGAGCTCCTTCTTCCAGCCGGTGACGATGTTCACGACCCCACCCGGCACGTCGGACGTGGCCAGCACCTCCGAGAGCGTCACTGCGGGCAACGGCCGCGTCTCCGACGCGAGCACGACGACCGCATTGCCGGCCACGAGCGGCGGGGCGAGCCGGGACACCAGCCCGAGCAGCGACGACGTCTCGGGGGCGACGACGCCGACGACGCCGGTCGGCTCGGGGATCGTGAAGTTGAAGTACGGCGCGGCGACCGGGTTCGACGCGCCCAGCACCTGACTGATCTTGTCAGCCCATCCGGCATACCAGACCCAGCGATCGATCGCGCGATCCACGACCTCGCGCGCCTTCGCCTCGCGCAGGCCCTCGGCCGCGGCGACCTCGGAGGTGAACTGCTCGCGCCTTCCCTCCATCAGCTCGGCGACCCGGTAGAGCACCTGGCCCCGATTCATCGCCGTCTTGTCGGCCCACGGCTGGAACGCCTTGCGCGCAGCCCGGACGGCCTCGCGGAGGTCCTTGCGCGAGCCACGCACCGCGTTCGCGATGGGATCGCCGGCGGCGGTGGAGACGACATAGGACCGCCCGCTCTCGGAGCGCGGGAACGCGCCGCCGATGTAGAGCTTGTACGTCTTGCGGACGTCGATCCGGTCGGGCGCCATCAGGCCGCGGTCCGCGGACGCCATCCACCATCGGGGGTGGTGAGCGCCGAGGTCTCGGCCGGTCGAGCGAATGGAGTCAGCCGCCACCGGCTACTTGGAGCGGCCCGTGCGCCGCATCCGACGCTCGCTCGCCGCCCGACACCACCCTGGGGAGTGGACGACGAGACCAAGGGCCCGGCGCGGCGCCACGCACCACCGGTGATGGTGGATGACGGGAATCGTCGCGTGGCGATCACGATCACCGATCCTCGAGCCGGACGTACGCGAGGAGCCCGTGCAGCCCGCCCTCGCGGCCGAACCCCGACTCCTTGTAGCCACCGAACGGCGACGTCGGGTCGAACCGGTTGAACGTGTTCGCCCAGACGACGCCCGCCTTCATCCGCTTGACCATGTGCAGGATCCGCGAGCCCTTGTCGGTCCAGATCCCGGCCGACAGTCCGTACGGCGTGTTGTTCGCCTTCTCGACCGCCTCCTCGGGCGTCCGGAACGTCAGGACGGAGAGCACCGGCCCGAAGATCTCCTCCTTGGCGATCCGATGCGACTGGGCGACGTTCGTGAATAGCGTGGGCCGGAAGAAGTAGCCGCGCTCGGGCAGGTCGCAGGCCGGCTGGTACATCTCGGCGCCCTCGGCCCGGCCCGCCGCGACCAGCTCGGTGATCTTCTCGAGCTGCGCCTTCGAGTTGATCGCGCCGACGTCCGTGTTCTTGTCGAGCGGGTCGCCGACCCGGATCGTCGACAGCCGGTCCTTGAGCTTGTCGATCAGCGGCTCCACGATCGACTCCTGGGCGAGCAGCCGCGATCCGGCGCAGCACACCTCGCCCTGGTTGAAGTAGATCCCGTTGACGATCCCCTCGACCGCCTGGTCGAGCGGCGCGTCGTCGAAGACGATGTTCGCCGCCTTGCCGCCGAGCTCGAGGGTCAGGCCCTTGTCGGTCCCGGCGACGCCCTTGAAGATCTGGCGGCCGATCTCGGTCGACCCGGTGAACGCGACCTTGTCGACGTCGGGATGGGTGACGAGGGCCATCCCGATCGGGCCGGGACCGGGGACGATGTTCACCACGCCCGGCGGCAGATCCGCCTGGCGGCAGACCTCGGCGAAGAGGAGGGCGCTCAGCGGCGTCGTCGACGCCGGCTTCAGCACGACCGTGTTCCCGGCCGCAAGCGCCGGCGCGATCTTCCACGCCAACATCAGCAATGGGAAGTTCCAGGGGATCACCTGGGCGGCGACGCCGAGTGGCTTGGCGACCCGGCCGGGAAACGCGTACTCGAGCTTGTCCGCCCAGCCCGCGTAGTACCAGAAATGCGACGCCGCGAGCGGCACGTCGACGTCGCGCGACTCCTTGATCGGCTTGCCCGAGTCCATCGATTCGAGGACCGCGAACTCGCGCGAGCGCTCCTGGAGGATTCGCGCGATCCGGAACAGGTACTTGGCCCGCTCCTTGCCGCTGAGGTTGCCCCAGCGCCGGCGCTGCGCCATCCGCGCCGCACGGACGGCGGCATCGACGTCCTTCTCGGTCGCCTTCGCGACCTGGGTCAGCGTCTCCTCCGTCGCCGGGTTGACGGACGGGAACGTCTCGCCGCCGGTCGCCTGGACCTCGCGGCCGTTGATGAACAGCCCGTAGCGGTCCTTGATCGTGACGATGTCGCGGGCTTCGGGCGCGGGGGCGTACTCCCACGGGATCGCGGCGCCGTCACCGAGGCCCCAGCTCGACGTGGCGTGCTCGACGCGCGTCACCGCGGCGGTCATCGGCGCATCACGCTCCGGGGACTTCGTGGCCATGGCGGCCATTATGGCATTCGGGTCCCGAACGCCGGCCCCGCCAGCATCCGGGCCGGGCCTCGATCAGCGGCCGCGGAAGTCGTAGATCGAGATCGAGATGCCGTCGCTGGCGCCGAAGTCGGTCATGTCGAAGGAGATGGACCGATGGGCGACGTCGACCGTCGCGGTCGGAGCCGTCCCGCCCTCGACCTGGGACTGGATCGTCGCCCAGCCGAACGTGTAGCCCTTCGGGGAGGTCAGCGCCATCACGGTCATCGGACCGGGCGTCAGATCGCGCCAGACGTACGAGATCCCGATCGAACAGGTTCTGCCGCCGCAGGTGCCGCCGCCTTCCGGCTCGGAATCGTCGAGCGTCAGGATGCCGTCGGCGGTCGTCAGGTTGACCCGCATGTCGAAGGCGGTCGGCTTGGGGCTCCAGGTGAAGCCCTTCGGCGGATCCCCGATGTCGCCCGACCGAACTGCGATCGTGCACGTCCCCTGCGGTGCGGCCAGGACATCCGCGGCGGTCCGGATGCTGCCGGGGCAGACGAATTCACTGACGCTCACCTGGACGATCTCCACGATCTGGATCCGGCCGCGGATCGCTCCGTCGGGGAAGGCGTCGTTCGCGACCTGGACGAAGAAGCCGGAGGGGTCGTCGACGATGGCCTGGACGATCGAGGGTTCGAGATCGCGAACGCAGTCGCCGCCGAATCCTTCCTCGTCCGGCGGGGTCACGGTCAGGTAAGGCTCGCCGGCGCTTCCCGGCGCCCCGGCCCGGATCTCGGCGGATGTGGCGGGATCTACGTCGAGGATGTTCCAGAACGTGCAGACCGCGCCCCCGGCGGGGACGTCCGGGTCGATCGACAGGTCGACCTCGACGGTACCCGCGGCATCCGGATCGCCCGGACCCGGCACGACCTGATCGCCGCTCATGGTGGCCGTCCAGAAGCGCGTCGCACTCGCTGGTGCCGCGGCAACGAGGCCGACCGACCCAACGAGAAGCGCCGACGCGACGACGACCCGAAGGCGCGCGAACCTGACAATCCCGACCATTGACAGCAACCCTCCCTCGAAGGGCTCCATCGTCATCGAGCGTGGAGATCGCGTCAACGGTCCGGGGCCGCGGCCGGGGCTGCGGTGCACCGCCCTATCCGACCGGTCCGCGCCGTTCAGCAGTCGTACGTCGCAATCGCGTGCCATGCCTCGCAGAATCGGACGTGGACGTGGTCGTCGTGCCCGGAGTGGTAGCGCGTCAGGCCCTCGCGGATCAGGACCGGGTCGTTGAACCAGATGACCCGGATGTGGCCTGGCGACGCGGCCCGGAACGCCAGGATCATCGCCCGGGTCGCGGTTCGGTCGTAGGCCGTGGATCGCCACGTCGTTCCCGCGACCGAGCACTGGTCGTTCGCCTTGCGCAGCGGTCGGATGTCGAGGTCGAGGCCGCGCCGGTGGGTGACGTGTCCGGTGATCGGGCCGCCATGCTCGTACGAGATGTCGCCGACGGCGATCCGGCCGGAGCCCGCGGCGAAGGTCGTCGTGCCGACCGACTGGAGCGTGGCGATCGCCTCGGACGTGCCCCAGTTGGCCGGCCCGTTGCCCGCCGAGTAGTCGCACAGGGTCGTCGAGGTGAAGTGCGGCAGGCGGTAATGCCAGATGAGCGCGCGCCAAGTCTTCGAGCCGACGATGCCGGTGACCGCCAGGCCCATGTGGCGCTGGAACGCGAGAACCGCCGACCTTGTTGCCGCACCGAACCGGCCGTTGATCGTCAGCGACACGCCGCGCTTCGCGACGAGCTCGCCCTGGAGCGCCGTCACGGCTTCGCCGCTCGCGCCGGCGGCGATGCTCGGAACGAGGGCCGTCCAGGTCGTGCCGTCCACGATGCCGGTGACCGCCAGGCTGCGCGATGCCTGGAATCCCCGGACCGCCGTCTCGGTGGCCGCGTCGAAGCGGCTCGTCGCGGGCGGCGCCAGGGGATTCAGTGAGCCGAGCCGTCCCCGGACCAAGTGCTGGATCGCCAGCACATCGCTGCCGCGGTCCCCCAGGCTCTGGACCGGCCAATCGATCGAGGGCGCGGTCGTCGCGGCCGAGCCAGGGGTTGCCGAGGCGAGGATCCCGAGGAGGGCCAATGCCGCCGGAACGAGCCGTCGGACGAGCCGGGCGGAGGGCAGGGTCGAGGTCATCAGCTGGCTGCTTCGAGCGTGGAGAAGATCGGAGATCGATCGTGGCGGGGCCAGGGCCCGGGCGTCAAGACGCAGGAACCAGCCGATCGAGCTCATCGCGCGTGGGCGGATCGGCGCCGGCGCGCGCGCAGACCGCCGCCGCGACCCGGCTGGCGAATTGGGTCGCGGCGCGGACGGCCGGGACATCGCCCAGGTCCGCGATTCCGAGCCCCGCCGTGGTCCACGCCGCGAGGAACCCCGCCCCGAACACGTCGCCCGCGCCCACCGTGTCGACGACCGCGACCACCGGGACCGGAACCAGCTCGATCCCGGATCGGCTGATCGCGCGAACCGGGCCGGGCCCGTCGGTTACGAGAACCAGGGCCGCGGCCATCCCAAGGAGCCGCAAGGCCGCCGCCTCCGGAGCCACCTCCGGATCGAGCCAGGAGAGGTCGTCGACGCTCGCCTTGACGACATGGACACGGCCGACGACACGCTCGAGTCGGGCGAGATAGGCCGCCGGGTCGGAGATCGCCGCGGGCCGGACGTTCAGGTCCACGAACCGCAGCGCCTCAGGCGGCGTCCGCCCGATCAACGTCTCGACCGCGCTCGCGAGTGGTTCGAGGACCAAGCCCAGCGTCCCGACATGGATCGCGCTCAGGTCTTGCGGCAGCGTCTCCGGCAGCGCGGCGGTGGTCAACTCGGCAGCGGCGCTGCCGGCGGCGTGGAACCGGTAGACGGCGCCACCGGACGGATCGATCTCGGCAATCGCGAGAAGGGTGGGGTCGCCCGTCGCGCGGGACCAACGCAGGTCGACGCCATCCTCGAGCAGCCGCTCCCGCAGTATCCGTCCGAACCGGTCCTCCGACAGCCGGCCGACGAACGCGGTCGGAACGCCCAGCCGAGCCAGGGCCCGTGCCGTGTTGTACGGCCCGCCGCCCGGGACCGCCTGGACCGAGCCGTCCGGCTGGACGAGCAGGTCGATCAGGCTCTCGCCGGCCACCACGATCATCGCGAGAGGGTAGCGGCCCGATAGGCTTCGCCGATGGATCGCCTGGTCGACGTCGAGGAAGTGCTGGACGGACCGCTCGATGACGAGCCTGCCCTCGTGGGCAACCTTCGCGATCTCGCCCGGATCAATCGGCTGACCGGCGGCGCTGCCCTGTCGGAGCGCGCGATCGCCGACCTCGTCGCGACCACGCCCGGCGCATCGATCGGCTCGGTGCTCGACGTCGGGACCGGCGCCGCCGACATCCCCGCGCGCCTGATCGCCAGCGCGCGGCGGCACGGCAACGCCCTGGTCGTCACCGCGTCCGACAGCCGGCCGGAGGTGCTGGCCGCCGCCCGGCGCGCCCGTCCGGCCCTCGAGGGCCTGGCCGGGCTCGAGCTGGCGGTCGCCGACGGCCGCGGCCTGCCGTGGCCGGACGGCGCGTTCGACGTTGCCCATGCGTCGCTCGTTCTGCACCACCTGTCGCCAGGCGATGCCGTCGCCTTCCTGCGAGAGCTCCGGCGGGTGGCTCGTCAGGGAATCGTGGTCAACGACCTGGTCCGCGGTCGGCTCTTCTGGATCGGCGGCTGGCTCCTCGTCCACGCGATCGCGACGAGCCGGTTCACGCGCCACGACGGGCCGCTGTCGGTTCGGCGGGCGTATTCCCGGGGCGAGCTGGCGGCGCTCGTCGCGGATGCCGGCCTGATGACCGTCTCGACCCGGGTCGGGTTCGCCGGTCACCGCGTCGCGATCGCGGCCCGCTGAGCCGGCTGTGCTCGAACAAGCGGATGTCGTCGTGGTCGGCGGCGGGCCGGCCGGGGCCGCCACGGCGATCCGCGTCGCTCGCGCGGGGGCGCACGTCACGCTGCTCGAGCGCGCGCCGGCCTGGCGCTGGCGTGCCTGCGGCGTGTTCACCTCCCCCGCGGCGGTCGCCGAGCTGCGGTCGCTGGGCCTGACCGGCCCGAGGATCGCCGGGATCGCCCGCCCCGTGC
>DASSHB010000085.1:0-14542 GCA_035693125.1 Candidatus Limnocylindrales bacterium | reverse complement strand
GGACTTGGTCCGGGCGGGTTCTCCACGGCGGGTCCGGGCGGAGTCTCGACGGCGGCCGCGGTCTCCGGCGAGCTGTCCGCGGCCGCCTTCGCGCGCGAGCGCTTCGGCTTCGTCGGTCTCGCGCCGGCGTCGGGCCGCTCCTCGGGCGGCGCGGCCGGAGCCGCTTCGGCAGCCTGCGCCGGCTCGACCTCGACGTCGGGGAGGCCGCGTGGCGCGGTCGGCGGCGGTTCGTCGCCGGAGCTCCGTTGCGTGACGGCGGCGAACAGCAGGATCGAGCCCGCGACCGCGGCATTCAGCGAGCCGATCGCGCCGCGCATCGGGATCCGGATCGCGAGATCGGCGCGACGCCGGACGGCCGGTGACAGGCCCTGACCCTCGCTCCCGACGATGATCGCGAGCGGCCCGCGGAGGTCGGCCTGGCCGGCGGTCAGAGGCGCCTCCGCCTCGGCGGCCGCGATCCGCAACCCGCGGATCCGCAGATCGGAGAGGGCCCCGGGCAGGTCATCCACCGGAGCCAGCAGGAGGTGCTCGACGGCGCCTGCCGACGCCTTCACCGCGGCCGGGCTGAGGGGCGCCTGGCGGCGGGTCGGGAACAGGACGCCGTGGACGCCCGCGGCCTCGGCGCTGCGGAGGAGCGTCCCGACGTTCTGGGGATCCTCGAGCGAGTCCATGACGAGCACGAACGGCGGCTCGCCGCGCTCCACCGCCCGGGCAAGGATCTCATCGAGCGAAGCGAACGCCCGCGGCTCGACGACCAGCGCGATCCCCTGATGGCCGTCGAAGCCCGCGACGGCGGTCAGCGTGCCACCCTCGACCTCGACCACCGGGATCCGGAGGCTCGTCGCGTGGAGGACGAGCCGCTCCAGGGCCTGCCGGCGGGCGGGGACCACGAGCAGGCGGTGCGCGGCGCGGCGGGCGACGAACGCCTCCTCCACCGGGCGCCGCCCGGCGACCAGCTCCTCGCCCTCGGCGATGAGGTCGGGCGCAGGCTGCGACCAGGGAGCGGGCCGCGGCGGGCCGCCCGGTCCGGGGCGTGGGCCGAATCGCCCGGCGCCTGACGGGAATGGACGCGGCGGGCGGTCGCCCCGCGGGACGAAGGGCCGCGAGGGTCGACCGGCGCCGGGCGAAGACGGTCGGTCCGGTCGGTCCGGTCGGTCCGGGCGTCGATCGAACCGATCCGCGCGAGGGTTCGGTCCGGACGGCCCGGCGTCGCGGCCAGGGCCGGGCGGGGGACCATCGAAGCGGCGTGGCGGGCGGTCGCCTCCGAAGGGCCGCGGCGGACGCGGGCGATCGAAGGAGGGTGGACCGTCGAACGGTCGCGGGCGATGGCCGCGCCCGGTGGGCGGTCCGCCGCGATCGCGATCGAACGGGCGGCCGCGGTTCGGCGGACCATCGTCCGCGCGCGGCGGGCGATCGCCACCGCCGTCGCGGCCGGGCGCACCGAAGCCGAAGCCGCGCCGCGGACCGGGTTCGCCGGCCGGCCCCGGCCGATCGCCGCGCGGCCCGCGCGGCCCGCCAGGGCCCGGGCCTCCCCCGCCGCGCCCTCGATCGGGCCGGAAGCCGCCACCTCCGGGCGGGCGTCCAGGACCGCCGGCGCCACCGCCGGGGCCACCGCTCCGCGGCGGTCGAGCGCGGTCGTCGCGGCGACGATCCGGCTTCGGCCGTTCAGCCATGAGCCACCTCGAGCTGGCGTCGCCAGCGCTGACCGTCGCGCGTGTCCTCGACGGCGATCCCGCGCGCCGCGAGCTCGTCCCGGAGCCGGTCCGACGCGGCCCAGTCCCGCGCCGCCCGAGCGGCGATCCGCTCCTGGAGCAACGCGAGCGTCGATTCGTCGAGGTCGTCGCGGTCATCCGCGGGCAGGATCGCGAGCACCTCGTCGAGCGCCCGGATGGCCGCCTGGGCTCGCGTGCCGTCGGCGGTCGACAGCGACCGGGCGTCGATCCGGCGGTTCAGCTCCCGAACCAGGTCGAAGAGCACGGCCAGGGCGGCCGACACGTTCAGGTCGTCGTCGAGGGCGTCGCCGAAGGCTGCATCCGCCGCGTCGAGTACCGCCGGCAGCTCCGCGTCATCGGCTCGATCCTCGCGATACGCGTCGAGCGCGGCGATCAAGGCATCGAGGCGCTCCAGCGCAGCGGTCGCGGCGGCCAATGACTCCTCCGAGTAGTTCAGTGGCGCTCGGTAGTGGACGGCGATCAGCGCGTAGCGGAGCGCGCGCGGCGACACGCCGGCGTCCAGCAGCTCGCCGACCCGCGCGATGTTGCCGGTCGACTTCGCCATCTTCGCCCCGCTCGCCTGGAGATGGGCGCAATGGAGCCAGGTCCGGACGAACGGCTGGCCCGTCGCCGCCTCGCTCTGCGCGATCTCATCCTCGTGGTGGGGGAAGATCAGGTCGATCCCGCCGGTGTGGATGTCGAACGAGGGACCGAGGTGCTTCATCGACATCGCCGAGCACTCGATGTGCCAGCCCGGCCGGCCGGGCCCGATCGCGGTGTCCCACGACGGCTCGCCGTCCTTGGGCCCTTTCCAGACCGCGAAGTCGCGGACGTCATCCTTGGCATATTCGTCGGCCTCGACGCGCTCCCCCGTCCGCATCTGCTCGGGGTCGAGCCGGGCGAGGCGACCGTAGGCCGGCCAGGAGGCGATCCGGAAGAAGATCGAGCCGTCCTCGGTCCGGTAGGCGTGGCCCCCCTCGAGGAGCGTCTCGATCAGGGCGACGATCTCGGGGATGTGGTCGGTTGCACGGGGCTGGACGTCCGGTGGGCTCATCCGGAGCCGCTCGGCGTCGGCCCGGAAGACCGCCAGCCAGTGATCCGCCAGCTCTCCGATCGTCTGGCCCGCGGCGTTCGCGCCCTTGATGATCTTGTCGTCGATGTCGGTGACGTTCATCACCCAGGTGACCGCGAGGCCGCGCCGGCGGAGGTGGCGGACGAGGACGTCGGCGAACAGGAAGCTCCGGAAGTTGCCGATGTGGGCGGGGCCGTAGACCGTCGGGCCGCAGGTGTAGACGCCGATCCGACCGGCGACGATCGGGTCGAGGGGGCGCGTCTCGGACGTGAGCGTGTCCTGGAGGCGGATCGTCATCGGGCGCGCTCGACCGTCGCGATCGCCCGCGCCGAGATGCCGCGACCGGCGCCCTCGAACCCCGCGAGGTTGCCGGTGGACGCCTTGACGTTGACGGCGCCGGGCTCGATGCCGAGCAGCTCGGCCAGCCGGTCGCGGATCGCATCGAGGCGGGGGCTCAGGCGCGGGCGCGCGGCGACGATCGTGACGTCGATCGTGCCTGGCCGCCAGCCCGCGGCCGCGAGTCGGGCGAGGACGCCGGCAAGGAGCTCCGCGCTCGCGATGCCGCGCGGCGTCCGGGCGTCGGCCGGGAAGATCCGTCCGAGGTCCCCCAGCCCGGTGGCCCCGAGCAACGCGTCGGCGACCGCGTGGAGGACGACGTCCCCGTCGGAATGGCCGTGCAGGCGGGGCGAGCCGGGGTGGTCCAAGCCGCCGAGGGCAAGGGGCGCCCCGGGCCCGAACGGATGGGCGTCGTCGCCGAAGCCGACTCGCAGACCGCCCAGGCCGAGGCCGGCAGCGACCCGATCGAGGTCCGCGGGCACGGTCACCTTGAGGTTGCGCTCGTCGCCGGGGATGGCATGGACGGGGATTCTACAGGCCTCCAGGAGGGCGGCCTCGTCGGTGAAGCTGGCCGGACCGCGGACGTCGACCGTCCGATAGGCGCGCTCGAAAGCCGCCAGCGTGGCGCCCTGCGGGGTTTGGGCCGTGAAGAGGTCCGCCCGGTCGAGCGTTTCGACGATCCGCCCGTCGGCCGCCGCGCGCTTGACCGTGTCGCGGATCGGCAGGACCGGCACGGCCGCGCCGTGGGCGTGCACGGCCGCCGTCACCGCCTCGATCAACGAGCTGCTGACGAGTGGCCTCGCGCCATCGTGGACGAGGATCACCCGGTCGCCCGCCTCGTCTGGATGGGCTGCGTCGAGCTCGGCGGCCGCGGCGATCCCGGCCGCCACCGATTCCTGGCGACGGGTGCCCCCTGGGACGACGTCCGTGACCTTGGACGGCAGCCACGAAGCGGCTCGGATGCGCTCGACCCGATCGCCGGCCGTGACGACGACGATCCGCCCCACGACGTCGCTCGCCGCCAGGCGCTCGAGCGTCCAGCCAAGCAGCGGGCGACCGTCGATCGCCGCCTCGAGCTTGTCGCCCCCGAACCGTTCGGACGCGCCGGCCGCGACGACGACGACGTCGGCAGGAGCGCGGGTCACGGGATCAGTCGAGACGCGGCTGGGCGAAGATCATCCGTCCGGCAACGGTCTGGAGGACGCGGGTCACCGACACGTCGAGGTCCTTGTCGATGTACCGGACGCCGCCCTCCACGACGATCATCGTCCCATCGTCGAGGAAGCCGACCCCCTGACCGGCCTCCTTGCCCTCCTGGATCACCCGGACCCGGAGCTCCTCCCCCGGCAGCACCGCGGGCTTCACCGCGTTCGCCAGCGAGTTCACGTTGAGGACCCGGACGCCCTGCAGCTCGGCGACCCGATTCAGGTTGTAGTCGTTCGTCAGGATCGCCTTGGAGCGGGCCCTCGCCAGCGCCACCAGCTTCGCGTCGACCTCGGTGATCTCCGGCAGCGGCTCGTCGACGATCTCGATCGGGGTCGGCGACTCCTTCTGCATCTGGGCGAGGATGTCGAGGCCGCGCCGGCCGCGGTTGCGGCGGAGCGTGTCGGAGCTGTCGGCGATGTGCTGGAGCTCCTCGAGGACGAACTTCGGGACGACGAGCGTGCCGTAGATGAAGCCCGACTCGACGATGTCCTTGATCCGGCCGTCGATGATCGCGCTCGTGTCCACGACGATGTGCGGATCGCCGGACGCCGCGCTGCTCGCGGAATCGGGGGCAGCCCGCCGGAAGAGCCCGATCGCCTGGGCCGCGAGCAGCAGATCCTCGCGTTTGGCGACGGTCAGCCCGAGCATCCCGAGCCCCAGGAACAGCGAGACCCCGATCGGCAGCCAGGTGCCGAACGGCGGCGGGAAGGCGAGCAGCGGCAGGCTCAGCAGGAGACCCATCAGGAGGCCGAGCAGGAGGCCGGCGACGGCGGTGACGAACTCCGCCGTCGACAGCTGCTCGATCTCGCGGACGAGCCAGATCGCCGGCACGACGGTCAGGTAGGGCAGCACCGCGAAGCCCACGACGATCCACGCCACGACCCATGCCGCGAGGAGGATCGCGCCGTTGGGCGACTCCGCGAACAACCGCGTCGAGGCGGCGATCGTGAGGCCGACGAGACCCCCGAGGGCCGCGCCGAGCAGGCGGATGTTGCGGATCACGGTTCCCTCGCGTCGTCCGTCGCGGGGTTGAGGCGCTGCACCCCCTCGGGCGCGCCGAAGCCGCCGTACCTTAGCATCGCGCGGAGGCCGTCGCCATCCGCCGGAGCCCGTCTCCGGGACCTGCCAGCGCGGCCTCGACCGCGTCGCGGAGTGTCGCCACGGCGACGATCTCGATCCCGGGCACTGCGCCGATCGCCCCACCGCGGGTCGCCCGCGGGACGATCGCCCGCACGAAGCCCAGTCGGGCCGCTTCGCGCAGCCGACGTTCCAGGCCGGCGACCGGCCGGAGCTCCCCGAGCAGGCCCACCTCGCCCACGGCGACCGTGCCGGCGACGATCGGGCGGTCGCGGAGGGACGAGGCAAGGGCGAGGGCGAGCGGCAGGTCGAGCCCGGGCTCGTCGACCGACAGCCCCCCGGCCAGGTTCACGTAGACGTCGTGGCTGCCGAGCCCCACGCCCGCGCGCCGCCCGAGCACGGCCAGGAGCAGCGCGACCCGGTTCGCATCGACCCCGCTCGTGGTCCGGCGCGGGTTCACGCCCGGGCTCGATGCGACGAGGGCCTGGACCTCCACGAGGAGCGGCCGCGACCCTTCGAGCGTGGGCGCGACGACGCTGCCCGGGGCGGGTCCGTCATGCTCGGCGAGGAAGGCGCGGGCCGGGTCGGCCACCTCGGCCATGCCGGCCTCGCCCATCTCGAACACGCCGACCTCCTCGGTCGACCCGAAACGGTTCTTCGTCGCGCGCAGGAGGCGGACGCCGGCCGACCGCTCGCCCTCGAGGGTCAGGACCGCGTCCACGAGATGCTCGAGGGTCTTCGGACCGGCGATCGAGCCGTCCTTCGTGACGTGGCCGACGAGCACGACCGAGATGCCCGCCGGTTTCGCGAGCTCCATCAGTCGGAGGGCGGCCCCGCGAACCTGGCCGACCGAGCCCGCTGGCCCGTCGAGCTCGTCGACGGTGGCGGTCTGGACCGAATCGACGACCAGGAGCGCAGGCGGTCGGCCGGCGAGGACGTCGTCGCCGCAGAGGTCGGCGATCCGATCGATCGAGGACTCGGCGACGATCCGGATCCCGCCGCCGGGACCACTCAGCAGCCCCAGTCGCTCGGCTCGAAGCCGAACCTGGGAGGCTGACTCCTCGCCCGTGGCGTAGAGGACCCGCTCGGCCCCGGCGGCCGCGGCGACGCCCGAGGCAGCCTGGAGGAGGAGCGTCGACTTGCCGATCCCGGGCTCACCGCCCAGCAGGACCACCGAGCCCGCGACGAGGCCGCCGCCCAGCACCCGGTCCAGCTCGCCGATCCCGACGGGGAGACGCGAACGCTCGGGCTCGACGACGTCGATGAGCCGGGCTGGCGCCGAGGCGGAGCCGGCGCCGAGGCGTCCGGCGGTTGCGATCCGGGCTGCGCGGGGCTCGGCGCGGACCGTCGTCTCGACGAGGCTGTTCCAGGCCGAGCACGCCCGGCACTGGCCCTCCCAGCGCAGGAACGACTCGCCGCAGGACTGGCAGACGTAGCGCGTCTGCGGGCGAGCGGTCTTGCTCATCGCGCGCCGATCGGGCGACCGACGGTCAGGCTTCGACCGGCGTCAGCGGCTCGGCAGCGTGGATGTCGAGGCCGGCTTCCGGGTCGCGGTCGACCACGATCGTCGTGCCCGGCTCGTACTTGCCGAGCAGGAGGTGCTCGGCAAGGACGTCCTCGACCATGTTCTGGATCACTCGGCGGAGCGGCCGTGCCCCGTAGGCCACGTCGTAGCCGAGCTTGATGATGTGCTCCTTGGCCGCTTCGGTGACCTCGAGCGACATCTGCTGGGCCTTGAGCTGGTCGCGGACTCGAGCCAGCATCAGGTCGACGATCTCGGTGATCTCGGCGACCGTCAGGCTGCGGAAGACGACCGTCGCGTCGATCCGGTTCAGGAACTCGGGCCGGAAGTTGTTCTTCAGCTCGGTGGCGACCTTCTCCTTCATCAGCTCGTACGAGGTCTCCGCCTGCGTCGCGGCGTCCTCGCCGCGGTTCCGGAAGCCCAGCGACGAGTTCGTCTGGAGCTGCTTCGCGCCGAGGTTCGAGGTCATGATGATGATGCAGTTGCGGAAGTCGACCCGGCGACCCTTGGCGTCCGAGAGGTGCCCGTCCTCGAGGATCTGGAGGAGGATGTTGAACACCTCCGGGTGGGCCTTCTCGACCTCGTCGAGGAGCACGACGCAGTAGTTCTTGCGACGGACCGCCTCGGTCAGCTGGCCACCCTCGTCGAAACCGACGTAGCCGGGAGGCGCCCCGACCAGCCGCGACACGTTGTGGCGCTCCATGAACTCGCTCATGTCGATCTTGATGAGCGCGTCCTCGCTCCCGAACATGAACTCGGCGAGCGCCTTGGCCAGCTCGGTCTTCCCGACGCCGGTCGGCCCGAGGAAGATGAACGAGCCGATCGGGCGCTTGGGGTCCTTCAGACCGGCTCGGGCGCGGCGCACGGCCTTCGAGATGACCTCGATCGCCTCCTGCTGGCCGATGACCCGGCTGTGGAGCGCGTCCTCCATGTGGAGCAGCCGCTCGGATTCCTCGGCGGCGATCCGGGTGACCGGGATTCCGGTCCACATCGCGACGACCTGGGCGATCTCCTCCTCGTCGACGGTGGGCTGATCGCTCGCCACGGAGGTCTGCCACTCGGCACGGAGCGTCTCGACGGTCTCGCGGGCGGTCGCCTCGGCTTCGCGCAGGCGGGCCGCTTCCTCGTACTCCTGGTTGTTGATCGCCGCGTCCTTCTCCTTGGTGACCTTGTCGAGCTCCTTCTGGGCCTCGCGCAGCGCGGGCGGCGCGGAAGCGTGGCGGAGGCGGACGCGCGACGCGGCCTCGTCGATCAGGTCGATCGCCTTGTCGGGGAGATGGCGGTCCGTGATGTAGCGGGTGGAGAGGTCCGCGGCGGCGCGGACGGCGTCGTCCGTGATCGCCACCTTGTGGTGCTGCTCGTAGCGCTCGCGGATCCCCATCAGGATGTCGACGGTCTGCTCGAGCGTAGGCTCCTCGACCATGACCGGTTGGAAGCGCCGCTCGAGCGCGGCGTCGCGCTCGATGTACTTGCGGTACTCGTCGAGCGTCGTGGCGCCGATGCACTGGAGCTCGCCACGGGACAGCGGCGGCTTCAGGATGTTCGCGGCGTCGATCGCGCCCTCGGCCGCGCCGGCGCCCACGAGCGTGTGGAGCTCGTCGATGAAGAGGACCGCGTCGTTCGTGTTGCGGAGCTCCTCGATGATCTTCTTCAGGCGCTCTTCGAACTCGCCGCGATACTTCGTGCCGGCGACGAGCGAGCCGATGTCGAGCGTCAGCACGCGCTTGTTCAGGAGCGTCTCGGGGACGTCACCGTTGATGATCCGGTGGGCCAGGCCTTCGGCGATCGCGGTCTTGCCGACGCCCGGCTCCCCGATCAGCGCCGGGTTGTTCTTCTGGCGCCGCGACAGGATCTGGATGACCCGCTCGATCTCCTTCTCGCGGCCGATCACGGGGTCGAGCTTGCCTGACCGGGCGAGCTCGGTGAGGTTGATCCCGAGCTGGTCGACCGTCGGCGTCTTGCTGGCGCGCTTCGTCTCCTGGGCCGGACCGGCGGACGAGCTCTGCGACAGGACCCGGATCACCTCGTGGCGGACCTTGTCGAGGTTGACGCCGAGGGACTCCAGGACGCCGGCGGCGATGCCCTCGCCTTCGCGGACGAGGCCGAGGAGCAGGTGCTCGGTGCCGATGTAGTTGTGGCCGAGGCGGCGAGCCTCGTCGATGGCGAGCTCGATAACCCGCTTGGCCCGCGGCGTCAGGCCCACCTCACCCACGACTGGGCGGTCGCCGCGGCCGATGATGAACTCGACGGCGGTCCGGACCTTGGCCAGCTCCACGTTCATGTTCTCGAGGACGCGCGCCGCGACGCCTTCGCCCTCGCGGACGAGGCCCAGGAGCAGGTGCTCGGTGCCGATGTAGTTGTGGTTGAAGCGCTGGGCCTCGTCCTGGGCGAGGGTCAGCACCTTCCTGGCGCGGTCCGTGAACTTGTCGAAGCGGTCCATCGAGTCGAACGTTCGTTCCTTTGCAAGCGTCTCAGGGGGCGCTTCCGTTGGATGCTAGCACGGAGGCCTCCCCCGGCAAGCCAGCCGATCGGCCCTCCCCGGATGGGTCGGTTGGGTGAGGTTCCGGGTGGTCCTTCGTTCCGTGATTCGTCGATTGGGCCCGTTCCGGTTGTCGGCGTCGGGTTGAGGAATCGAAACGACCCGCCGTTGGCGGGTCGTTCTGGTCGCGGGACCTGGCGCGATGGTCAGGCCTTGGGCTCGTCCTCGCCTCCGGCATTCGCCGCGGCCTCGGCCGGAGCCGTCTCCTCGGCGGGTGGCTCGCTCGCCTCGACGACGGCGGCCTCGTCGGCAGTCGTCGCGGTGACCGCCGGCTCGGCATCGGCCGTGGCAGCAGCCTCGCCCTCGGGCTCCGGCGCAGCGACTGCCTCGGGCTCCGCCGGTGCAGGCACGGGCTCCGGCTCCGTCACAGCCGCTTCCGGCTCGGGCGCAACCGGCTCGGGCTCCGGCTCGGTCCCAGCCGCTTCCGGCTCGGGCCCTGGCTCGGAGTCGGCGGCCGGTCCGGTCTCGGCGACCGCCTCCGGCTCGGCGGCGACGGCCTCCGGCTCGGCGGCGACCGCCTCCGGCTCGGCGACCTCGGCGGTGGTCGGCTCGCCGGCAGGTGCCGTGGGCGCCTCGGCGTTGGCCCGGGCCTCCTCCGACGCCGCCAGCTGGTCGCGGACCTGGGCGAATGCCGCCGCGAGGGTGTTGTCGATCCCGCCCTCGGGCTCCTGGACGGCGTCCGACGCGGACCAGCCGCGTTCGGGTCGCGGGCGGCGCTCGCCGCGCGGACCGGATGGCGCCGCAGGGCTCGGCGCGCCGGGCTCGGGCGCCGGGCGGGCCGGCGGCTCCTCGGCCTGCTTGAGGCTGAGGCCCAGGCGATGGCGCTCGGAGTCGAGCGAGATGATCTTCAGCTTGAGCGTCTGGCCCTCGTGCACGACGTCGCCCGGATGGGCAACCCGCTGATGGCTGAGCTCGCTGATGTGGATCAGGCCCTCGAGGCCGTCGCGGACGCGCACGAACGCGCCGAAGTTGACGAGCTTCGTCACCGTGCCGTCGATCACGTCACCCACGTTGAAGTCGGCGACCGTCGAATGCCACGGATCGGGCTGGAGGCGGCGGATCGAGAGCGAGATCCGGCCGCGCTCGTGGTTGATGTCGATGACCTCGGCCTCGACCTCGTCGCCGACCTTGTAGCCGGACTCGGGGTTGTTGACCTTGTTCCACGAGAGCTCGCTCTTGTGGACCAGGCCGTCGATCCCGCCGAGGTCGATGAAGACGCCGAACGGGGCAATCGAGCGGACGGTGCCGCTGACCTTCTGGCCGACCTGGAGGCTGCTGAACAGCTCGTCCCGCTTCTCGCGGCGCTCCTCGTAGAGGGCGACCTTCTCGGACAGGATCAGGCGGTTCGCCTTGCGGTTGACCTCGAGGATCTTCAGGCGCAGCTTCCGGCCCACGAACGGCTGGAGCTTCTCGGCGATCTCCTGGGCCGCGTCACGCGGCTGGTCGTTCTGCGGCCGGCGCGGGAAGTCGACGATCTGGCTGATCGGGACGAAGCCGCGGATGCCGCAGTCGACGATCAGGCCGCCCTTGTTGTGGTCGATGACCGGCGCCTCGATGATGACGCCCGCCTCGAACTGCTCCTGCATCGCGCGCCACTTGCGCTCGAGGCCGGCGCGCCGGAGCGAGAGGACCGCGTGGCCCTCCTGCGACTCGGGCTGGAGGACGTAGACGAGGACCGTGTCGCCGATCGCGAGCTGCGGCTGGGACTCGGCATGACGACCGTACAGCTCGCGGTTGCTGACGACGCCCTCGGACTTCGCCCCGATGTCGACGAGGATCTCGTCCTTGTCGATCCGGACGACGGTGCCCTCGACGACGTCACCGTGCTTGAAGCTCTTGATGTCCGAGTCCTGCTCGGCGAGGAGCTCCTCCATTGTCGTCGGCTCGGGGCCGAGGTCCGTGCGGATCGGCGGGATCGCCGGCTCCGGCTCGGTCTCGTCCTCGGACGCGGCCGGTGCGTCGACCGTGTCGACGGCTTCGACCTCGGGCGGCAGCGGCATCGTGGCCGTCGACGCGACCGCGAGGTCATCCCCGGTGGAGGTGTCAGCCGCGGGCGCAGCGGACTCGGTCTCCGGCGCATCGGCGGCTGGCGCAGCAGACGCGGTCTCCGGCGCCTCGGCGGCCGGCGCGGCGGACTCGGTCTCCGACGCCCCTGCCTCGGCTTCCGCATTGCCGTCCGTGGCCTCGTCCGTGGCGGAGGTCATGACCTCCGCGGTGGAGCTGGGTGCCTCATCAACGACGGCCTCGGGATCCGTCGTCGCGCTCGCCTCCGGAGCGGCTGGCTCATCGGCGACGGCGATCGGGCGGCCCGCCGTGACGGCAGTCGCGGCGGTTGCGCGATCGGTCGTGTCGGGGTCGGCGGCGGTCGCCTCGGCCTCCACGGACCGGTCCTGCTGTTCCTCGGTCAACGGTCTGGTCTCTCCTGTCGGTCAAGTCCCCAGACACGACGACGGCCCGGGCACGCCCGGGCCGGTTCAGGAAGGATCAGAGGTGGTCCGTGGTGAGTGGGCCGTTCCGCTCCCTTCGTGCGAGCTGGCTGGGACGTGTCTTCAACTGTCGCCCCTCTAGGGCCGGGGAAGTCTAGCACAGCGATTCCTGCGGCTACAATCGATCGACCGTGCCCGAGCTCCCCGATCTGGCGGTCGTCGCCGACGCCTTCCACGCGGCCCTCGCCGGACGATCGATCACCTCGGCGAGCGCGCCCGGTCCGCTGGCCGTCCGCGGCACGCCGGCCGAGCTCGAGGCGCTCGTGGGCCAGGAGCTCCGCTCGATCCGGCGACGGGGCAAGCTCCTGCTCGTCGAGCTGCGTCGCGATCGCATCGTCGCGAACCCGATGCTGACCGGACGGTTCCAGCTGGCAGCGCCGGGAACGGCCCTTCCGTCGAAGACCGCGGTCGTCCTTGCGTTCGGGCCGCGCGCCCGACGGCCGCGCGATGCCGCCCGCTGGACGGCGAAGGCTCCCTGGATGCCGGCTGACGACGCACCGGTCGAGGTCCGCTACCGCGATCCCACCCAGATGGGCAAGGTCTACCTGATCCCGGCCGGGGTCGAGCGGGTCGTGCCCGGCCTGACCGACGAGGAGATCGGCCCGGACGCCGATGACCCGGCCATGACGTTGGAGACGTGGCGGACGCGGATCCGCCGGCACCCCGGCGAGCTGAAGAACCTGCTGAAGAACCAGGCGTTCATCGCGGGGATCGGCAACGCGTACAGCGACGAGATCCTCCATGCCGCCGGGCTGCTCCCGTTCCGGAAACGCTCCACCCTGGCGCCCGAGGAGATCGACGGGCTCTACACAGCGACGCGGGCCACGGTCGCCCATGCGATCGACGAGCTCCAACAGCGGGTCCCGCCGACGTTCGAGAAGCAGGCCCGGGACTGGCTCTCGGTCCACGACAAGGGCGGCCAGCCCTGCCCGCGCTGCGGGGCGAAGATCAGCGAGGTCAGGCCCGGCGGCTTCGTCACCTCGTTCTGTCGAGGCTGCCAGCACTGATCGCCGGGGTCGGCCGGATCTACGGGATCTTCAGGACCTGGCCGACCTTCAGCGTGTTGCTCTTCAGGCCATTGAGCGCCTTGATCTTCGACGCGGTGGTCTTGAACTTGCTGGCGATGCCGATCAGCGTGTCACCCCGCTTGACCGTGTAGGTCGTCCGGAACGACGGGCCGGCACTCGGCGATGGGCTCGTCGCCGGTGAGGCGCTCGGGGTGGCCGTCGGCGCCGGCGTGACCTGCTGGGACGGGCTGGCCAACGCAGGCTGCGACGATGGCGATGGCGAAGGGCCCGCGGCCGGCGCTGTCCCGCCCGAGAATCGGGCGATCGCCACGACGGCAAACGCCACGAGCATCAGCCCAACGAGCGCCGCCTGACCGGGTGCGCGTTCGAACTGGAGACGGAGGGCCTGGTCGACCAGTCGTGGTGGCTCGAGGACGATCGGGGCCGTCCGGGCCACCGGCCTTCGGCGCCGGTCCGCCACCTCGATCAGGGCCGGGTCAGCGCCGGCCGCCAGACCCGTCGCCCGAGCGGTCCGCGCGGCACGGTACAACGGGCAATCGACGTGATCAGGCGAGAGGCAGTGTCGACGCTGCTTCTCCGTCGTCTGTGCCGACGGCGGCTGGACGGCCGAGCAACGATGCTCTCGATTCGGGGTCAACGCCCGCCACGATCCACCTTCCGACGTCAGGTATGGGCAGAGGGCCGCGACGGCCTCGCGCGCAGGAAGATGCTCGAGGGGGGCGGAGCCGGACGGCCGATCGGGGTCGGGCCGGGGGTCCGCGATCGGCGGCGACGGGGCGTCGGGGCCGGCGGGTGCGGTCATCGCGGCCAGTCTACCGGTCCGGGCAGGGGCTCCATCCGAACGCGGACGCGCCGTGCTGCCGTCCGCCGGTCCGCGAGAGATTCTCCCCGGAAACGCAAAAATCCTGGCGTCGACCTATTTTCCCGAAAGGCTGCCCTCTCAGTATCTTCGGCGCTGGAGAGCTTGACTTCCGTGTTCGGGATGGGAACGGGTATGGCCTCTCCGCCAGTGTCACCAGGATTCGTTGCGTCTGGATGGTTGTTCGGCTGCGTCCAGATGGCTCTGAGCCATGGGCGCCAACATCGATCGTCGATTCATTTCGAGTCAGGACGTGGATCCGATCCACGATCTCCCAGCCACCGACCCCAGGTCAGTTGCTGAAGAGGTCAAGCCCTCGACCATTAGTACCGCTCAGCTTCATCCGTCACCGAACTTCCACATGCGGCCTATCAAACAGGTGGTCTCCCTGCGGTCTTACCCGGTTGACCCGGTGGGGAACCTCATCTCGAGGCGAGCTTCGCACTTAGATGCTTTCAGCGCTTATCCCAGCCGAACATAGCTACCCAGCGGTGCCCCTGGCGGGACAACTGGCACACCAGCGGTTCGTTCACTCCGGTCCTCTCGTACTAGGAGCAACTCCTCTCAAGTTCCCTACGCCCACGGCGGATAGAGACCGAACTGTCTCACGACGTTCTGAACCCAGCTCGCGTGCCGCTTTAATTGGCGAACAGCCAAACCCTTGGGACGTACTTCCGCCCCAGGATGCGACGAGCCGACATCGAG
>DASSHB010000084.1:0-30149 GCA_035693125.1 Candidatus Limnocylindrales bacterium | reverse complement strand
CCGCCGAACGCGCCCGTGACCGTGATCTTGCCGCCTTCGATCGCGTTGCCCGGGCCGGTGCCGGGCAGCTTGCGCAGGTCGCCGACGACCTTCCAGAAATCGAAGACGCCGCCCGCCGGCACGACCGTGCCGTCGATCTTCGTCGCGGGCGCCTCGATGTTGCCGCCCCAGTGGTTGTTGACGATCACGAAGTAGTAGATGCTGAACGAGCTGATCATCTTCATCTTGGGCGCCAAGGCCTTGGCGTCGGCGCTGCTCAGCTTTGGGTCGACGGCTTTGACGATCGCCCCGAGCGGCGCTCTCGCCGTGCCCTCCTGACGGGCACGGATCTCGTCGACGATCGCGGCCTTCATGCCGGCCGAGCTGAGGGTTCGGCCTTCGCGGCTGCTGCCGGTGGCGACGACGTGTCCGCCGACGAGGCGGAACCCGGCGTTCTGCGCGGCCTGGTCGACCTCGCCTTTCAGGGCCTTGACGATCGGGTCGAGACCGGTCTCGTCGAAGACGGGCGTCACCGTCCCATCGGCTCCCGTGGAGAACGAGATCAGCGGGGCGAGACGCTTCCGCCCGATCGTCCAGCTGTCGCTGCCCCGGTGGACGACCAGGTCGGCGGCCATCCGGTTCGCGGCTGACTGCGCGGCCTCGACCGAGGCGGTCGCAACGACGGGCGTCAACGAGACGACCGGCACGGTCAGCCCGATCGACGCCGGGGTGCCCTCCGCGCTGAGCTGCTGGTCGAGAGCGGCGATCAACGCCGCCTTGTCCACCGCGCGGCCGATCGTGGCGGCGGAGACGGCGAACGTCCCACCCGAGCCGGCCGACACGGTGGCGTCCACGGGGTCGCGATCGATCGACGCGGCGAGCGCGTCGACGATGGCGGCGAGCCGGTCTCGGTCGTAGGCGACGGCCGAGTCGAGGGTCACGCCGTGGAGGGCCGCCCGGGGCGCGCCGATGAGGTCGGCGAGGGGCTCGCCCTGGCGACCGGCCGCGAGGGCCGCGTCCAGCAGGGCCGAGGTGTCGGGACGACGCCGGATGTCGGCGTAGGCGATCGTCGTGACCCGCCCATCCGGATCGGAGAGCGCGATCTGTCCTGTGCCCAGCCAGCCGTACGCGTCCGCGATCTTCGCCTCGGCCTGCTCTCGGGTGAGCCCGCCGAGCTCCGTGCTGCCGATCTGTACGCCGGGCAGGACGCGGCCCGCGTACTGCTGGCCCCAGGCGTACAGGACCCCGACGCCGACACCGCCGGCGAGCAGGACGCCCAGCACGAACGAGATGCCGAAGCGAACGAGCAGCGATCGGCCGCGCCGAGGCTTGGCCACCGCCTCACCGCTGCCGACGAGCGCCGCGAGCTCAGGGTCACCGGCAGGCGGGTCGACGGCGATGGGGAGCGGCTCGGGAGCGGCGGTCATCGGTCGCGGGCTTCCAGGCTACGAAGGTGCGCGATGGTTGACGTGAGCGGGATCGTGACGGCTGGACGCTGCGGCGCGTGACGCCGGACGACGCCCTCGACGATTCAGCCGCCTCGCAGGAGCACGACGATCCGCCGGTTCGGCTCCTCGCCGATCGACTGGGTGGCGACCTGCGGATGATCGCGCAGCGCGAGGTGGATCCAGCGTCGCTCCAGTGCGGGCATCGGCTCGAGCTGAATCATCTTGCCGGTCTCTTCGACGCGGGCGGCCGCGCGGTTCGCGAGGTCGCGCAGCTGACGCTCGCGCCGGCCGCGGTAATCCTCCACGTCGACGAGGACGCGGGTCCACTCGCCCATCCGCCGCGACAGCATCAGGTTGACGAGATGCTGGAGCGCCGAGAGGCGTTCGCCCTTCCGGCCGATCAGGGAGCCCAGGGCCTCGCGGCCATCGGGATCTGCCACGACGTTCAGCCGGCTCGTGTCGCCGGTCTCGACCTGGACCTGCACCGCGAAGCCGATGTGGCGCATCAGCTCCTCGAGGATCTCCTTGCCGGCGGCCAGCGCCTCGGGCGACGCCTCGGCAGCCTCGAGATCCGCTCGCTCCGCGGCGAGCGAGCCGCGCGCGGCCTGGACCTCGGCCGTCTCGGTGTCGGTCAGCGCGGAGGTGCCACGCCCGCCTTCCCGCGGGCCCCGATCGCGATCGTCGTGGCGGGGCGGTCGATCGTCGCCACGCGGTGCTCGTTCTGCTCGGGTCTCACCGGCCTCGGCCGTCGGCGCCAGCGCGTCGCGGCGTGGCCCACGATCACCGAAGCCGCGGTCGTCACGCCTGGGGCCGCGATCCGGGCGGCCCTCGCCTCCGAAGCCGCGGTCGTCGCGGCGCGGGCCGCGGTCACGATCGGGGCGACCCTCGCCCCGGAATCCCCCGCGATCGTCGCGGCGCGGGCCGCGGTCGCGATCCCGATCGCCGAAGCCACGATCCTCGCGCGGCGGAGGCGGCGGCAGCGGCGTGCTGGCGGCGGCGTCCCGCTTCGGCGCGGCACCGCCCAGGGCGGACCGCGGTGCGGCGACGATCCGGGCGGGCTCGGCGCCCATCCCCAGGACCCCGCGGCTGCCCGCGGTCAGGATCTCGAAGTCGAGGTCGTTCAGCTCCACGCCGAACTCCTCGCGGGCGGTCTTGAGCGCCTCTTCCACGCTCTTGCCGGTGAACTCGCGGTAGGCACTCATCAGCGGCGTCTCCCTCGGCGGCCTTGGCGGCCGCGTTCCTTGTGGCGAATGGTCTGGTCGGCCTTGGCCATGCGACCGGCGCTCCCGCCGAGCGGTGAGCTCGCCGGCCGGCTCTTCGGATCGACCGGTGGGGGCAGGGTGACCGGGAATCGGGGCGTGTGCTCGTGAGCGAAGCCCGGCGTCCAGCCGAACAGCGGGAAGAGACCGCCCCAGCCCATGAACAGGAAGGTCTGGATGAGGCGGTACAGGGTGGAGGTGATCCAGTAGAGGAACATGCCCGCCGGCAGGATGCTGCCGTAGACGAGCGAGATGAACGGCAGGACGTAGGCCATCTGGCGCTGGACGCGGTAGTTCGGGTCGTCGGCCATCGTCGGGTCGTGCGGTGGCAGCGACATCCGCGACGAGACGACCTGGACCAGGGACGAGATCAGGGCGAGCAGGCTGAGGCCGGAGAACAGCGAGCCGGCGGTCCCGATGATCACCTCGGGGACGCCCCAGTTGACCCCGAAGGCGTTCGGATCCAGGCAGGGGTTCGTGACGTGGTTGTTCACGATCACCGGCGCGGCCTGACAGTGGAGGTCGATGATCTGCCAGCCGAACACGTTCAGCATGGCCTGCGGGTTGAAGTTCGTCAGGCCCTGCGAGAAGACCTGGTACATCGGGATCAGGAGCAGGATCGACAGGAGGCTCGGCAGGCAGCCCGAGAACTGATTGATCCCGCGCTCCGAATAGAGCTGGCGCTGCGCCTCCTGCTGCTTGACCCGGTCGCCCTTGAACCGCTTCGCGATCGCCCGGACTTCGGGGGCCAGGAGCTGGGTCCGGCGGGTGGAGACGAGCTGCTTGGCCGTGATCGGGATCAGCAGCGAGTAGATGATCAGCGTCATCAGGATGATCGCGACCACGATGTTGCCGGTGATCTTGTCCAGGACGACCAGGAGGATGAAGAACGTCTGGAAGATCGGCGTGAACAGGAACGCCAGGAAGTCCGACGGCGGCGCGGGCTGGAGTGGGATCGAGCCCTGGGGCGGCGCCGAGGGCGCCGGTGCTCCGCTGGCTCCGGGGCTCCCGGACGGTCCGGCGCAGGCCACGACGAGGGCGGCCAGCGCGAGGACCGCGAGATATGGGACGAGGGGCTCGATCCGGGAGCGGAGGCGCGAGAGCGTCACATGGGCCTCAAGTTCGGTCCGGCACGGGGTCGTAACCGCCGGGGTGGCCGGGGTGGCAGCGGGCGATCCGGCGCATCCCCATCCAGCTGCCGCGGACGAGGCCATAGCGGTCGATGGCCTGCTCGGTGTAGCGCGAGCACGATGGCTCGTACCGGCAGCTGTTCGGCATCCAGGCGAAGACGATCCGGTAGAGCCGGATGAGCCCGATCCCGATCCGCTTCACGAGCCTGCCTGTCCTCCTCCGACGACGCCCCCACGCTGGAGGACCCGCCGCAACGACTCCACCAGGGTCCGGTAGTCGGTCTCGACGATCGCCGGTCGGGCGATGATCAGGACGTCCCAGCCGGGCTGGAACGAGGGCGCCATCGCCCTGAGCCCCTCGCGGAGCCGGCGCCGGACGCGGTTGCGGACCACGGCGCTGCCCAGCTTCCGGCCTGTCGCCAGGCCGAACCGGGTCGTCTCGAGGTCCGTTCGCAGGAACCGGGCGGTCAGGAGCGGATGGGACCGGACGGTCCCTGCCTGGAGCGCCGCGAAGTCCTGCGGACGGGAGAGCATCACGAGTCGCGGCGGATGCGGGCCGCGCTCGCTCGTCAGGCCGTCAGCCGCTTCCGACCCCGGGCCCGCCGAGCAGCGATGACGCGCCGGCCACCGGCCGTTCGCATCCGTGCGCGGAAGCCGTGCTCCTTCGCGCGATGCCGCTTCTTGGGCTGATAGGTCTGCTTCATCGGGACTGTGCGCGATCCTCTCCACAGGGCCCCGGGTCGACATCCGACCCCTAGAGGCACACAAACGCGCCTGCGCCTGTCAGCGCTCGGCGCGTTCGTCGTCCGGCGGATGATACGGCTCGCGTTTCGGGGGTGTCAAACCACCGGGAGCCTGGTGCCGAGCCTCGCGCGCGGGCCTGTTGACCCGTCCGACGGGGCCTCGCCGCCATCCCGCCGGGCTCGCTGCGCATCGTGCTGGGATACTCCCTGGGGGTATGTCGGATTCGCCTTGCGACGCGCCTCGAGCCGGTGTTATTCTCACCCGGCCCTCGGCGCCGGGACGCTCGCGGGACCGCCGGTTCTCCCCGTCGCGGGAAGAATGCTGAAGCGTCGTCCAGCGGTGCCGGCGACCCTTCCGGATTCGCGTGACTCCGTCCCCGGCGACCTCGCTTCGGCCCCCCGGACGGCCGGATGATCGTCAACCTTCAGGATCTGGACACTATCGACCGATGGATGCCAAGCAGGTCTGGCGCGCGGCGCTCGGAGAGCTCCAGGTATCGCTGTCGCCCGCGAACTTCGAAACCTGGCTCCGCGACACGCAGCTCGTTGACGTCGACGAGCAACGCTTCCGGATCGCGGTCCCGAACGGCTTCGCCAAGGACTGGCTGGAGAACCGCTACCGCTCCCTGATCAGCCAGACCCTCGCCCGGATCGTCGGCTACAGCGTCCAGGTCGAGTTCGCGGTCACCGCCAGCGACCCGCTCGTCGCCCCGGATGGCAACGGCACCGCGGCCGGCCCTTCGGCGCCGGCTCCACAGGTCCGCCTGGAGCCGGGCCGCGTCGGCGGCGAAGGCTCCAGCGCCAACCTGAACCCGCGCTACACGTTCGCGAACTTCATCGTCGGCTCGGCCAACCGGCTCGCCCATGCCGCGAGCCTGTCGGTCGCCGAGCGCCCGGGCCACGCCTACAACCCGCTCTTCCTGTACGGCGGCGTGGGCCTCGGCAAGACGCACCTGATGCATGCGATCGGGTCGCAGGTCATCGCGAAGTTCCCCCGGAAGCGCGTCGTCTACGCGACGAGCGAGAAGTTCACGAACGAGTTCATCACCTCGATCCAGCAGGGCAAGATCGACGAGTTCCGGGCCCGCTACCGCCGGATCGACCTCCTCCTGATCGACGACATCCAGTTCATCGCCGACAAGGAGCGGACCCAGGAAGAGTTCTTTCACACCTTCAACGCGATCCATGAGGACGGCAAGCAGATCGTGCTGTCGTCCGACCGGCCGCCCAAGGCGATCCTGACCCTCGAGGAGCGGCTCCGGTCCCGGTTCGAGTGGGGCCTGATCGCCGATCTGACCGCGCCGGACCTCGAGACCCGGATCGCGATCCTGCGGGCCAAGGCGGAGGAGGGCGCGGTCCCGATCACGTCAGACGTGATCGAGTTCGTCGCCCGCAAGGTCGTCTCGAACATCCGTGAGCTCGAGGGCGCGCTCAACCGGATCGTGGCCTACGCCTCGATGGGCGCGATGCCCATCTCGATCGAGCTGGCCCAGGCCGTCCTCTCGAACGTGCTCTACAACCCCAAGAAGCGCCAGGTCACGCCCGAGCGGATCACGAAGGCCGTGTCCGACTACTACGGCGTCCAGATGGAGCAGCTCCGCGGCCAGAAGCGCGACAAGGCGATCGTCACGCCGCGCCAGGTCGCGATGTTCCTGATGCGCGAGGAGACCGACGTGTCGCTCCTGCGGATCGGGGCGGAGCTCGGTGGGCGCGACCACTCGACCGTCCTCCACGCCTGCGACAAGATCACCCGCGAGAGCGCCGTCAACGACGAGCTGCGCCGCGAGATCGCCGCGGTCCGGGAGCTGATCTACGCGGAATAGGGTCGACTGACTCACTCCTGCCTCGTCGGGCGCGTCGGCCGCGACCCACTCCGGCGCATGTCGGCCGAGACGAGGCGCGTCGGCGGGCGCCACTCGAGCGGGTCCTCGAGTCTTCAAGGGGCGTCATCTGGGCGGTTCCGGGCCTACCGCGAGCGGCGACCTGAACCGGTTTTCGTCGCGATCGCTGTGGACAACCGGCCCGAATCGGTGGATATCGACCCCCCGTTGTGGACAGATCCGGCGATTCGGGTTGGGACAAGACCTCTCTCGCCGTGGACGATTCGGCCCCCAGAGCCGGTCGCCTGGCACCAGAGGCCGGGTTGTCCCCCGTTCACCCACGGCGCGAGGCACCGAATCACGCCGGCCGTCCACGGCTGGCCGGTGCCCATCCACCGCCGACCGCTGCACGCCCGAACGGGGCCGTCCACCGCATCAACACCATGAATACGGTGATGACGGGATGAGAGAATGGGGTGAAGATATCGACCACGGTTCGACCGGCCCCGCGCGACCTCGCCAGACCCGAAGCGCGACCCGGTCCCGTCACCTTGGAGTGAGCCGACGTGAAGCTTTCGGTCATGCAGGAGAACCTCGCGCGCGGCCTGTCGGTCGTGAGCCGGGCCGTCTCGAACCGCTCCCTGCCGGTCCTGACGAACGTGCTCCTGAAGACCGAGGACGCCGGTCTCAAGCTGACCGCGACGAACCTCGAGATCGGGATCACCTACTGGGTCCCGGGCAAGATCGAGACGGATGGCGCGACGAGCGTCCCGGCTCGGCTCCTGACCGATCTCGTCAACTCCCTGCCGGGCGGCGAGCCGATCAACCTGGAGCTCGGCGACGGCGAGACGCTCCACATCCGGGCCGGCCGCTTCGAGTCGAACATCAAGGGCATCCCCGCCGACGACTTCCCGACCGTCCAGACCGCGGGCGAGCGGCCGATCACGCGCGTGTCCCAGAAGGTCCTCCGCCAGGCGCTCGACGAGACCGCGTTCGCGGCCGCCAGTGACGAGGCCCGACCGATCCTGACCGGCGTCCTCGCCCGCTTCGAAGGCGACCAGCTCACGCTCGCTGCCGCGGACAACTACCGGATCGCGGTGAAGACGCTATCGGTCCTCGACGCGGTCGAGGAGACGAGCGTCGTGATCCCCGCCCGTGCCCTGCATGAGCTCGCCCGGGTCCTGACCGACACCGACGATCCGGTCTCGATCGTGCTCGCCCATTCGCGCAACCAGCTCCTCTTCCATCTCGAGGGGATCGACCTGGTCACGCGCCTGATCGACGGCCAGTACCCGAACTACCAGTCGGTTCTGCCGGTCAGCCACGCGACGCGCGCCGTGCTCGACCGCGAGGAGCTCCTCCGGGCGGTCCGGCCCGCGGCCCTGATCGCCCACGAGTCCGCGAACATCGTGAAGCTGGGGGTGGGGCTCGACGGCGAGGGCGCGATCACGGTCAGCGCGAATGCCGAGGTCGGCGACCACGTGGGGCGGGTCGAGGCCGCCGTCGAGGGCGACGGGACGACGATCGCGTTCAACGCCCGCTTCCTGGCCGACGTCCTCCAGAACGTCGATGCGGACCAGTTCGCGCTCGAGCTGAACGGGCCGCTGTCGCCGGGCGTGTTCAAGCCGGTTGGCGACGATCGTTACGTCCATGTCGTCATGCCGCTCCGGACGACGTCGTAGGCCCAACAACGTCCGGGCCGCGACGCCGGGCACCGGGAGAGCGCGGCCCGTGATCGAGAGCCTCAGCATCCGCGACCTGCGCTCGTACACGACCCTCGATGCCTCGTTCCACGCCGGCCCGCAGCTGATCGTGGGACCGAACGCCGCGGGCAAGACGACGCTCGTCGAGGCGATCGTCCTCGTCGCCTGGGGCCGCTCCCACCGCACGTCGAACGATGGCGAGCTGGTCCGCTGGGGGACGGAGCTCACCCGCATCGAGGGACGTGCGGGAGCCGAGGCGATCGAGGTGGCGCTCGTCCGGACCGCGACCGGCGGAGCCCGGAAGCGGATCCGGGTCAACGGCGTCGCGCGCCGAGCGGCCGGCCTGGCCGGCCTCGTCCGGACGGTGGTCTTCGCACCCGAGGAGATGCTCCTGGTCGTGGGCTCGCCGGGCCTGCGCCGAGCGGCCCTGGACCAGCTGGCGAGCCAGCGCTCCGCCTCGTATGCCCGCGACCTGGCGACGTACACCCGGACGCTCCAGCAGCGCAACAGCCTGCTCCGCGCGATCCGCGAGGAGCAGGCCGGACGCGACGAGCTCCGGTTCTGGGACGCCTCGTTCCTCGACGCCGGCGGAGCCGTGGTCGCGGAGCGCCAGCGGGTGCTCGCAGACCTGGCCGGACCGCTCGGCCGGGCCCATGCCGAGATCGCCCCCGACGAGGCGGACGCGGCGCGCCTGACGATCTCATACGCGACGAACGCGCCGCCCCTGGCGGGTGAGTCGGCCCGGGACGCGCTCGCCAGGCGGCTCGGCGAGACCGCCGAGAAGGAGGTCTGGAACGGGACGACCCTGATCGGCCCGCATCGTGACGACATCGTCTTCGAGCTCGACGCCCGGGACATGTCGGGCTTCGCCTCCCGCGGCCAGCAACGAACGGCGATCCTGGCGTTCAAGCTCGCCGAGCTCGATCTCCTGACCGAGCAGGACGGCCGTCCCCCGTTGCTCCTGCTCGACGACGTGTTCTCGGAGCTGGACCCGGATCGGCGCGCCCATCTCGTCCGGCGGATCGCCGGGCTGCCGCAGGCCTTCGTGACGACGACGACGCTCGACGACCTCGACCCGGCGCTGGTGGAGGCGGCCACGGCCTGGGAGGTGGTCCCGGACGCCGGCGGCGGTGCGCTCCTGCGACCCGTGGGCGGCGAGCGCCTGCCGAGCGCGGAGCCGGCCATATGAGCGGGCGTCGCCGGCCGATGGTCCGGATCGGCGACCTGCTGCCGGACGCGGCGCGCGGGCTGGGTCTAGAGGAGGAGCTCCGACTCGCCCGCGCGATCGCCACGTTCGAGCAGCTCGTGGGCGAACGGGTCCCAGCCGCCGCCGGCGCATGCCGGGTGATCCGGATCGACGGCTTCGCGCTCGTCGTGGAGGCGGACGCTCCGATCGTCGCCCAGGAGCTGCGCCTGCGCGGCCCGGAGCTGCTCGGGGCGTTCGCGGCGACCCCCGCCGGCATCGGCGCCCGCGAGCTGCGGGTCACGGTGGCCCGGGCCCGCTGATCCCGGCGGCTGGTCGTCGTCGACCGGGCGGCATGGCCTGCCGCGTATACTGCGACGGACCTGCCAGCCAATCTCCGACGCGGCCCCCGACGCCGCCGGGCCGCCTCGGCGTCGTCGCGTCGCCCGTCGTCCAACCGAGCTCGCCGAGCCACTCGGCGACACGTCACGAAGAGATCCTGACTTGGCCGTCCGCCTCCAGATGAAGCTCGGCGTGATCGCCGAGCCCGATCGCTCGCTGGATTCGCCCGATACGATCGTGGTCGTCGAGCCGACGATCGGGGCGATCGCGCGGTCGAAAGGGCACCTCTACCTGATCGTCACCTCGACGATCGGTTCGGCCCGTGCCCAGGAGGCGACGCAGCTCGCCGCCGAGACGATCCGGGGCGAGTACTACTACGACGAATCGGCCGGGATCCGCGTCTGCATCGAGAAGGCGATCACGGCGGCCAACAAGCGCCTGAACCACCAGCGCGAGCGCCTGGGCCTCCACGGGACCGACGCGAACGGGCCGATCGGCATCGGGATCGCCGTGGTCCGTGGCAACGAGCTCTACGTCGCGACGATCGGCCCCGCCGAGGCCTACCTGATCCGCCAGGCACGCCTCTCGACGCTGCCCGATCCGTATCGCGAACGCGGCCTGCCCACCGGTGACCTGGAGCCGGACGTCTGGCGCGGGGAGATCTCCGTGGGCGACTCGCTCGTCCTCGTCTCGCCGAACGTGATGACCCGCCTGGGGCCCGACGAGCTCAAGGACGCGATGGTGACCCTCCATCCGCAGCCCGCGATGGAGCATCTCCATCACCGGTTCCTGGCGGCGAACGGCGCGGGCAGCGACGCGATGATCGCGTTCGAGGCCACGGAGGTCGCCTCGACCCACCGCTCCCGCTCGCTGGTCCCGGTCCGGCCCGCGGAGCCCCTGGCCGGCGCGCCCGACCGCTCGCCGATCCCGCTCGCCGACAACGTCAGCGGCGGAGTGGCCGCGGTCCAGGCATCGGCGACCCGGGCGCGGTCCGCTGCGGGCGGGATGATGACGGGCGTGGTCCAGCGGGCCCAGGACCTGCTCCCCCATCGCCGCACCGCCTACCGCCGGGTGACGCCGGCGGCCGCGCGTCGCGAGACCCAGCGCCGGGCGGCCCTCGCGATCCTGGCCTTCGTCGTGGTCCTGGCGGGCCTCGGGACCTTCGCGTTCGCGTTCGGCGGTGGCACGGGCACGAAGACCGACCTGTCGTCGGTCGCAGCCGGCGAAGCGGCCGTCCGGACGATCAACGCGAACCTCGCCCAGGTCTTCGCGCCGGGCGTGAACCTCGTCGAAGCGGACCCGGAGAAGGCCTACCAGCTCCTGTCGTCGGCGTGGACGGCGCTCGATACCGCTCGCTCCGCCGACGTCCCCGAATCGACCCTCGGGCCGCTCCGGACGAAGACCGCCGACGGCCTGGACGACCTCTTCAAGGTGACTCCGGTCGCCGCCACGACCGTCTTCTCGACCGCGAGCGCCAAGGCCCATTTCGACATCGCCGCGCTCGTCTTCGGACCGCAGCACGTGCCGTTCGTCCTCGACCGCGCGACGGCCTCGGTCTACCGGATCGATCCGGCGACGAAGAAGGCGACGGTCGTCTTCCGCTCGAAGACGAAGCTCTCGATCGGCACCGAAGGCGTCCCGGTCCTGCTGACGACAGCCGCGCGCGACATCGTGATCATCGACAACAAGAACGTCGTCTGGCGCTGGCGGCCCAAGGACCAGAGCGGAGCCGGGACCGTGACGAAGATCCGGGTCGAGGGCGCGACGGAGTGGGGGACCGACCTCCTGACGGTCGCGACATTCCTCCGCGATGCGAGCGCCGGCCTCTACAACCTGTACGTGGTCGATCCCTCGGCCCAGAACATCCTGTCCTACACGCCGTCCAAGGACGGATCCGGCTATCCGATCCAGGGCCAGCCCTGGCTCGCGGTCGCCCGCGACGTCTCGGGCGTCCGACAGCTCCTGATCGACGGCGACATCTACGTCCTCGACAACGGCGCGATCATCCGCTACGTGAGCGGCAAGACCGACGGGTGGACGTACCAGGCACCCGGCACGGCGAGCTTCGCGCCCGACGGCGACACCCTCCTCCGATCGACGCCGTCGTACCGGGTCATGGCCAGTGCGAGCGACAAGCGGTCCGGGGTCATCTACGCCTGGGATTCCGCGAATGCCCGGGTGGTGGCGCTCGACAAGGCGAAGGGCACGTTCGTTGCCCAGTACCGCCTCGCGAGCGGCGACCCCGGCTGGGTCGACGTCCGCGGCATGTACGTCGTGCCGCCGGAGGAGGCCGATGGCCCGGCCACGCTCGTCTGGGCGACGAAGGATTCGGTGATGAGCGCCGTCCTCGAGAAGGTCGAGGACGAGGCTGCGCCCTCCGCGTCCGGCTCGCCCGGCCCGGGAGCGAGCGCCTCGGCGGCCCCGTCCGGCTCGGCGCCACGATCGACCGCGCCGTCGACCGCTCCGTCGACCGCGCCGTGATCGGCCGGCTCCTCGGGAATTCCCCGGGGCGTCCGCGGATGATCTGGTGATCCCGCTCCGAGACGCGAACCCGACCCGCCAGCGCCCGATCGTGACATACGCGCTGATCGCGATCTGCGTCGTGGTCTTCGGCGTCGAGCTGTGGATCCAGACGACCGACGGCGACGCCGCCCTGGAGCGGTTCATCACCGACTACGGCGCGGTCGCGTCGCGGATCACCGAGGCGCCCCCGAGCTCCGCGCTGCTCGGGCTGATCACGAGCCAGTTCCTCCACGCCGGCTGGCTCCACCTGGGCGGGAACATGCTCTATCTCTGGATCTTCGGCAACAACGTCGAGGACCGCTTCGGGCGGGTCCGGTTCCTGCTGTTCTACCTCGCGGGCGGCGTCGTGGCCGCGCTGAGCCAGATCGCGACGGCGCCCGGCTCGACCGGGCCGTTGATCGGGGCATCCGGCGCGATCGCCGCGGTCCTCGGCGCCTATCTCGTCCTGTATCCGGGGGCGCGCGTCCTGTCGCTCGTCTTCCTCGGGTTCTTCTACCAGCTGATCCAGGTCCCGGCCGTGATCATCCTCGTCCTGTGGTTCGCGCTCCAGCTGATCAGCGGGGTGACGTCGCTCGGGGCGGCCACATCGTCGGGCGACTCGGTGGCGTTCTTCGCCCACATCGGAGGCTTCGTGCTGGGCGCCGTCGTCGGGTTCGTCGTTCGGACGGTCGGGCGTGGCCGGCGCGTCCGGGACGCCCGGCCGGACCGGTACGGCGTGGGATAATCCGGCCATGGCCAGCGAGGAGCCACGCGCGCGAAACGGACTCGTCGAGATGGTGGTCGAGAGCGTCCGGGTCCATATGCTGTCGAGTCGCCACGTGGTGATCCTCAAGGAGACCGAGAACGACCGCTACCTCCCGATCTGGATCGGGCCGTGGGAGGCCAGCGCGATCGCGATGAAGCTCCAGGGATTGACCGCCGACCGGCCCCTCACCCACGACCTCTTCGCGACGGCCCTCGAGAACCTTGGCGTCCGGGTCGATCGCGTCGTGATCTCGACCCTGGCCGAGGAGACGTACCACGCACGGCTCCATCTCGAGCGCGACGGCGCGACGTTCGAGATCGACTCCCGGCCGTCCGACGCCCTGGCCCTCGCCGTCCGGACGGGCGGCCGGATCTTCGCGAGCGAGGCCGTCCTCGAGGCGGCCGCGCTGGGCGGCGACGGCTCGGACGAGGAAGGCGGCGCGGTGGACGCCTCGGGCTCCGTGTTCGAGTCGACGGGCGAGACGGTCGTCGACCCCCGTCTCGACGTCTTCCGCGACTTCGTCAACTCGCTCGACGTGGACCCCGATACCGGCGAGGGGCGGACCCGCAAGCACGACGGCTGAGCGGGCTGGGCCGGTCGTCGATCCCTGGTGAAGTCCGGGATACGTCCGGGGTAAGGGCTCCGCGGCAGGATGCCGCCATGAAACGTGCAGGTGCTCCCAGGCGGATCGGGCGGCACGCGCCGCGTCCCATCCAGGTCAAGCTCCGCTCCGGATGGGACGCGGAGCTGCGTCCCGGACCGCGGCTCGGTCCCGGCATGACGTCGGCGGGCCCTGGCGAGCTCCTGGCCGCGCTGGAACGGTTCGATCCCGATCGCGACTGGCCGGCGATCCGGGACGAGATCCGGCCGATGCTGCCGCGTCTCCGGCCGATTCCGGCTGCGGACCAGCCCGTCCGGATGATGCTCCCGCCGGGCATCCTCGTCGCCTTCGGCATCGACCTGGGCCCGGCCATCGCCCAGGTCGGGCAGGCGCTCCTCGAACGCTGGGACATCAGCGTCGACGAGCTCGCCGCCGCGTCGCTCGGCAACGTCCGGCGGCTCGCGGCCGCGTGCGATCCGCGGCTCGTGGTCCGCAACCCGGTCGGCTCGATGGACGTGTCGGCGCTCCAGACGCGGCGAGGGATCGCGGCCAGCCTGCTCCTCGTCCCGGACCAGCTCGCGCGCTTCTTCGGATCGGAACCCGGCTTGCTGCTCGCGCCGATGCGCGACCTCCTCGTCCGGGTCCCCCTCGGGACCCCGATCGCCGATGCCGCCTGGCTGGCGGAGGAGTTCGAATCGATCGATCCGAACTGCCTCCACCTCGGCGGGTTCGCGTGGGACGGCGGGGTCCTCGTCCCGGTGCCGCTGGAGGCGCCGGCGGCCCACGGCTGACCGGGTGGGGGGATCAGCGGGTCAGGCGCTCCCCGCGCCGGAGCGCTCGGTCGCGGCTCACCCACATCCGCAGTCGGAGCAGCCAGAAGTCGCGCACCGCCCGGACGATCACCGACGGCTTCGCGCCGGTCGGCGAGCCGGCGGTTCGCGGGTAGTGCGGGACCCCGACCTCGGCGATCGAGCGACCCGCTGCCCGGAGCTTGATCAGGAGCTCGGCCGAGAAGAACGCGCCGCCGGACTCCACGCCGATCCCGTCGAGCGCCGCTCGCCGGAACAGCTTGCAGGCACAGTCGACATCGCGGACCGTGAGCCCGAAGAAGATCCGGTTCGCCAGCCGGTAGCAACGGGCGTAGAGCGTCCGGACGACGGGGTCGGCGCGCTTGATCCGGTAGCCCACGACCACGTCGGGTCGATCCGGCTCGGCCATCCGGTCGATCAGGCGGCCGAGGTCCTCGACGTGGAACTGGCGGTCGCCGTCCGTGAAGGCGACGTGGTCGTGGGCCGCGGCCCGGAAGCCGGAGCTCAGGGCTGCGCCGTAGCCCAGGTTCGTCGGGTGGTGGACCGCCCGGACGATGCCCGGGTGGGCGCCGGTCAGCTCGTCCGCGATCCGCCCGGTCCCGTCCCGCGATCCGTCGTTGACGATGATGATCTCGAACGCCTCCGCGAGGCCGGGAAGCGTGGCCAGAGCCTCGTCGACGAGCCCGGCCAGGTTCGCCTCCTCGTTGTGGGCCGGGAAGAAATACGAGAGATGGGAGAGCCTCGCGGTCACGGGCAATCCTCACGGAGAGCCGGCGTGTCCGCGACGGTCCCCGGCTCCGGCGCGCCGGTTGCGGGGGCGCGGCCCAGGACGGGCGACGTGCCGCGCCCCACCTGATCGGATGACGCGATCGCTGTGACGCGAAGGAGATTCGGGGCGCTCGGCAAGCCGACGGGCGTCACGTCATAGCGGCCGGCGAGCGCGGGCAGCTCACTGTCGCCGTTCCGGATCAGGTACACCGGACGGGCCGGCAGGTAGCGCGCGATCACCTGGTCGAGCTCTCCGAGGTCGTAGTCGAGACGCGTGCGATCGTCGATGATGCAGACGTCGGGCCGCCGATCGTCGACGACCTGGGCATACCATAGCGGCGTCGAGTAGCTCCACCATGAGACGACGACCGCGTTCGGCTCGAGGCTGGCCAGCACCTGGTTCGTCCATACCTGCGCGGCGACGTCGGCGCTGTCGTCCACGAGCGTCGCCCGCGTGGAGAAGGCGGACGCGCTCGGGACCAGGAGCGCGAGGCCCACCAGGCCGGTCGCCGCCCAGCGCGCCGCCGGCCGAAGGCCGATACCCTGCCCCGGCCATGCGGTCGCCGGCAGGATGACGTCCACGACGGTCCGAGCCAGGATCGCCAGCCAGGTCCAGGCGATCAGCGCCGGCCCGATGTAGTAGCGATCGATCGCGCCGTCGGGGTAGACGGAGTTGAAGAAGAGGGTGAGGACCATCGCCGTCCCGGTCAGGATCGCGTAGCGCGGCTGGCGGAAGCCGCTGACGATCGCGGCGACCAGGATCAGGAGCGCGACCGGCCCGAACTGGGCGGCGGCGATGTCGACCAGCCCCCGGAGACGCCCGCCCGCGTCGCCGAATGGATCGGTCAGCCAGCTGTGGAACTGCGCCCCGAGGGTCACGTACCAGAAGCCCGTCCACGTGCTGGGGTCGGCGTAGACGAACGGCGCCCGCAGCCAGCCCGCTCGGAGGACCATCTCGAACCGGACGAGGACCGTCGGGATCACGAACGCGAGGACGTTCGCGCCGATGAACCGCGGCCGGCGGAGGATTCCCGGGTCCGTCGCGAGGACGAACAGCAGGATCGGCGGTCCGAGCAGCAGGGTCAGCGAATGGTTGCCGACCGACAGCCCGGTGACGACCGCGGCCGCGAGGAGGAGCCGGTCCGTGCCGGCCGCCGACCCGTCCGCAGCCCCGTCCGCGGCATCGTGTTCGCTCTCGATGGGGTTGCCACGCACGCGGTGCTCCCAGCGGACGAGCAGCCACAGGATGAGCGCGACGAACGCGACATGGAGCGCGTGCGGATCGGCGTGCGTCCCGATCGCCCAGACGATCGGCGTCAGCGTGGTCCCGATGCCCGCCACGACCCCCAGGATCACCGAGCCCGTGAGCCGCCGGCCGAGGTCGGTCGTGACCGCCATCGCCACCGCCAGCAGGACCGCGGACAGCACATTCATCCGAAGCGCCGCCTCTCCGATCGGCGTCAGGAGGACGGACGCAAGCCAACCGACGAGGATGTAGCTCGGGTAGCCGGTGGGATGCGCGGTCCCCATGACCGGACCGACCATCTGGAATTCCGCGGTGTCCCAGAACCCGACGCCGGGCATCAGGCGCCAGAGCGCGAGCCCGAGGGCCAGGAGACCGACGCCGATGGCGGCCGTCAGGCCGACCGCCGGACGGGAGCCGGCGTGGCGATCCCCATCGACCGAGCCGTGACGCGCGATCACCATCCGAGGACGTCGCCCCAGATCACGCCCCAGGCGTTGACGAGGATCGAGGCGACCACGAGTCCGAGCGCCACGGCAATCGCGAGCCCGCCCACGATGATCGAACGGTCGGTCCCGCGGCCGACCACCCCGCCGCTGCCCGGGCCGCTGGAGTGGTGCAGGCGCTCCAGCTTCGAGCCGGTCTGCGGGCGCGCCCACGTCGCCACCCGTTCCAGTCCGACCGCGACGAGGAGCAGCGCCCAGGGCACGAAGTCGTTGCTGAATCGATAGCCGAACTGGACCCAACCCTGGCTGAAGTGAAGGAGGTTCACGAACGCGACGATCATCACGGCCAGGCCGGCGCCGGTCACGAGCCGGCTCAGGCCGAACCCCCAGCGGAGGGCGGGAACGACCAGGAGATAGGCCGGACTCGTCAGCAGGAGGCTCATCCCGATGTCACGCGGCAGGAGCAACGGGCAGGTCGGGTTGAACAGTCCGCGAACGGCGCCCTGGGCCGTGCACAGGAGATCGCCGCCGCCGAGGGTCATCGGCACTGCGTCGGGCTGCCACACGGGAAGGCTGAGGAACATGATCGCGAAATTCTGCGGGAGATAGCGGAGATCCTCGATCTGCCAGTCCAGGTGGTAGTCGAGCGGGCCGTAGTACGCCGCCTCGAGCTCGTACAGGTGCTGGTAGGCCGGATTGAAGAGATGACCGGTCGCCACGACGTTGTAGACGGCGAGCGCGGCCAGCGGGATCCCCGCCCCGAGCGCGGCCGACCAGCCCCGGCGGCGCCATGTGCCGCTCGCCCCGACGAGGAGGAAGAACGGCGCGGCGAAAGCGATCGTCAGGCGTGCCGTGCAGGCGAGGCCGAAGAGGAATCCGGCGGCGAACTGCCGGCGGTCGGGGACGAGGGCAGCCAGGTGGGGCCGGTCGGACCCCGGCTCGCGCGAGCCCTCGGCGAGGGCGTCCTCGAGCTCGTCCTCGCGCCGCGCCGCGCCGCGATCGGCGCCGAGCGCGATTCCCACGGCGGCGAGCGCCAGGGCGATCGCCAGGACATGCGCCTGGTACCACGTCGTCCCGATCTGGGCGGCGTACCAGAACACCGTGCCGAAGCCGAAGAAGATCGTCGCCGCCACCTGGACCCAGCGCCGGACCGGCAGCCGACCGAGGACCCACCAGGCCAGTCCCACGTCGAATGCGCCGAGGATCGCGAAGATGAGCTGGCCGTTCGCGGCCAGGCCCCACAGGGCGACGAAGGGGACGAGGAGAACCGCCGGCAGCGGCGGGAAGGGAACCACGCCGCGCGACACCCCGTCGTTCGAAGGAACCGGCAGGACGTCCTGGAAGAAGGCATTGCCCGGGTTCCCCGCGCTCGGCGGGACCGGGTACGGGATCGCCGCGTGACCCTGGAGGAACGCGAGGGCCTGCCACTCGAAATGGTTGTAGTAGCGGAACGGATGCGACAGCGTGTAGACGACCAGGGCGGCCGCGATCAGGGCGCAGCCGATGGCCACCGAGACGAACGTCGACAGCGGGTCGTCGAGGGCAGGCTCCGATCGACCCTGTGCTACCCTGCGGTCCACCTCAACGCTCGTTCGGGGAGATCGATCCCGTGACGTCCGGCCGTGTGTCCGGCGGACCGAGCCGGGGCTCGGACGCGCCGACGCGGACCACCTGGACGCGGGATGGCCTGGGCGCGATCGCCGCCGTCCTCGCGCTCGGCTTCGTCTTCCGGCTCATCATCGTACAGGTCAACCCGGGCTCGGGTTTCAAGACCGACATCGATTCGTTCACGGCCTGGGCGGGCAACCTGGCGAGCCAGGGAATGGGCGGCTTCTACCAGCGGCCCGGCTTCCTCGACTACACCCCCGGCTATCTGTACGTCCTCTACGCGATCGGCGTCGTGGGCCGGATCACGGGCAACATCGGCGACCTGATCAAGATCCCGCCGATCCTCGCCGACGTCGCGATCGGCTGGCTCGTCTGGTCGATGATCCGCGAGCTCGGGGGCGGACGGCGGGCGGCCCTGCTCGGCGCGGCGATCGCGGTCGCGAACCCGGTCTCCTGGTTCGATTCGGTCGTCTGGGGCCAGGTCGACTCGTTCGGCGTCGTGTTCCTGCTGCTCGGGGTTCGCGCCCTGTGGCGCGACCAGCCGGAACGAGCCGCGATCTACGCGGTCGTCGCCGCCCTGATCAAGCCGCAGCTGGGGATCCTGGCGCCGATCGTCGCGGTCGTGACGATCCGGCGGGCGCTCTGGCCGGACCCGGAGGCCGCGGCCGAGCTCCCGAGCCCAGACGACATCCACGCCGCGCCCTCCCTCCTCGAGCGCATCCGCCTCCGGGAGCGCCGGACGAACCAGCCGATCCGGATCCTCACGACCGCCGTTGCCGGCTTCCTGACCGCCGTCGCGCTGTGCTGGCCCTTCGGGCTGTCGGTGATCGACGCTCCACGGACCGGCGAGATCGTCCACTCGGGGCTGATGGAGCAGGTCTTCAAGACGGCCGGTGGCTACCCGTACGCGAGCGTCAACGCCTACAACCCGTGGGCCCTCGCCTCGGTCGACGGGAACGGGGTCGCGGCGAACGGCACGTGGGCCTGCGACACCGTGATCGCGAACCCGCAACCGGGCCGGGAGTGTCCCGAGGCGGTCACGATCGGGCCGTTCCCGGCGGTCTACGTTGGCGCCGCCCTGCTCATCGCGGCGTTCCTGGTGACGAGCCTGGTCGTGCTCCGCCGGCCCGACCGCCTGACGATCCTGATCGCCGTGACCGTCCTCGCGGTGGCCTTCTTCATGCTGCCCACGCGGGTCCACGAGCGGTACCTGTTCCCGCTCGTGGCGGTCGGCGCGATCCTGGCAGGCGTGTCGTTCCGCTGGCTGGCCGCCTACGCCGTCCTGTCCGGCCTCACCTTCCTGAACATGTACGTGGTTCTCACCACGATCTACACGAACAACTATCGGATCCGCGACTGGTTCCACATCGGCTCGACGGTCCGCTCTCCGACGGCCGTGACCCTGATCGTCCTGGCGGGGATCGCCGCGACGATCTGGGCGTTCAGCCAGCTCCGGCGGGGCGGGGAGCGGGCGCTCGCCGACGAGATCGCCGGAACGGCCGACGATGCTCCGCGCGGCCGATGGTCCGACGAGGCGCCACCGTCCGCCCGAGGTCTCGCCGCCGACGCGTGGCCGCCGGCCGAGCCGGCGAGGAGCTCGGCGGCAGCAGCAGGGCCGGTGGCCACGGCTGCGTCCGCCTCGCGCGGCGCTGTCCTGACCGGCCCGGAACCGGCCCCCCTGCCGACCTGGTCACCGCCGCCGTCCTTCGCCGAGCTCGGCCCGATCGGCTGGTTCCGCGCCCGGCTCGACCAGCGCCCCACCCAGGCCGATCGGTCGCGGGCCCTCCACGACGAGCCCGGTGGACGCTTCGACAAGCTCGATCTCTGGATCCTGTGCGTCCTGGTCGCGGCGATCCTCGGGACCCGGCTGTTCCGCCTGTCCGAGCCGTACCAGATGCACTTCGACGAGGTCTATCACGCCCGGACGGCCACCGAGTTCCTGCAGAACTGGCGCTACGGGCTGAACCACTACATCTACGAATACACCCACCCCCATCTCGCGAAATACGCCATGGCGGGCGGCCTCGTCGCGTGGGGCGACGACCGGGTGACCGCCTCGAGCGAGATCGGCACCCCCGTCATCGACGCCGTCGTGGAGCGGCTGGCGCCCGACCCGGACGACCCGGGCCGGACGATCGGCGACCGGGTCGATGTCGTGACCGGCTCCGAGCTTCGCTCGTATGACCTCACGACGCGCAAGCTGATCACGAGCCAGCCGATCGCCGGTGCGGCCGCGATCGCGCTGGATGCGACGAACCACCAGCTCGTCGTGGGAACGTCCGACGGGTCTCTCTGGACCTTCGACGTCGGCAGCCTCGATGCGGCGCGGGCGCAGAACGCGCCGGCGCTGATCGCCGAGCCGCTGCTGCTCGGGCAGGTCGGAGCGCCGATCCGCCGCCTCTTCGTGCCCGCGGACGGCACCGCGATCGTGGCGACGACCGACGACGACCGGGTCCTGGTCGTCGACCCGGCCACGGCCGAGACGCGGGCCACGATCCAGCTCCACGGGATCGCGGACCTGGCCGAGGGTGGCAATGCCCCGACGCTAGTCTCCCCGCCCGGCGCCGCGTCGAACCCGGCGGCGGCGGCGACGATCGCCGAGATCCTGGGCGGCGACGCCGCGACCTACGAGGCCCGCCTGTCCACCACCCAGGGCTCGGACCTGGGACGGCTCGTCATCGCGGGCGTGGACGACGCCCAGGCTCGCACGGACCTGCAGAAGGCGATCGACGACGGCCGCCTGACGGGCATGTCGATCGATTCGCTGCCGCGCCTCGCGGTGGCCGACACGAACGGGGTCCAGCTCATCACGACCGAGGGCGGGTTCGTGGCCCAGACCGTCGACGTCGGGGCGCCGGCCCGCGGTCTCGCCAACGTCAACGTCGACAGCGAGAACCTGTACGTCGCGACCGATCCGGACCCCGCCGTCGACGAGGAAGGCCGGATCGCGAAGGTGGCGATCGGCGGCGACCAGGCGAAGAACGGCGCGACGCTGGTGTCGTCGATGGCGATGCCCGGCGAGGTCAGTCGGGTCGCCTATGACGACGCGACCGAGATGGTCCATGTCCTGGGTCGGACGCCGGCCGGCGACGCGGCCACCATCTACGTGATCGAGCCGCACGGGGACGCGGTCTACGCGGACGCGGAGCTGCCGTTCGAGCCATCGGCCTGGGCGATCGACGTCAACCGGGCCGATCCGACCGACGATCGGCAACAGATCCTCGTCTTCGACGCGGCCGGCGAGGTGGCGAGCGTCGACGTGGGGATGCACGAGTTCGCGTGGCGCCTGCCGGGCGTGCTCGCCGGCACGATCATGGCGGCGTTCCTGTACCTCCTCGCCCGGATCCTGTTCCGGCGGCGCTCGATCGCCCTCATCGTCGGCCTCCTGACGGTCGCCGACGGGATGCTCTTCGTCCAGTCCCGGATCGGCATGAACGACGCCTACGTCGGCGCCGGGATCGTCGTGGCGTACACGCTGTTCGCCGCCTTGTGGACCGGGGCCTGGCGGCATCGCGGGGCCTTCTGGATCGGCATGCCGTTGATCGGCCTGGCGCTGGGCCTCGCGCTGGCCTCGAAGTGGGTCGCGCTGTACGCGATCGTCGGCATCGGCTTCCTGGTGCTCGCGCGGAGCGCGCTCGGGCGGCTCCTGTCGATCCTGCTGCTGATCCTGATGACCACGGTCCTGGGATATCTCGCGATCAACGTTCCGGCCGGGACGGGGTTCGGCAACCTCCCGTTCGTCGCCTTGATGGTCGGCCTGACCGTGATCGCCGTCATCACGAACGTCACCCACCCGATCCGCTGGTCGATCGACGAGACGCGGTTCGCGATCGGGACGCCGGTCGTGGTCGGCGCGGTCCTGATCGGGGCGTCCATCGTCCTCGGCAAGGCCAGCGCCGCGTTGAAGGTCGGTTCGCTCACGCTCAACCCGCTCGAGATCGGGCTGGCGGTGGCGCTCCTCGGGGCCCTCGTCTGGCTCGTCTTCGTCGCGGCCGCGCGCGTCGGGTTCGGGCCGTTCGCGCCGCCCCCGGGCCCCGATGAGCCGGCAGCCCTGCTGGCGCCGGCCTCCGCCCCGCCCGCGGCGGCCTGGCTTCGGCCCGGCGCCCAGCTCGGCCTTCCGGTGGTCTGGATGCTGGCCTGCCTGCTGCTCCTCCCGGTCGTCGTGTACGTCATCTCGTACATCCCCTGGGCGCTCGTCGACAACCACCTGATCCTGCCCGGCAGTGGACCGCTCCACGTGGGCGCCTGGCCGCCCGGTCACACCGGCCAGACGCTGACCGATCTGACCGGGGCGATGTACGCCTATCACAACGACCTGGCGTCGCCGCACGCAGCGTCATCGCCGTGGTGGGCGTGGCTGTTCGACCTGAAGCCGGTCTGGTTCTACCAGGAGTCGCTGGCGGGGAACACGACGGCCGCGATCTACGACGCCGGCAACATCGTCATCTGGTGGCTGGGCCTGCCGGCCCTCCTGTTCGTGAGCTGGCAGGCGTACGCGCGGCGGAGCCTGCCGCTCGCGCTCGTCGCGATCGGCTACGCCTTCCAGTGGGTCTCGTGGGCGCGGATCGACCGGGCCGCGTTCCAGTACCACTACTACACGAGCCTGCCGTTCCTCGTCCTGGCCCTCGCCTACTTCCTCGCCGAGCTGTGGCACGGGGCGTCGCGCCGGACGTGGCTGCTGGCCCGCCTGGCGGCCGCGGCGGCGATCATCGGGCCGGCCGCGACCTGGGTCATGGCCCGGCCGCTGTGTGCCGCCGTGGACGTGCAGCGGGCTGTGCCCAACTCCGTCGCCTGCGCCCCGACGATCCCCCAGTTCGTGCTGACCAGCCAGACCGCCGCGATCGCGCTGATCCTGGGGGTGGCGATCCTGGTCGTCGCCCGCCTCTTCGGGCGGTTGGGCGAGGATCGGATCGACGACCGCGAGGTGCTCGTCGGCGGCCTGCGCCTGAGCGATTCGACTCTCACCCTGGGCCTCCTGGGTCTCACGGCCGCCGTCTCGATCGCGCTTGCGACCGTGGTCCGAGCCTGGCTCGGCGACGGCGACCTGATCCGGATCACGTCCGTCCCGGTCGAGCCCGTCGCGCTCGTCTTCACGGCCGTGGCAGTGGTCATCGCCGCGTTCGTCGCCACCGTCCGGGACGCGCGCCGCTTCGTGGCTGGCGTCCTGGTGGCGGTGGTCGCCTGGTTCGTGGCGGTCTACCCGAACTTCAGCGGCCTGCCGCTGCCGACCGCGATCGCCAACGTCTACCAGGGCGTCCTGCCGACCTACCTCTACTACTTCCAGTTCCCCGTGAACAACTCCGCGGCCAAGGTCCCGATCGAGCTGTTCAGCGCCACGCCGGCGATCCTGCTCGGCTCGGTCGTCTTCCTCGCCGCGGTCGTGGGCTACTCGGCCTGGGTCTGGCGGCTGGCCGTGGCGGAGCGCCTGGCCGAGGACGAGGGCCTCCGGCCCGGGCCCGGGATCGCGGCCGATCCTGGCTCCGGCGGCGTCGGCGACTGACGCCGGTCCGGCGCCCGGGCTCATCGCCGGGGCTCATCGCGCCGGCGCGGCGGTCAGGCCGGGGTCGCGGGCTCCGCGTCCCCCGGGTCCAGGGAGGCCGAGGCCGGCCCGGTGCTCGACCGGGGCGAGGCCGGGACCGGCGCATGGAAGGACGGCGGCAGCTCGCCGCGCGCCGCGAGGCGCCGGATCACGACCCCGTAGTACTCGTCGACCTTGGCGGTGACCCGCTCCCAGCTGAACTCCTGGGCCCGGACCCGGCCGGCCTCCCCCATCGCCTCGCGCAGCGAGTCGTCGCGGAGGAGCCGCGCGATCGCGCCGGCGATCTGCTTGGGCTCCCGCGGCGGGACGAGGAGGCCTTCCCGGCCGCGCCGGACCACGCCCTTGTAGCCGTGGATGTCGGAGGCGACGATCGCGGTGCCCGCGGCCATCGCCTCTAGGAGGACGATCCCGAAGGACTCGCCGCCGGTCGCGGGCGAGATGTAGATCTCGGCCGTCCGGAAGAGCTGCGCCTTCTCGTCGTCGCTGACCCGGCCCAGGAACTCGACGCCCTTCAGCCGGCGAGTGGCGATGTAGCGGCTCGCCTCACGGGCCAGCGGCCCGGTCCCGACGACCAGGAGGCGGCAGTCGCAGCCGGTCTTGCGCAGGATCCGGTATGCCTTCAACAGCTCGAGCAGGCCTTTGCGCGGCTCGAACCGGCCGACGAACAGGAGGTTCCGGGTGCCGTCCTGCCAGCGGGCGAGGGGCACCGCGCGCTGGAATCGGTCGACGTCCACGCCGTTGGGGATCACCTTGTACTCGCCCGGGAAGTAGCGGTCGATGAAGTGCTTGGCCGCGCCGCTCACCGCAATCCGGCCGTGGAGCCGCTCGGCGTAGCCGCGCATGACCCGGCTGCCGAACTCGTACGAGGGCGAGAACCCGCCGTAGGCGTGGAAGGTGGCCACGTTCACGCTCGTCGACAGGCGGAGCACGATCGGCGACAGGAACGGCACGAACGGCTCGTGGAAGTGGAGCAGGTCGAACTGCTCGCGCTCGAGCATGTCGCGGACCTGGGAGATGAACCGCGGCGACAGGGTGATCGTCCCGACCGACCCGTTGACCGGCATCGAGAAGCCCTTGCCGATCCGGATCACGTCGCCCTCGGACGCGCGCTGGAGGCCGTGCGACGAGGAGATGATCCGGACGTCGTGACCGCGCTTGCGCAGGTTGGCGTAGAGGTAGCCCACGTGCTGGGTCACGCCACCGGGCAGCGGATAGACGTACGGCGAGACGAGCCCGATCTTCATCGCTCGCGCTGGTCCGTCGCGGACCCGCTGCGAGTCCGTTCATCGCGCCACGCATCGTCGAAGCGCGGCGGTCGCCGCTGGCCTCCCGGGTAGCCGAGATCCCGGCCGCTGCCGTCGCGGCGGACGGATGCCCGGATGGCCGCGCGCGCATCGTCGCGGTACTTCTGGAGCTGCCGTCCGAAGGTCCTGACCTGGCGGCCGGTGCCGTGGAAGGAGCCGTGCTGGTGGGTCGTGCCCTCCAGGATCGCCGCCCGCAGGTCCTCGGCCGTCCGGCCCGGGAACGCGGTCCAGCCGGTGCCGATCGCGACGGCCTGGTGGGCATCGCTGTTCCCGACCGCGGGCAGGGCGTGCGCGGCCGCGAACGCCACGACGCGACCGTGCCACGGCCGGCCCAGCATCGTCGGGTTGAAGGTCTCGAGCGCGTCCGGGCGGACCCGTGGGTCCCTGGACGCGAGCAGCCGCCGGAGCACCCAGCCCTGGGCGCACAGCGGGTACGGGACGAGCGGGTGGGCGGGGATCGCCAAGCCGCCCTGCTCGTGGATCTCGCCGATCGTCGTCCGCAGGCTGCGCAAGGGCCGGACGCGCTCCGTCAGGAACAGGCCCAGCAGGTGCCCGCCGAGCGTCGAGACCTCTTCGCCGACGACGATCTCGGCGCGGTGGCCCAGGTCGCGGGCCATCGTTTGCGCGGCGAGGGCGGCGTCGATCCGCTCGTGATCGGTGATCGCCACGACGTCGAGATCCGTCGAGGCTTCGACGAAGCCGAGGATCGTGGCGATGGGGTCGATCCCGTCCGACGCCCGCGTGTGGATGTGCAGGTCGGCCCGGCCCAGGCGGTCGGTCACGATGCCGCCTCGGTCGCGAGATCCGGCCAGATCGGGAAGAACACCGCCGACCACTGCTCCGGCGCGTCGGCGATCAGGTCCTCGAAGGCCGCCGCCTCTGCTCGCAGGGTTGCCGCGATCCGTTCGCGCCGGGTGCCCTCGGCGGCGATCTCGATCGGGATCAGCCGGCCGGCGATCCGACCGTCCGCGAGGCGGCGGACGCCGACCACCGCGATCGCGGCGCCGGTCTCGAGCGCGAGCAGGGCGGGGCCGATCGGCAACGGCGCCGGTGCACCGAAGAGCGGGACCTCGAGCCCGCCGCCGGCCAGGTCGCGGTCGCCGACGATCCCGACGAACTCCCCGGCGCGAAGCGCGGCCTGGAGGGCCCGGCGCGCCTCGCGGAGGCCCACGATCCGCACACCGAGCGAGCCGCGTGTCCGCTCGAACCAGGCCTGCAGTGGCGGGTCGTCGAGTGTCTCCATCGGGGCGACGAAGGTCCGCCCGGAGCGGTGGGCGAGGTACAGCGCCGGCAGCTCGATCGGCCCCAGGTGGGGGGACACGAAGATGACCGGTCGCGCGTCCGCGAAGGTCGCCTCGACGGCCTCGGGGGTCTCGACCACGACGCGCCGCTCGAAGACGGCCGGCGTGAGCGATGGAGCACGGAGCACGTCGAGGTAGTAGCGGGCATCGTGGCGGAAGGCGAGCCGGACGAGGCGCTCCAGCGCGCGGGGGTCGCCGGCTGCCCGGCGGACGAGGGCCGAGGTGGCTCCGTCCCCGCGCTCGTGGAGCTGGGCGACCACCCGCTCCAGATTCCGCCGCGCCTGGGCCGCCCGCTTCGGTGCGGCCCGGTACCAGGCTTCGCCCGCACCGGCCGCGAGGACTGCGACCGCTCGCTCGGGCAGGCGGCAGGCGACCCACGACCCTGCGGCGATCGCTCGCGCCCGAAGCCGCTGGACGAACGTGCCGCGCGCCCGCCGTTGCGCGGCCGTGACTGCCTCGGTCACGAGGCGGGCTCCGTGTCGAGCGGGGGAATGCCGCCGACCCCCTCGGTTTCGATCGATCCGCCGGCAGCCGTTCCGTCCGGGCTGCCGGGCGGCGCCTCGCGCGCGCCGGCCTCGACCCGTGCCGCGCGCCCGCCAGGCGCACCAGGCCCGGCGGCGAGCATCCGCGCCGCGCGTGCCGCGAGCTCCGCCTCCTCGTCGGCGGTCGCCGGCCACATCGGCTTGAAGCTGTACCACTGATCGGGGGCTGCGGCGATCGAGGCCTCCAGGGCGTCCGCGATCGCCTGCGTGGCGAGCGCGATGTCGCGATCGGCGGCGGATAGGACCCTGATGACCGGCGCGAACTTCGTGTGGAACATCCCGTCCTCTCCGCGCCGGATCGCCACCGGCAGGATCACCGAGCGGGTCTTCGCCGCGAGGGTCGCGGGACCGGCCGGCAGCGTCGTCCAAGCCCCGAACATCCGGACCGGGATCCCGTCCGATCGATAGCCCCAGTCGACAAGGAGGGCGAGCATCTCGCGCTTCTTCAGCACGGCGTAGATCTCGCGCAGGTTCCGCCACGGGATCACGTGGACGCCCCACGCCTCGCGCAGCCGGCGGAACCGCTCGAACATCTCGGGAAAGGACGAATCGTCGGCGACGACGCTGATCGGCCAGCCCCGGTCGGCGACGCCGGCGGCCACCGCCTCGTTGTTGCCGATATGACCCAGGGCGAAGATCAGCCCGCCCGGCGACTCCGACCACGCGCGGTTGATCTGGTCGAGGTCCGTCTGGACCACGCGCCGGATCGCCTCGTCGGGCGAGAGCGACTCGAGCCGCATCGTCTCGACGAGGTAGGTCGCGTACTGGCGGTACGCCGCGAGGGCCAGGGAACGGACCCGCCGGTCGTCCGGGCTCATGCCGGCGACGCGCGCGAAGTTGCGGTTCGACCAGGCCCGTTTGGTGGGCCACAGGAGGTAGCCCGCCTGGCTCACGGTGCCGATGACCCAGCGGGCGAGACCGGCCGGAACGTGGGCGACGAGCCAAACGGCGAGCCCGTAGGCCCGGACCGCGAGCTGCTCGACGACCCGCGGACCGGCCGACTTGCGGCGATGGGGGGCTTCGAGCCCCTTGGTCGACGTCACCGGCCTGCTACCGGACCGCCGCGGCCGCCTTCTTGGCCGCGGCGCGCGCCGGCGTCGACGCGAGCTTCTTCAGCTGGGCCTTGGTGAGGTTCTCCGTCCCGACGAGGGTCTCGTTGTCCTCGCCGCGGATGAAGGCCTCGACCCGCTCGCGGGCGATGTCGTCGTGGATCTGGATCGGCGGGCTCTTCATGAAGTAGGAGCTCGGCGCGACGAGCGTGCCCTTCAGCCCGCGGTCCAGGCCGAGCTTCAGGCAGCGGATCGCGTCCGTGATGACGCCCGCGCTGTTCGGCGAATCCCAGACCTCGAGCTTCAGCTCGGCATTCAGCGGGACGTCGCCGTAGGTCGTGCCCTCCATCCGGATGTAGCACCACTTCCGGTCCTGGAGCCACGGCACGTGGTCGCTCGGGCCGACGTGGACGTCGTCCGGGTCCATGTCGTAGTCGAGCATCGAGGTGACCGCGTTCGTCTTCGAGATCTTCTTCGACTCGAGGCGCTCCCGCTCGAGCATGTTCAGGAAGTCGGTGTTGCCGCCGAAGTTCAGCTGGTACGTGCGGTCGAGGCGGACGCCGCGGTCCATGAACAGGCGGGTCAACACGCGGTGGCTGATCGTCGCCCCGACCTGGCTCTTGATGTCGTCGCCGATGACCGGCAGGCCCTCCTCGGCGAAGCGGCGCTGCCAGTACGCCTCCCGGCCGATGAACACCGGGATCGCGTTGATGAAGCCGACGCCCGCGCGGAGCGCCTGCTCCACGTACCACTTCGTCGCCTCCTCGGAGCCGACCGGGAGGTACGACACGACCACGTCGACCTTGCGCTCCTTGAGGATGCCGACCACGTCGGCGGTCGGGCCGGGTGCCTTCTCGATGATCTGGCTCAGGTACTTGCCGAGGCCGTCGTGGGTCATCCCGCGCTCGACCTTGACGTCGAGCTTGGGGACCTGCTGGAAGACGTACGTGTTGTTGGGCTTCGTGTAGATCGCCTCGGACAGGTCCTTGCCGACCTTGTTCTTGTCGATGTCGAAGGCCGCGACGAACTCGATGTCGCGGATGTGGTAGCCGCCGAGGTTGACATGCATCAGCCCGGGGACGAACTCGTCGTCCTTGGCGTTCTCGTAGTAGGAACGGCCCTGGACGAGGCTGCTGGCGCAGTTTCCGACGCCGACGATGGCGACCCGGATCTTCCGGCCGGGCGCGTGGCCGTTGCTCGATCCATTCGTGCCGTTCGTGCTCACTCGTGCTCCTCACTGGTTGGCTGGGGCTGGCGGATGACGTGGAGGATTCGTTGGAGGCTGGTGATCGTCGCGAGGACGGTGATCAGCGCGAGCGTCCCAGCGAGGACGGGCCGGCCGGCCCACCACGAGAGATCGGTCAGGCCGGCGACCGTCACCGGCGCGACGATCCCGCCGTTCAGCCCGGTCAGGAGCAGCCCGATCGTCACGAGGACGAGGCGGACCTCGCGCGGCGCGAGGCCGACGTTGGCCATCCCGGTGCCTGGGGTGAAACCGAGGCTCTCGGACTTTGCACGGGTGTAGCTCACCAGGAAGCTCGCGGCCATCGCCGCAGTGGCGAGGATCGCGCCGGTGTCGAAGCCGGCGCGGGCGGAGCCCCAGGCGATCCCGATGAACAGCATCGACTCGCCGGCGCGATCGAAGACGGAGTCGAGGAAGGCGCCGACCCGGCTGACCCGGTTCGTCGCCCGGGCGAGCGCCCCGTCAAACAGGTCGAACACCCCGCCGACGATCACGAGCACCGCGGCCAGGACCCACGCCTGCAACGTGGCCGCGACCGCGGCTCCGACGGCGATCCCGAAGCCGATGACGGTCAGGGCATTGGGCGTCAGGCCGAGCCGGCCGAAGGCGAGTGCGATCGGGATCGCGATGTCGCGGACCCGCGAGCGGAGCTCCGGCGAGACGATCGAGCTCATCAGGACGCGGCTCGTTCTGGCGCGCCGGCGCCGGTCAGCCCGAGGACGGCCGCCTCGCGGGCGGCGAACTCCTCGAACGCCTCGGGGCGGAGGCGGCAGATCGTCTCACGGCCCATCCGGCGGGTCGCTACGAGCCCGGCGGCGCGG
>DASSHB010000083.1:0-2954 GCA_035693125.1 Candidatus Limnocylindrales bacterium | reverse complement strand
GCCGCTGTGGGTGACGATCCGACCCCAGCGCAGGTGGTCCTGGACGAACAGGCCGAAGCCGTACGCGCCACCGTCGAGCGCCGGCTCGGCGTCGGGCGTCGCGAACGTGACCGCGGCGTCGAAGGTGACGTTCGGCTGCTGCATCTCGCGGCGCGTCGCCCTCGACAGCGGATGGCCCGCGGACCAGGCGACGGGCAGGCCGGCGCCGTCCCGCGGCGGGAAGGCGTCCACGAACCCGGCGACCCACGTGGCCAGATCGCGGATCGTCGTGAAGACGCCGCCCATCGAGGCGAGCGCGCCGTAGGGATCCATCGGCTCGGGCACGAACGTGCCATCGCGCCAGACGTACCCGCGCGCCAGCCGCTCCGGCGCGACCTCGGCCTCGAGGTAGCCGGTCGAGGCGAGGCCCAGCGGCTCGAGGATCCGCTCCCCGACCACCTCGCGGTATTCCCGGCCGGCGACCGCCGTGATGATCCGACCGAGCAGCCCGTAGCCGAGGTTCGAGTACTCGAAGCGCGTCCCCGGTGCCCAGGCGAACGACAGCCCGTCGGCGACGAGCTCGAGGAAGCGCGCCGGATCGAGGCCCTGCTGCCGATCACCCCACGGATCGTCGGTCGGGAAGCCGGCGGTCATCGTGAGCAGGTGGCGGATCGTGATCGGCGGCGAGTCCGAAGTCGGGCCGTGGAGGCCGGCCAGCTGTGGCAGGTGGAGCGCGATCGGGTCGTCCAGCCGGAGGCGGCCCTCGTCCCGCAGCGACAGGACGGTCGCGGCGGTGAAGCTCTTCGTCATCGACGCGATCCGGAAAACCGAGTCCGCATCGGGGGTGGCCGCGTCGCCGATGCGGAGCCTGCCCAGCCCTCGGCTGTGGACGAGCTCGCCGTCGACGACGACGCCGTAGACGAGGCCCGGCACCGTCCAGCCGCGGAACGTCCGATCCGCGATCTCGTCGACGCGCCCGAGCGCCGGTTCGAGATCGAGCGCGGGTTCGCGATCGGCAACCGTCGTGGCCGTCAGGGTTCCATCCTCCGACACGGAATCGAGAAGCCGCCGGTACTGTCCGGCGGCTTCGTGGTTCGGTGGCTGGGTCAGAGCGAGGCGCCTCGATCTGACCTCAGGAGCGGGAGATCAGTGAGCGCAGCTCCGTGCCTGGCCGGCGTCGTCCGCGGTCCGGAAGCTCGAGCCGCAGCCGCAGGCCGCGACCGCATTCGGGTTATTGACCGTGAAGCCGGCGCCCATGAGCGTGTCGACGTAGTCGATCTGCGAGCCCTGGATCAGGGGGATGCTGTTGCCGTCGACGTAGACCCGGACGCCACTCGCCTCCAGGACGTTGTCCTCCGGCGTGGGCTGGTCCTCGAGCATCATCCCGTAGCGATAGCCGGAGCAACCGCCCGAGTAGACGTAGACGCGCAGCCCGATGTTCGGGTTGGCCTCTTCCTTGGTGAGCTCGTGGAGCTTGGTAGCCGCGGCCTCGGTCAGGGACAGGACGGTCGGCTGCTGATCGATCATCAGAGGGCGTTCTCCAGCGGGGAGGATGTTGCCGCGGCGCGCTCCGTCGCGACCCCACAATCGTACGCACCGCAACCGTTTCCGACAACACCCCGCGCCGAAATTCCCGACCAGCGACGCGAAAGGACCACATGACCCACGAACGTGCCCGGCGAGAACCGTCCGCCGGGCTCGACCGGCGGACGCTCAACCGGACGCTGCTGGCGCGTCAGGGCCTCCTGGCCCGCCACGAGGCCGGCGTCGAGGCGACGATCGAGCGGCTCGTCGGGATGCAGGCCCAGGTCCCCCGCGACCCGTACATCGGCCTGTGGTCGCGCCTTCGGGAGTTCGACCCGATGGCCCTCGAGGCGGCGTTCCTCGAGCGGCGCGTCGTCCGGATGCCGGGCCTCCGCACGACTCTCCATCTCGTCACGGCGGCTGACGCGCTCGAGATCCGACTCGCGATGCAGCCGGTGATCGAGCGGGCCTTCGCCTCGAGCCACTTCCGGCGGCAGCTCAGCGGCCTCGACCTCGCGGCGGTGCGCCGTGCCGGCACGGATCTCCTGGAGGAGGCGCCGATGACGATCGCGAGCCTCGGCGCGAGGCTCCATGAGCGCTGGCCCGACGCCGAACCCCAGGCCCTCGGCTACGCGATCCGCTACCTGGTCCCGATCGTCCAGGTCCCGCCGCGCGGGCTGTGGACCGCATCCGGGGCGGCACGGATCACGACGCTCCAGGCCTGGCTCGGGTCCGAGGCTCCGCCCGTCGCGACGGACGACCGCGTGGCAGGCGCGGTTGACGCCGCGATCCTCCGGTACCTCCGGTCGTTCGGACCCTCCACGATCGCCGATATCCGGGCCTGGTCGTGGCTGACGAATCTTCGGGCCGCCGTCGAGCGCCTGGGTCCCAAGCTCCGTCGCCTCCGCGACGATCGAGGACGGACCCTGCTCGACGTCGCGGATGGCCAGCTGGAGGACGGTTCGGAGCCCGCTCCGGTGCGATTCCTGGGCGAGTACGACAACGTCTTCCTGTCGCACGCCGACCGGACTCGGATCACGGGCGACATCGCGTGGGGCAACGACTACGTTCGACGTGGCGCGACCTTCGCCGACGGCTTCCTGCTCGGACCGTGGAGGCTCGTCCCGGCCGCCGCCGGCACCGCCGTCCTCGAGGTCGAGCCGCGACGGACGATCGGTGCGGGGATGCGCTCCGAGGTCGAGCTGGAGGGCGAGCGGCTTCTGGCATTCGTGGCGCCGGACGCCACCGGCCGGGAGATCCGGTGGCGGGACTGATGTGCTCGCGGGACTGATCCGGGGTCCACGAGTTCGCGGGCCGCTTGAAACGCCGCCTGTCATCCACGTGAGCGCGCGCCGGCGAGCGCTCCGGTATCGTGACTCGCGTTCCCCGGAGTCGCCACGCGGCGACGCCTTCCCCCGAGACGGAGCCTCCCACGTCCGATTCCCCGCGCT
>DASSHB010000082.1:0-28652 GCA_035693125.1 Candidatus Limnocylindrales bacterium | reverse complement strand
CCGCGGCGAGCACCTGGAAACCGGATCGCTCGAGGGCCGACCGGAACACGGTCCTGACGCTCAGGTCGTCATCGGCCACCACGACGACTGGTCGGGTCGCTGGCTCGGAGGCGGTGGCGCGTTCGGTTCCGTTGGTTCCGTCCACCAGACAGGCGTCCGCCCTCCTCGGCGCTGCCGCCCCCGGCCGGCGTCGGGTCGATCTCGAGCAGCGGACACGATGGCGTCCACGCCCACCACTGAGCGTGCGCGGCCGGGGGCGCCATGACGAGGAAATATTTCCGCCCCAGCCGGGGCCGTCCTTGATTGGCGGTGCGCGGTGGCCCTTAGCTGTCGAGGACGTCGAGACGTTCGGGCCGCAGGAGGCGCAGACCCGCTCGTCCCGATCGGACCACCGTGCCGTCCGTCTCGAGCTGACGCAGGACGTTGCCGGTCATCTCACGGCTGGTCCCCACCAGCCCGGGCAGATGGGTCCGGGTGAGGATGGGCGGGTCGCCGAAGAAGAGGTCGCGGTGCTGGGCGAGGATCTTCAACACCCGCAAGCGCGCGTCCTGGTGGAGGAAGCCCTCGATCCGCTCGACCGTCTGGTGGAGCGACCACGCCATCGAATCGATGGCGGCGAGGGCGAGTCCCGGGTCGGTCAAGGCCGCGGATCGAATGAGCGGGCCCGGCCACTGGCCGACCTCGCAGTGGGTCAGCGCGATCAGCTCGACGCTCGATGGGACGCCCGCGATTCCCGACCACCCGAAGAGGGTCCCCTCGCGAGCGATGCCACTCAGGAGCTGCTTCCCGCTCGCGGTGGTCCGCCGGGCGGCGCCGTAGCCCGACACGATGAAGGTGAGCGGCGTCGACTCGCCCTCGCGGTAGATGTGCTCCCTGGAGTGGACCGGGCGGACCCGGACGACTCGGGCCAGATGCGCGATCGTGTCCGGGCTGGCGTTTGGGAGGTGGGTGGGAAGGAGGCGACGCACCGCACTGGCGTGTCCGGAATCTGCGCTCGTCGGCGGATCCTCCGTCATCGGGTCGCCGCCGGGCCGGCATCACCGTCCAGGGCGGCCGCCTCCGCGCAGATCGCCACGACGCCGAGGCGGGCGAGTCGATCGAACGAGGGCCGGCGGCGGACCGTCCATGCAGCGACCTCAAGCCCGGCCGCGCGCGCCGCCCCGATCGACCTCCGCTCGAGGGCGTGCCACTCGACGGAGATTCCGCGGCAACCCAGCTCGAGGGCCGTGGAGATCGTTCGCGCTGACGCGTCGCTCGCGTTGAGCCAGCGCGGCCAGCGCGGCGCGTAGCCGCCGATCCGCTCGAGAGCAGCTGGCTCGAAGGAGGACACGACCGCCCGCTGGAGCCCGGCGCCCCGCCCGGCGACGAGTGCCTCGAATGCGCCGCGGCCGGGATCTCCCTTCAGCTCGACGTCGAGGAACGCCCGGCGCGGGATCGCGTTGAGGGCGCCCTCGAGGGTGGGGACGCCGAGGGCCTCGAGCTCGTCCGCAGGCAGGTCGGCGACCCGCCGATCGACGCCGTGAACGCGGGCCAACGTCTCATCGTGGTAGCAGACGGCCACGCCGTCGCGGGCGGCCCGGACGTCGAACTCGAGGCCGTCACAGCCCGGAACGGCGAGGGCCGCGAGGAACGCCGCGATCGTGTTCTCCGGCCCGCGCCGCCAGTCCCCGCGGTGGGCGAGCCGGAGCGCCCGGCCGCCGGGCGCGGAAACCACGGCGGCCATCAGCCGACGGTCAGCCGCGCCGACAGGCCGAGGTGATCCGACGGGAAGAGGCCGCGGTCGCCGACGGCCGGCCGGTCGAACGCCAGCCGGCACGACTCGACGGCGATCGCGCCGCGGACCCAGATGTAGTCGAGGCAGCCGGGCGGCCCGTCGGTGTCGATCGCCGGCCCTTCCAGGCCCGACGGCCAAGTCACGTCGGGCTCGTTCCCGTTCGCCTCGCCGAAGGCGGACCGGAAGCCGGCGGCACGCATCCGCGCGTACGCAGGCTCGGACGGCTCGGCGTTGAAGTCGCCGACGACGATCGTGCCCGCGGAATCGTCGGTCGCGCCCGCTCCGGCCAGCCACTCGATCAGGAGCCGCGCCTGCTCGTCCCGGGCGGCCTCGTCGGCGGTCACGTGATGGAGATGGGTCACGACGGAAACGATCGTCGACCCACCCGGCAGGAGGAGCCGGACGCGGATCGCCGACCGCGTCAGGCCCAGGTCGAGCCGCTCCGCCGCCGCCGCCGCGAGTGGCTCCTTCACGAGCAGCGCATTCCCGTACTCCGGGCGGCCGGCCCAGCCGCGCGTAGACTCGTAGCGGCCCTCCCCTGCCGCCCCGATCAGGCGATCCTGCTGGAGGACGAAGACGACCTCCTGGAGCCCGAGGAGATCGGGCTGCAAGGCGGCCATGTCGGCGAGGATCAACGGCAGCCGCTCGTCCCAGCGATCGGCGAGGTTGCGGATGTTCAGCGTCGCGACGTGAAGCTGGTCCATGCCCTCAGTGTGCGCGGTCCGCGCCCGGCGTGGGGCGCCGATCGCACCGCCGGGGCCGGTGAGCCGGCTGCGCGACGGAACGCTCCGCGTCAGGCGGCGAGCTCCGGCGGCGCGGCCGGCAGCACGACCCGGAACGTCGAGCCGCGGCCCTCCTCGGACTCGACCGAGATCCGGCCGCCATGCTGCTCGACGACATGGCGCGCGATCGCCAGTCCCAGCCCGGTCCCGCCGCCGCGCACGCGGACCCGGTCGACTTTGTAGAACCGCTCGAAGATCCGGCCGAGGTCGGCCGGCGGGATGCCCAGCCCATGATCGGCGACCGTCAGGACGACCTCGCCGGACGCGGCCCTGACCGAGACGCGCACTTCGGCCCGATCCAGGTCGCCAGCCGCCGAGGGAGCGGGCGACTCCGCACCGGGTTCGTCCGGGGTCGCGCCGACGTCCTCGGGCCGGCCGAACTTCAGCGCGTTATGCACCAGATTGATCACCACCTGGCCAAGGCGGGCCTCGTCGCCGCGAACCGGCGGCAGCTGCTCCGGCCGGTCCACGACGAGCCGGAGGCCCTGCCGGTCGGCGAAGAGGCGGAGCCGCTCCGTGGCCTCCTGGGCGATCCGGCCCAGGTCCACCCGGTCGAGGAGGACGAGGGGTCCGCCGCCCTCGATCCGGGCCAGGTCCAGGAGCTCGTTGACCATCTGGACGAGGTGCCCGGTCTCCAGCTCGATCTTCGCGATCCGATCGCGCATCCGGGCGGGGACGCCTTCGCCGGCTGATTCGGCGTCGCGGGCGAGTGTCTCGGCCAGCAGGGACACCGTGGACAGCGGGGTCCGCAGCTCGTGCGACAGGTTGTCGACGAACTGGGTCCGGATCTGTTGGAGCCGGCGGAGCTCGGAGACGTCCTCGAGGACGATCCACACGCCCCGGACCGGCGCCCGCCGGGCGCGCACGACCAGGGTCGGGCCGTCGGCGCCCGCGAGCCGGTACTCCCCGGATGCGGCGCCGGTCGCCTGGGCAGTCTCGATCATCTCTTCGGCCCGGCGGTCGACGAAGGTCTCGAGCGCCGTCCGGCCGGGGAGCGAGCCGGGCGCGCGGCGGAGGAGGATGTGGGCCGCGGCGTTCGCGAGATCGACCGTCCCGCGCTCGTCCAAGTGGACGATCCCGACCCCCATGAGGTCGGCCAGGTACGACGCGTTGCGGACCTGCTGGTCGAGCTCGAACTCCGAGGCGTCGAGGCGGTCGCGGAGCCGGCGCACGAGCGTCGGCACGTCCGTCGCGTCCGCGGCCGGGTCGAGCGGTGCACCGGCCCGGGTCAGCGCCGTTCGGGCCGCATCCAGTGAGCGCTCGCGGTCCAGGGCGACGGCGATCGCGATCGTGAGGGCCACCACGAGCAGCCCGACGAACAGGAGCAGCGGGCCGTCCACGGGCCGAGCATCGCACAGCGTTCGGCCGCGCGGGGTACTCTCGTGGCGAGCCCCAACCCGCTCACCGTTGCCGTTGTTCGCCGCCGATTGTCGCCGTTCCTGCCGCCCGCCCCGCGTCGTCACCGTTCCCGCCCGCCCACCCACTCCGGAGAGTTGCCGTGCGTCTTCGTCTGATCCCGCGCGATGAGCGGTTCTACGACCTGTTCGTCGAGGACGCCGCCAACGTGCTGGGTGGCGCTCGTCTGCTCGAGGCGATGCTCCGGACCTACGACCAGCCCGAGGCACGGGCCGCCGAGATCCGGGCGACGGAGCATCGCGGCGACGAGATCAGCCACGAGATCGGCCATCGGCTGGAGGCGACGTTCGTCACACCGTTCGATCGCGAGGACATCTACGCCCTGATCAGCGCCCTCGACGACGTCCTGGACTTCATCGAGGAGGCGGCCGACACGTTCGTCCTGTACCGCGTCGAGGCGCCCACGGCGATCGCTGTCGAGCAGGCGTCGATCATCGTCAAGCAGGCCGAGATCCTCCACGACGCGCTCACCCATCTCCAGGGGTTCAAGGACCTCGACCGCTACTGGATCGAGGTCCACCGCCTCGAGAACGAAGGCGACCAGCTCGTCCGCGGCGCGATCGCCGCCCTGTTCAACGAGGAGCGCGATCCGCTCGACGTCCTGAAGTGGAAGGACATCTACGGGCTGCTCGAGGCCACGATCGACAAGGCCGAGGACGCGGCCAACATCATCGAGCGGATCACCATCAAGCACGCCTGAGCCTCGCCGCCGGCCGGCCGGTCCGGGCCGCACCCGAGCGGACCGCGCTCGCTGCGAGGATCAGATCGCACGCCGGGCGGCGCAACGAGCGGATGGCGCTCAGTCCGGCACTCGGACTCCGCGTTGCGCGGCGCAACGAGCGGATGGCGCTCGCTACGAGGATCGGATCGCACGCCGGGCGGCGCAACGAGCGATGGCATTCGGTCCGGCAGCTGAACCCGGGGCCGGCGGCGGCTGAACCCGGGCCCGTCGCGGGCCGTATCCTCGCCCGAACGATGCGGCGATCCGACCTGTCCCCCGTCCTGGCGATCCTGGTCCTGATCGGATCGATGTTCGTCGCTTGTGGCTCGACCGACCCGCTGCCGTCGGTGACGGCGCGACCAACGGACGTGCCGTCCGCGGACACCGGATCGAGGTCGGCGTTGTCCGACTTCGAGGGTCGCCTCCGCGACGCCACCGCTCGCGAAGGTCTCCTGGTCCGGACCCTGGCCAGCGCGTCCGTCGGCAGTGCGGCGGACCTCCGGCTCGCGATCGCCCAGATGCGCGATTGGGCCGACGGGGAGCGAGCATGGCTTGCCCAGCAGCCGTCAACCACCTGCTACGACCCGGCCGTCACGAAGTTCCGAGCCGCCCTCGACGCGATGGCGAGCAGCGCGAGCTGGTTCGAAGGGACGATCGAGGCGTCGCTCGCGCCGTCCGATGACGTCAGCCTCGGCTCGATGGAGACCGAGGCGAGCAACGATCTCCAGGACGTGACCCAGGCGCTGACCGACGCCGCGGCCCTCGCAAAGGCCGCCCGCGCGACCTGCGGCTAAGCCTTCAGTCCTGGACGCGAGGACGCCCCGGCGGAGCCGGGGCGTCGGAGCGGAGAGCGGAGAGCGGTCAGGCCTTCGGCGTCAGCCAGACCCGGTAGTCGCGGATCGACTCGGGGGTGCCGTCCTGTGCCGACGGGTTGTAGACCCGCAGGATCCCGTACTGCGCCTTCGAGACCGTGTACGGGATCGAGACGTCGAACGTGCCGCGGCAGCCGGTCCCGCAGGTCGCCATCGCCTGCTGATCGGCGAGCGTCGCGCCCGACCCGTCGAGGATCGAGATCCGGAAGGCTGCTTCGAAGACGTCCGCGTTGCCGGTCACATGGGCCGGGTTGCCGATCGCCGCGCCCCACGCCGGGCGATCGACCCAGATGTCGGGCAGCAGGTCGGCGTAGTCACCTCGATCCAGGGCGATGCTGTCGCCGCTGCCCTCGATCAGGATCCCGACCGCCTTGATCGACGGGAACTGGGTGAGCGTGTAGACGATCTGCGCCTGGCGCGTCTGGTAGGCCTCGCCCGCGCCGCCGGCGATGAACTCGGAGGACAGGTCGATCGTGGCGAGTCCGTTCTCGACCGTGAGGCCGAGGAGCTGGGTGCCATCCGGGATCTGGCTCGTGATGCTTCGCTTGCCCTCGGCGTCGCTGGGGCCGGCGAGGAGCGCGTTGACCGCCGCGGTCGCGACGGCCTTGGTCGCCGGAATCTCGCGCAGGACCGCCACCGGGCCGGCACTGCCGGGGGCGCCATCGAGCCAGAAGTAGGCTCGGACGATCGTCGTCCCGGTCGAGCCGGAGGACGACGGCGAGGGCGCCTCGGAGCCGGTCGGGGTCGACGACGGCTGGTCGATCGGCGATCCCGACGGTGAGTCGGTCGCGCCCGGCGTCGCATCGGGGCTCCCCTGGGCGACGGACGGGGCGGCCGTCACGGACGGGACCGGTACGGGGCCGAGCGGACCGGTGGATCCGCCGCACGCCGTGGCGATCGTGAGGACGGTGACGAGGCCGGCCAGGGCCAGCATCGGCGAGTGCGGACGAGTCATGAGGGATTCCCTCCAAGAGTGGCGGTTCATCGATCCTCAGCCTCGTCTTCGTCCATCGCAGCCGGATCGCGGCGCGGTAACGGTTCGGTCACGGGCAGGACCAGCTCCACCTCGAGCCCGCCGCCGTCGCGATTGCGGGCACGCAGCTCACCGCCCAGCAGCTCAGCGTGCTCGGCGGCGATCGACAACCCCAGCCCGGAGCCGCCGCGGCGGCTCGGGTCGGCCATGAAGAACCGCTCGAAGATCCGGTCGAGTCGATCCGCCGGGACCCCCGGGCCCCGATCCAGCACCGAGACCCGGACGGCGCTGGGCGACGACGTCAGGCGAGCGACCACGAGGGCCCCGGGTGCGTGCTCGCGGGCGTTGTCGAGGAGGTTGCCGATGATCCGTTCGAGCCGGCGCGGATCGCTGTCGACGACGACGCGGTCGTCCGGCAGCTCGAGGACCGTGTCGCGGTGGCGCGCCCCGGCGACGTCGCGGATCAGCCGGCCCAGGTCGACCGGTTGGGTCCGGATCTCCTCGCCCGCCGCGTCGAACCGCGACAGCTCCATCAGGTCCTCGACGAGGTCACGGAGCCGGCCGATGTCGTGGATGACGAGCTCACCGGTTCGGCGGGCCTCGGCCGGGAGGGCGTCGAGGTGGCCGCGCAGGAGCGACGCCTCGGCGACGAGGGCCGTGGTCGGCGTCCGCAGCTCGTGGGCAACGTCCGCGACGAACCGCCGATTCTGGGTCTGGGCGGCCTCAAGACGGACGATCGTGTCCTCGAGCGAATCGGCCATCCGGTTGAAGCGGTCGGCCCACCGCCCGAACTCGTCGCTGGATGTGACCGGGACCCGTGCCGACAGATCACCCCGTTCGATCCGGATCGCCGCCCGGCTCGCTTCGTCGACCGGGGCGAGCACGCCACCGGCGACCGCCCGCGCGACGACGACCGCAACGAGGGCGACCAGGAGGCCGCCGACGAGCAAGGCGAGGCGCAGCTGGTCGAGCGCCGAGACGATCGCGCCGACGTCGTGGACGAACCAGATCTGCGGTCCCGTGCCCGCCGATCGGCCGCCCACGATCAGGCTCGGCTTGCCGTTGACCGTCTGCCAGCTGTAGGCGATCTGGCCGCCCTCGACAAAGTGCCGGACGTCGGCCGGGATCGCGTCGAGCGCCCCGCGCAGCACGGCCGGCTCGTAGTTGGGTTCGGCGCCGTCCGGGACGATGATCGTACCGAGCGCACGCGCCTTGAACGCCGACGCCAGGTCGGTGATCTGGACCAGCGTCGGCGGACTCGACAGGCGCGGCGGAATCAGGACGGACAGGTCGAAGCGGGCCTGGTTGTTCGCGTCGTCGAGCTGCTGCTGGTGGAGCCGGGCATCGACGAAGACGTACGCGGCGACGCCGAGGACGAGCGCGGTCAGGGCGACCAGCGCCACGATCGTGGCCGTCAGGCGGGCCCGGACACCACGGATCATCGAGGCGCGCCGCCGCTCAGCGGACGGCCTTGTAGCCGGCACCGCGGACGGTCTGGATCAGGGTGGGCGCCGTCGGATCGGTCTCGAGCTTCGCCCGCAGGCGCTGGATGGCGACGTCGACGAGGCGCGAGTCGCCGAGGTAGTCGTAGCCCCACACGCGATCGAGGAGCACGTCCCGCGATAGGACGGTCCCGGCATGACGGACGAGCTCGACGAGCAGGTCGAACTCCGTCCGGGTCAGGGCGAGCTCGCGCCCATCGCGGGCCGCGGCCCGGCCGGCCAGATCGATCTCGATCGGACCAAGGCGGAGCGCCGGAGCTCCGTCCGCGGGTGTTCCGGCTCGGCGGAGCGCGGCGCGGACCCGGGCGATCAACTCCGGGATCTCGAAGGGCTTGCGGACGTAGTCGTCCGCACCCGCCTCCAGGCCGAGGACGACGTCCATCGTGTCGGACCGGGCGGTGAGCATCACGACCGGCAGCGTCGACGTCCGGCGGATCTGCCGACAGACCTCGTAGCCGTCGAGGCGCGGCAGCATCACGTCAAGGAGGACGAGGTCGAACGGCTCGCTCTTGAAGCGCTCCAGGCCCTCGAGGCCATCGCTGGCGGTCGTCACGGCGAAGCCCGCGGCGGTCAGCCCGATCGCGGTGATCTCCCGGATCGACGGGTCGTCCTCGACGAGCAGGATGCGTGCGTCCACGTCGTCGCGACCGCCTCCTCAGCGCGGGCCGACCGTCCGGCCGGGTCCGGCGGCAGGATACGGCACGATTGGCGACCCGAGACAGGGTCGCAGGTCACGATCGTGTCGCAGTCACGGAGCCCGAGCGCGCGCCGACGGGGACTCGAGGGGCCGAGGTCAGTCGGGCCGGCGGGCTCGGGCGAGCTGCTCGCCGGGCAGGACGTCGATCCGGGGCCGGTCGGACCATCCCGGTTGGCGGGACGGCTGGGGGCCGCCGGGACGCGGCCCGTGCGGTCGCGGACCCGCAGGCCGAGGACCCGAGGGCCGAGCCATGGACTGGCCACCGCGATGCGGCCCGGCTGGCCGCGATCCGATCCCCACCGGCCGCGATCCGATCCCCACCGGCCCCCGCCGGCGGTCTGCAGGACGCCGGCCATCGGCCGGTCGTCGCGGCCCGGGATCGCGCCCGTCGGCGCCGACCGGCTGGGCCGGCCGGCTCGGACCCGACCGGCTCGGTCCCGGCCGGCCATGCGCGACGCCCCGTGGAGACCCGATCCGCGGCGCTGGGCCGCGCTGGCCACCGCCGCGCTGGATCCGCTCCGGCCGGATCGAGCGGTCGGGCTCGAAGCCGGGGACGACCTCGCTGGGGATCGGCCGCCCCAGGAGCTTCTCGATCTCGCGGAGGAGCGGTGCCTCGTCGACGCAGACGAGCGAGATCGCGTCGCCGCTCGCGCCCGCGCGCCCGGTCCGGCCGATCCGGTGAACGTAGTCCTCGGCCACGAGCGGCAGCTCGAAGTTCACGACGTGCGGCAGATCCTCGATGTCGAGGCCGCGTGAGGCGACCTCGGTGGCGACGAGGATCGCGGCCCGTCCGGTCTTGAAGTCGCCGAGGGCGCGGACCCGCTGGCCCTGGCTCTTGTTGCCATGGATCGCAGCCGCTGCGATCCCGTCATGGGCCAGCTGCTCGGCCAGACGGTTCGCACCGTGCTTCGTCCGGGTGAAGACCAGGGCCTGCTCGATCCGACCGCTCCGGATCAGGTGCGACAGGAGGTCGCGCTTGCGGCCGCGGTCGACCGGGTGGACGACCTGGGTCACGAGCTCGGTGGCGGTGTTCCGCGGCGTGACCTGGACAGTCGCGGGATCGCGCAGGATGCCGGCGGCCAGGCGCCGGATCTCGTCGGAGAACGTCGCCGAGAAGAGGAGGGTCTGGCGCTCGGTCGGGAGCAGGTCGAGGACCTTGCGGATGTCGCGGATGAAACCCATGTCGAGCATCCGGTCGGCCTCGTCGAGGACGAGGATCTCCACGCGGGACAGGTCCACGTGGCGCTGGTCGATGTGGTCGAGCAGCCGGCCGGGCGTCGCGACGACGATGCCGGGGCCGGCACGCAGCGCCCGGTTCTGGGGCTCGTAGCCGACGCCGCCATAGATCGCGACCGAGCGGATCCGGCGATGGCGGCCATACGTCCGGACGCTCTCCTCGACCTGGAGGCAGAGCTCGCGAGTTGGGGTGAGGATGAGCGCGCGGACCGGGTCGAAGGGTGGACGCTGCGCGGATGGCGCGCGGCCGTCCGTGGGGCGCGCCTTCCAGCCCGGCGTTCGCTCGGCGTTGAGGCGCTGGAGCATCGGCAGGACGAAGGCGGCGGTCTTGCCGGTGCCGGTCTGGGCGCCGGCGAGCAGATCGCGTCCGGCCAGGACCAGGGGGATCGATTCGCGCTGGACCGGGGTGGGCTCGGTGTAGCCCTGGTCCGCGACGGCGCGGAGCAGCTCGGGCGCCAGCCCGAGTTCATCGAAGGACATGGGAAGGGATTCTCCTGACGGGGCCCTCCCGCGCGCTGGCGGGGCCCGGTCAGGGCACGAACTGGTTCGGGATCTGGGATTCGACCGGGCGGAACGCCGCGGAGGTCACCGGGGCGCTGACCGGAGCGCCCATCGAGCACGAGGACCGAAGGGTACTCGATGGGAGGCGCCGCGTCGAACGGACGTTCGTCAACCTCGGCGGCGTGCGCCGACCGGAGGCGACGGCGGGCCCAGGACGATCGCGCTCCACGGACCGGCGAGACGCTCCAGCTCGGCCGGGCGGAACCCGTGGCGGAGGACGAGGCCGTGCATCGCCCGGGCCAGCGAGCGGCGCGTCAGGGCCGGCACGGGCTCTGGCAGGAGCGCCAGCGCGTCGCGCTGGGCGAGCGCGCTCGAAACCCGCAAGGCCGCGTCGTCGGCGGGCGACAGGCCGGGCGGCCACGGGAAGTCCGGCCCGGGCGCGCGCGCGGCACCGGCGCCGACGCGGGCCCGCTCAGCGAGCGGCAGTGCAGCCAGCCGCTCGAGCGCGGCCCCCACACCCGCGCTGTTCGGGCCGTACCTCGGCTGATCGACGGCCGCCTGCCAGCCCCTCGTCAGCCGCTCCCGGACCCGATCCCGGAAGTCGCCGGAGAGGTGCTCGTCGAGGAACGGCCCCAGGACGATCTCCTGCGCGAACCCGACCGCCGCGTCGCGGGTCGGCGGATCCCATCGGCCGCGGCGCGGGAGCGCGGCCTGGACCTGCGGCTCGATCGCACGGAGCGCGTCCTGGCGGTCGACCGGGAGGAACCGCGAGATCGAGGCGATGAACGCGATCGGCGCCGTCTCGGCCAGGGACAGGCGGTCCAGCTCGTCCTCGCTCAGGCGCCGGACGCGGTCGATGTGGTGCGCCAGGGCCTGGGCCGGATCGAGCGGAGGCCGGGGCCGTGGCGCGGCTCGCGGTCGATCCGGCGCGGAGCGGATCCCGCCACGACCGGCCGGCGGGGCGGAGCGACCGGATGCCGCCGCCCGGCCGGCGGCGTCTCGCCGCGGGTGCCGCTCCCGGTCGTAGCGGTCGCGGAGCGCCGGATCGGACAGCCAGTCATGCGCGACGTTGATCCGCTTCGCGACCTCGACCGCAGCCGGTCCGGCGATGTCGGGGTGGTGCCGCTTCAGGAGCGCGCGCCAGGCGATCTCGACCGCCTCGAACGAGGCGTCGACCGGCAGCTCGAGGCGGGCATACAGGTCGTCGGCCGGGAGGAGCGGGCGAGGCGGCATCGCCCGGCCATCCTAGGTGGTCGGCGGGCTCCGGAGTTCGTCCGGGCGAGGCGCTCCGCCCGGCGCGGCTGGTGACCCGTCCGGGAGCACCTGGCCCGGTCCGGGCCGGGCCGACGGAAGAGCCCGCGGACCTCCGATCAGCGAGGCGAGCCGGCGGTCTCGGTGGCCTCGACCGCGCGATCGCCCCGGATGAGCGCCTCGACGTCCTCGATCGGGCGGGTGGACCGCTCCCCGGTGGCGCGATTCGTGACCTCGACCCCGCCGGCCGCCAGGGACCGCGGCGAGACGGTCAGGATCCAGGGCATCCCGAGCAGCTCGGCATCGGTGAACTTCACGCCGGGCGACTCGTCGCGGTCGTCGTACAGCACGTGGCGCCAGTAGCCGGCCCTCTCCCCCACCTCGTGGAGCCGGTCCGCGACCGCCGCGACCTGGGGGTCCTTCGCGGCTCCGATCGCCACGATGTGGGCGGCGTAGGGTGCCACCTCCTCGGGCCACACGATGCCCTTCTCGTCGTGATGGGCTTCGACCACGCAGGCGACGTTGCGTCCAACGCCGATCCCGTACGAGCCCATGACGACCGGGTGCTCCGCGCCGTCCTCGCCGAGGTACGTCGCCTTGAACGCGTCGCTGTACCTCGTTCCGAGCTTGAAGATGTTGCCGACCTCGATCCCGTTGCGCAGGATCACGGTCCCATCGCCGTTCGGGCAGGGATCGCCTTCCCGGGCGTTCGTCAGGTCCACGACGACGTCCGGCGTGAAATCGCGGCCCACGTTGACGTTCCGGTAGTGGACGCCCTCGCGGTTGGCGCCCGCGACCAGGTTCGGGCTGCGCGCGACCAGCTCGTCGACGACGACCGTCGTGTCGTGGGCGCCGATCGGCGAGCCGTAGCCGGGCTCCATGCCGGCCGCCTTGATCTCCTCGACCGTCGCGGGCCGGAGCCCCTTGCTGGCCCCCACGGCGTTGATCAGCTTCGTCTCGTTGACCTCGTGATCGCCCCGGACGATCGCGGTGACGAGGCGACCGTCAGCCGTCACGAAGAACGCGGCCTTGGCCGTTCGCGTGGCCGGGATCTCGAGGAACGCGGCGAGCGAGGCGATCGTCGTCGTCCCGGGCGTCGAGACCTCTTCGAGCGGCAGCGGGTCCTCGGCGGCCGGCGTCTCGCGCGGGATCACCGCCACCTGGCGGTTGGCGGCATAGCCGCAGGCCTCGCACAGGACGAGGACGTCCTCGCCGGCCGGGTTCAGGACCATGAACTCATGGGCGAGGCTGCCACCCATCATCCCGACGTCGCTGCTGACCGCGATCGTGTCGAGCCCCAGGCGCTCGAACGTCCGGGTGTACGCACCGTGCTGCGACCAGTAGCTCGCGTCCAGCCCGGCTTCGTCGCGGTCGCAGCTGTAGGCGTCTTTCATGACGAACTCGCGGACCCGGATCAGGCCGCCGCGGGCCCGTGGCTCGTCGCGCCACTTCGTCTGGAAGTGGTAGACCATCATCGGCAGCTGGCGCCACGAGCTGACGACGTCGGCCAGGAGGAGGCCGACGACCTCCTCGTGGGTCATCGCCAGGACCATGTCCCGGTTGTTCCGATCCTTGAAGCGGCCGAGCTCCGGCCCGATCGCCTGGTACCGCCCGCTCGCCCGCCAGACGTCGGCCGGGTGGACGACCGGCATCTCCATCTCCTGGCCGCCGATCCGGTCCTGCTCCTCGCGGATGATCTGCTCGACCCGGTCGTTGACGCGCTTGCCGAGCGGCAGGAGCGAGTAGATCCCGGAGCCGAGCTGGCGGACGTAGCCGGCCCGCAGGAGGAGGCGGTGCGAGGCCATCTCGGCCTCGGCGGGATCGTCGCGGAGGGTCTCGAAGAAGAGCTGGCTCAGGCGCATCGGCGAAGGATACCGGGAGGTCGGTCGCGCGTTGGGTTTGGCCCCGTCGCGTCAGCCGGTTGCGTGCGATCTCGACAGGTGTGGACCGGGCGCCATTCCGGCCGGCTTCGTTCCGATTTCGGAATACGAAATCGGAAGGGCGGGCGAGGCCTGAGGCGAGACCCCGTGACCTGCCGAAATCGGCGGTCGGCCCCGCGGAGACGGCTCGGCCGGGCCATGCCGCCCGGCGGGAGACGATCCGGTAGCCTTGCGCCCGTGCCCAACGACCTGACGGTCCTGCTCGTCGCCGTCCTCGGCCTGGCCGTCCTGTTCGACTACATCAACGGCTTCCACGACACCGCGAACGCGATCGCGACCTCCGTCTCAACCCGTGCCCTCCGACCCGAGCACGCGATCCTCATGTCCGCGGCGGCCAACTTCATCGGGGCCCTGACCGGGACCGCGGTGGCCAAGACGATCTCCTCGGGCCTCGCCGACACGCCGGGCGGCAGCGCCGGCCAGACGATCGTCGCCGCGGCCCTGATCGGGGCGATCATCTGGAACCTGATCACGTGGCGGTTCGGCATTCCCAGCTCCTCGAGCCACGCCCTGATCGGCGGGCTGCTCGGATCGGTCATCGCCTCCGTCGGCGCTCAGGCGATCAAGGTCCAGGGCGTGATCGACAAGGTGATCATCCCGCTCGTCCTGTCGCCGATCCTCGGGGTCGTGATCGGGTTCGCCGCGATGGTCTTGATCCTGAACGTCTTCCGTCGGGCCAACCCCAGGCGGATCAATGACCGCTTCCGGCGGCTCCAGATCCTGTCGGCGGCGTTCATGGCGTTTAGCCACGGCTCGAACGATGCCCAGAAGACGATGGGGATCATGACCCTCGCCCTGATCGCCGGTGGGCTGTTGCCGGCCGATTCGACGATCCCGCTCTGGGTGATCGTCCTCGCCGCAAGCGCGATCTCGTTCGGGACCGCAGCCGGTGGCTGGCGGATCATCCGGACGATGGGGCAGAAGGTCGTCAAGCTGGACCCCGTCCACGGCTTCGCCGCCGAGACGACGGCGGCCTCGATCATCCTCACGGCCTCGCACTTCGGGATGCCGGTCTCCACGACCCACGTCATCTCGAGCGCGATCATCGGCGTCGGATCGAGCGACCGGTTGTCGGCGGTCCGCTGGGGCGTCGCCGGGAACATCGTGATCGCGTGGGTCCTGACGATCCCTGCATCGGCGGCCTTCGCCGCGCTCAGCTACGTGCTCGTCTCACCGTTCCTCTGATCCCAGGGAGCCGGAACCGAACCGGCCCTGACGCCGCTAGCCGGCGACGGCTCCGGCCTGCGGCCGACGGAACACGTAGCCCACGCCGCGGACGGTGTGGATGTAGGAGGGCGACGAGGCGTCGTCCTCTAGCGTGGCCCGCAGCCAGTGGACGTGGACGTCGACAGTCCGCGTCTCGCCCGCGTAGTCGTAGCCCCAGACGTGCTCGAGGAGCTGGTCCCGGGTGAACGCCTGGCCCGGGTGGCGGAGCAGGAACGCGAGGAGCTCGAACGCCTTCGGCTTGATCGGCAGCGATGCGCCGTCGCGCAGGAGCCGATGACCGGCCAGGTCGACCTGGACGCGGCCCAGGTCCACGATCGAGCCGGCAGCCGGCTCCGCGGCCGCGACCTGCTCGGAGCGCCGGAAGAGTGCCCGGATCCGGGCCGACAGCTCGCGCAGCGAGAACGGCTTCGTGACGTAGTCGTCGGCGCCGAGCTCGAGCCCCACGACCTTGTCGAGCTCGCTGTCCTTCGCGGTCAGCATGACGATCGGCACGCCCGACTCGGCACGGATGATCCGGCAGACCTCGATCCCGGACAGCTCGGGCAGCATCAGGTCGAGAAGGACGAGGTCCGGTCGATCGGCCCGGAAGCGGGTCAGCGCCTCGCGGCCATCGGCCGCCGCAACAACCCGGAAGCCCTCGACCTCCAGCGCCTCGGCCAGGGTCTCGCGGAGGGTGGTCTCGTCCTCCACGACGAGGATCGTTCGTGCCATGCGAGGCGAATCGTAGCCAGCCGTGTTAACGCCCGATTTCAGGTCGGAATCGGTCCACCGAGCACCTCGATCGCCGTATCGAGGCGGGCCAAGGTCCGCTCGCGACCGAGGGCCACGAGCGTGTCGAACAGCGGCGGCGTGGCGGTGCGGCCCGTCGTCGCCACGCGGATCGCCATGAACAAGTCGCCGGCCTTCCAGCCGCGGGCCTCGACGAGCTCGCGGAGCGGCGGCTCGAGCTCGTCCGCCTCCCATGTCACCGCGTCGTGGGCCGCGATCACTTCGCGCGCCGCCGCCAGGCCGTCGCGGGTCGTCGCCGGATCCCAGCGCTTGGGGACGAGGACCGCCGGATCGACCTCGAGCCGCTCGACCCACAGGAAGCCGACGAGGTCGACGATCGCCCCGAGGGTCGGCAGCCGCTCCTGGATCACCGGCAGGAGGGCGCCCAGCTCCTCGTCGGACGGGACCCGGTCGATCCGGCCGTCGGCGGCCGCGGCCTCGAGGTATGGCCGCAGCCGATTGACGAGATCGTCGGGCTCGAGCCGGCGGATCCACTGGCCGTTCAGCCACTCCAGTCGCTCGCGATTGAAGCGGGCTCCGCCCTTCTGGACCTTGCCGATGTCGAAGCGCTCGACGACATCCTCGAGCGAGAGGACGTCCTCCTCGGTGCCCGGGCTCCAGCCCAGGTACGAGAAGTAGTTCACGAGGCCCTCGCGGATGAAGCCCTGGGCCCGGTAGTCGTCGACGGCGGTCTGGCTCTTGCGCTTGCTCATCTTCGTCCCGTCGGGGTTGAGGATCAGCGGCAGGTGGCCGAACTGCGGGATCGGATGGCCCAGCGCCTCGAACAGGAGGATGTGCTTGGGCGTGTTGCTGACGTGGTCCTCGCCGCGGATCACGTGGCTGATCTCCATGGCCGCGTCGTCGACGACCACGACGAAGTGGTACAGCGGCGTGCCGTCGGCGCGGACGATCACGAAGTCGCCGCCAAGGTTCGCGGTGTCGATCTCGATCCGGTCGCGGATCAGGTCCGTCCAGCCCACGACGCCGGGCCGGACCCGGAAGCGGATCGCGCCGCGAAGGCCGCGGGCCTCGCGCTCGGCCCGGTCGGCGGGGCTGAGACGGGCGCACCGACCGACGTAGCGCGGCGGCTCCTTGGCGGCCTCCTGGGCCTTGCGATCGGCATCCAGCTCAGCGGGCGTGCAGTAGCAGGGGTACGCGGCGTCCGCGCCGAGCAGGCGATCCGTCGCCTCACGATAGGCATCCAGGCGCTGCATCTGGCGATACGGCGCGAACGGGCCGCGGTCCCGGCCACCGGCCGGGTCGGGGCCCTCGTCCCAGGTGATCCCGAGCCAGTCGAGGCCCTCGAGGATGTCACGCTCGTTCTCGGGGGTCGAACGGGCGACGTCCGTGTCCTCGAGCCGGAGGATGAACGTGCCGCCCACGTGGCGCGCGTACAGGTAGTTGAACAGGGCGGTTCGGGCGGTCCCGATGTGGAGCGGGCCCGTCGGGCTCGGGGCGATCCGGACGCGGATGGTGGGATCAGGGACGGGCATGAACGGAGGGTAGCGCGCGGCCTCCGTCAGCGCGGTGGGACGTGGTGGAACAGGGCCGGATCGGCGTCACCGCGCAGGACGTGGACCAGGCTCGCCGGGCGCAGACCCAGCGTCGCCCGGCCGCGCGGTCCATCGAGCGTCAGCGAATCGAGCGATTCGGACCGAGCCAGCACGGTCACGGCGGCGCCGGGTGTCAGGGCACGCGCCTCGAGATAGGACAGCAGCCCGGCGTCCTCCTCGGCCTCCTCGGTGATCCGGTAGATCGTGGCCTTCTCGCCGCCCTCGATCTCGCTGAGCGGCGTGCCGCGCGGCCGCGCCCGGGCCGTCTCCGCGTCGATCGGGTTGCCGTGGGGGCAGGTGGGCGGGTGGCCCAGCATCTCGTCGAGGCGGGCCTCGACCCGCGGCGACAACGCGCCCTGGAGTCTCGCCGCCTCCTCGTCGGACTCGGCCCAGCCCAGCCCCACGACCGCGGTCAGCAGCCACTCGAGGAGCGCGTGGCGGCGGAAGATCGCATCGGCCGCGGCTCGGCCGGCCGAGGTCAGGATCAGGTCGCGGCCGTCGGCCTGGCGGACGAGCCCGTCGGCGACGAGGCGCCGGAACATCTCGCTCGAGGCCTGGGTCGAGACGCCCAGCCGGCGGGCGACCTGGGCCGCCCGGACATGGGTGCCGTCGCCGGCCATCACCCGGAGGGCGAGGAGGTATTCCTGGGCGGCCGCCGACAGGTCCTGGAGATGACGCCGGTTCACCCGCTCATCGTAGCGATCGGCTCGCGCCCGACCCGGCCTCCGGGCGCGAGCGCCCGAACGCCACGGCGTAGAGGACGCCGCCGAGATCGGCGAGCGCGAGGACGCCGAGGAGCATCGGCGCCGACGCCTCGCGGAGGTTCGTTCCGCCGGCCGCGCTCAGGACGACCGCCGCGGGAACGCCGATCACGAGCATCGCCACCGTTCCGTGGGCGGACCAGCGGGCGACCGCCGGCAGGGCGAGGAGGACGATCAGGATCGCCAGCGAGACGATCCACGTCCCGGGTGCCGACAGCTCGGCGCAGGATGCGGCGTACCGGCCGCAGCCGGTCGTCTCGCCGATCGCCGACGCCGCGAACAACGCGAGGGGCGGCCAGCCGAGGAGGGCGAACCCGGCCCGGGCCGTCGCGGTCCGGGCCGCTGGGAGCAGCGGGGCCTGGAACCCGTTCGACGGCTGCGGACCGGCGCTCCGATCCGGGACCGAGCCCTGCGGGGGTGCGTCGCCGGGTCCGCCGATGCCGGCGGACGAGGCCGCGGATTGCCGGGCCGGGGGCCGCCGAGGGCCCGCCGCCTGGCTCGACGGCGACGGGTCGGCAGGAGGCGCGGCCGATGGACCCGCCGGCGGCTGGCCAGGATCAGCCGCTCCGGCCTCACCGGTCTCCGCCTCCTCGTCGTCGAGGATCCAGCCGTCGCGCGACCGGCGCGCCCGGGCCTGGTACTCGGGCCCGTGCTTGCGCGGGTCGGCGTATTCCTTGGGATTGATCGTCCAGTACGTGCCGCTCGACGCGCCGTACCAACTGCCGCCGCTCCAGCCGGGCTCGAACGGCTCCTCGTCGGCGGGGTCGTACGAGGTCGAGTACGGGGTGGCGGTCTTGGGCTGGCGACGGCTCGAACGGCGCGAGCGACCCGCCGACGGCCCACGGGTCCGCTCGGAGCCGGCGGACGAGCCGGTCGACGGACCCGCTGGACCGGCCGGACCCCGGGGCTCGCCGGCGCCATCGGCCTCGCCGGCTGCCCGCGGCCGCGCGCCGGCACCCGGCCGCCCGGTGGGGCGTGCGCCGGGCCGCCGGCCGTCGGCCCGGCCCGAGGCTCTGGCTCGCTCCGGATCGGCCCGCCACGGCTCCGACGGCGGGTTGGGCCTCGCCCCGCCCGGGCCCGGCCGCCCGCCGAGCCGGCGTCCGCGCGCGGGACCCGCGATCGCCTCGTACGCGGCCTGGATGGCGAGGAACCGCGGCAGCGCCGCCTCCCCCGCGGCATCGGGGTGGTTCGCCTTGGCGAGCCGGCGGTACGCACGGCGGACGTCGTCCAGGCTCGCCCCGGGCGGGAGCCCGAGCGTCCGCCACGGATCGCCGGCCGTCGTCATCGTTCGAAGGATGCCCGCTGCGCGCGGAACGTGCGCACCACGATCCGGCCAGTCCGCGCCGCCGCGGCGTGGGCCCGGACCGCGCCGGGCCCGACCTCAGCCGGAGACGAGCTCCCGCAGCGGTGCCAGCTCGAAGTCCGGAACCGCCTCGGCCCCGATCCGTCCGTGCGGGTCGATGCTCGGCGGCCGGTGGTACCGCGCGAGCTGGCGGAGCTCGTGGGCGTCGAGGACGCCGGCCTGGGCGAGGACCTCGACGGTCGCGGCCCAGGTGCCGCGCTCGTACCCATCCCCGTCCTCGATCTTCAGCGCGACGCCCGTGGCCGAGCTCGCCGTCCCCGCGCCATTCGACGCGGGACGGGGTCCGGCCAGGACCGCGACGCCCCGGAGCGCCTCCATCCCGCCCTTGCTCACGAGCCGCCCGGGCGCGGCCTTCATCAGCGACGTGTCGAGTCGATCGCGCGTCCCGGCGACCATGTCGGGGTTGGCGAGCATCGCGTCGCGGACGAGGACGAGGGAGGGGGCGAGGGACGACCGCGCGTCGCTCGAGGCCACCGCCGTCGGATCGGCGAGGAAGGCGTAGGCGCGGGCGATGTCTCGGAGCGGGAACGCGTAGGTCGCGACCCCGCACCCGTCGATGCCCGTCCGGAGCTTGGCCGGCGCCGTCCGGAACGTGCGGGCGACGACCTGGCGGTAGGCGATCTGGGCGGGATGGTCATCGTGCCAGTAGCCCTTCGGCTCCCAGCCCTTCAGCCTCGACAGCAGGATGAACACGGTGTGCTGGCCCGAGCACATGTGCCGGAGCGGGCTCGCCTTCTCGCCGTCACGCGCCAGCCGCGCGGCGGTCAGCGCGTCGAGCGGCATCCCCTCGGAGCCCGTGGCGATCAGCGACTGGCTGACGCCGGCGCGCCGGTAGAGCGCCTGGATCGTCCGGACGTGGAGGTCCTCGCCCGAGTGCGAGCTGGCCATCAGGGCGATCTCGGGCGGCTCCAGGTCGAACGCTTCGATCCCACCGGCCTCGATCAGGGCGACGACGCCGAACGGCTTGACGCAGCTCCGGAGGTTGGCGACGCGATCGGGATCGCCGATCCCGCGGACGAGGGCGCCGTCGGCGTCGGCCTCGACGACGTCGCCGCGGTGGACGCTCTCCTCGATCCCGTTCCGCATCTGGCGGACGAGGATCGGCGCCGGGCGCCGCGCGGCGCGGGCCGGTCGGGCGGGGCGTGGGTCGGGAGCGACGGTCGTCACGGCCCCTGAGCATAGCGCGGGCCCGGCAGCGGATCCGGCTCGCCGATCCGCTCGCCGATCGTCGCGGCCTTGCTACGATCCCGGGCGACGACCCCAGGCTGACGCCCGCCCGGCGTCGCCCGCCCGGCCGTCGCCTCGGAGGCCCGTCGTGTCGCTCCCGCCCAACCTGCGCGTCTCGAGCCATCCGGCGGTTCAGCACAAGCTCGCGATCCTGCGCGACGAGCGGACCGAGCCGAAGAAGTTCCGGGAGGTCGTCCGCGAGCTGTCGTGGCTCCTGGGCTACGAGGCCCTCGCCGACGCCCGCCTCCGGCCGCTGACGATCCGGACGCCGATCGAGGAGATGGAGGCAGCCGAGCTGGCCGATCGGATCGGGCTCGTCCCGATCCTCCGGGCGGGCCTCGGGATGGTCGACGCGATGCTCGAGCTGATGCCCACCGCCGAGGTCTGGCACCTGGGCCTGTTCCGCGACGAGCGGACCCTGCGCCCGGTCGAGTACTACAACAAGCTGCCCGACTCGGCCTCGGTCGACCTGTGCCTGATCCTCGACCCCATGCTCGCGACGGGCGGCTCGGCCACGGCGGCGATCGAGGTCCTGAAGCGCTGGGGGGCGGTCAAGCCCGTCCGGATCAAGCTCGTCAACCTGATCGCCGCACCAGAGGGCGTCGCCGCCGTCGCCGAGGCCCACCCGGACGTCGAGATCCACTGCGCCGCGCTGGACCGGCAGCTCAACGACAAGGGCTACATCATGCCGGGCCTCGGCGACGCGGGAGACCGCCAGTTCGGGACGGGCAAGGCCGGCTGAGCCGCCGGCCGCCGCGAGCGATGCCTCCGCCACTCGACCCCGCGCCGCTGCCGGTCGATCCGGCCTGGAGCGCCGACACGGTCGCGGTGCAGGCGGGCCGCCCGGCGCGGGTCGCGGGCGCTCCGATGAACCCGCCGATCGTCCTCAGCTCGACGTACGTCCACGACAGCACGATCGAATACGGGCGCGATGGCAACGTCGCCTGGACCGCGCTCGAGACCGCCCTCGGGGCGCTCGACGGCGGCCACGCGGTGACGTTCGCCTCCGGCCTCGCCGCCGCTGCCGCGATCGCGGACCTGGCACCCGCCGGCGGGATCGTCGCCCTGTCCAGCGTCGCCTACCACGGGGTCCGAACGATCTTCGAGGGCCTCCGGGCGGCGGGCCGGATCGAGCTCCGGATCGTGCCGGCTGACGAACCGGCGGCCATGGTCGCGGCCGCGGAGGGCGCCGCGCTGGTCTGGGTCGAGTCGATCGCCAACCCGCTGCTGGTCGTCGCGGACATCGCGCCGATCGCCGCCGCCGCACGCGCCCACGGCGCGCTGACGGTCGTCGACGCCACATTCGCGACCCCGCTCCGCCAGCGGCCCATCGAGCTCGGCGCGGACGTCGTCCTGCACGCGGCCACGAAGCTGATCGGCGGGCACTCGGATCTCCTGCTGGGCGCCGCGGTCGCCCGGGACCCCGCGATCGCCACGACCCTCGCCGGGTTCCGCCACGACCATGGCGCGATCCCGGGCTCGCTCGAGTCGTTCCTGGCGCTGCGCGGCCTGCGGACGCTCGCCGTCCGGCTCGACCGCGCCGAGGCGACGGCTGTCGAACTGGCGCGCAGGCTCGCCGGGCATCCGGCGGTCGCGGCCGTCCATTACCCGGGACTGGCTGGCGATTCCGAGCACGAGCGGGCGAGCCGCGTCCTGCCACTGGGCGCCGGTCCGATGGTCTCGTTCGACGTCGCGGGCGACGTGGGCCAGACCGAGGCGTTCCTGGGCCGCCTCCGGCTCCTGACCCACGCGACGAGCCTGGGTGGCGTCGAGTCGCTCATCGAGCGGCGGGCGCGCTATCCGGGCGACGCGGCGATCGTCGGCGCGACCCTGTGTCGGATGTCGGTCGGCCTCGAGGCCGTCGACGACCTGTGGGCCGACCTGGATGGAGCCCTGCGGGCGACGGTCCGCTGATGGCCGGCCCGACGAGCGAGCGCCCGGCCTTCGCGACCGCGGTCCTGGAGCGGCTGGCTCGCATCGGCGCGGACCCGTCGGACGACGAGGACCTCCGAGCCCGGAAGCTCCTCCTCGTCGCGATCACGTGCGTCGTCCTCGTCGTCGCGCTGATCTGGGGCGCCCTCTATCTGGCCTTCGGGTCGCCCGTCGGGATCGTCCCGTTCGTCTACTTCGCGATCCTCGTGGCTGGGCTCGGCGCCTTTCGGCGCAACCACGACCTGCGCTTCCTCCTCCGGGTCAACCAGGTCGACATCGTCCTGGCACCGACGCTGTCGATGATCCCGCTGGGCGGCTTCATCGGCGCGGGTGGCGTCGGGATCTGGGGGATCGTGGCGCCGCTCGGCGCGCTGGTCTTCTCGGACCTCCGCTCGGCGGGCCGCTGGTTCGCCGCCTGGCTCGTCCTGTTCCTCGGGTCCGGCGCCGCCGGGGCGATCCTGGGGCCGACGCCGCCGCTCATCCCGGTCTGGTTCACGACGACGATGCTCGCCCTGAACATCACCGTGGGCGGCGGCACGGTCTTCCTGCTCCTCGCGCTGTTCGCGAAGCAGCGCGCCGATGCGCTCGCCGCCCTTCGCAGCGAACAGCAGAAGGCCGAGGACCTCCTCCTGAACATCCTGCCGCGGACGATCGCCGACCAGCTGAAGGCCTCGTCCCAGCCGATCGCCGACCAGTTCGGGGCGGCGTCGATCCTGTTCGCCGACGTCGTCGACTTCACGCCGCTCTCGGCACGGCTGCCCGCCGTCGAGGTCGTGGGCATCCTCGACCACCTCTTCAGCGAGTTCGACGCGCTCGCCGAGCGCTACGGGCTCGAGAAGATCAAGACGATCGGCGACTGCTACATGGTCGCGGCGGGCGTGCCGCTGCCGCGTCCCGATCACGCCCAGGCCCTGGCGACGATGGCCCTCGAGATGCTCGAGGTCACTCGCTCGAGCGTCGACGTGGGGCACCTGGGCCTCGAGCTCCGGATCGGGATCAGCTCGGGTCCGGTGATCGCCGGCGTCATCGGCCGCAAGCGCTTCCTCTACGACCTGTGGGGTGATGCCGTCAACACGGCGAGCCGGATGGAGTCGCACGGGACGCCCGGCCGGATCCAGGTCACCCGCGGCACGTGGGAGCTCCTCCGGGACGACTTCGTCGGGGAGGCGCGGGGGACGATCCAGGTCAAGGGCAAGGGACCGCTGGAGGCCTGGTACGTCCTGGGCCGGCGCGGCGATCCCGAGCTGGTGGACGAGCCCCCGAGCGTCAACCGGCACGCCACCGAAGCCGACGAGCCCGTCGCCGGATGACCCGGTCCCGCGCGATCCTCGAACTGTCGCGCGACGCGATCCTGGCCCACCGCCGGCGCGCCGGCGACCTCGATCGGCGGCTCCCGCCCGGCGCCGAGTCGCTCCGCCGGGCCGCCCGCGCCGGCCTGACCGACAGCGTGCCGCGGGCCGCCCTCCTGTCGATCCACGCGCGCGTGCACGGAACGACGCCGTCCTCGTGGGAGGACCCGGCGCTCGTCCAGATCTGGGGCCCGCGGTTCAGCGCGTACGTCGTCGCGGACGGCGACTGGGCCCCGTTCACGCTGGGCCGCCTGCCGGAATCGGGGATGCGGCGGCAGCGGGCGCTGGAGACCGCCGACCGGCTCGAGGCGTTCCTCGACGGACGGACGATGAGCTATGCCCAGGCCGGCAAGGCGATGGGCCACGACCCGAACGCGCTCCGCTACGCGACCCTGACCGGGCGCGTCCTGATCCGCTGGGAGGGCGCCCGCCGGCCGACGATCCGGACCGTGCCGGCGCCGGACGTCGAGCCGCGCGACGCGCGCCGGGAGCTCGCCCGCCGCTTCCTCCACGCGATGGGGCCGGGGACGCCGGTCTCGTTCGGGGCCTGGGCCGGCCTCCAGCCGGCGCCGGCCGCGGCCGCCTTCGAGGACCTCGCCGACGAGCTGCTGCCCGTCCGGACCCCGATCGGCGACGGCTCGGTCCTCACGGCGGACGAGGCATCGTTCCGGCGACCCGCGAGCGCGCCGCGGGGCATCCGGCTTCTGCCGAGCGGCGACTCGTTCGCCTTGTTCTGGGGGTTCGACCGGGCGCTCCTCGTGCCGGATGCACGGCGGCGCGGCGAGCTTTGGACCTCGCGGGTCTGGCCGGGCGCGCTCCTCGTCGACGGCGACATCGCGGGGACGTGGCGGCGGGCCCGCAGCGAGGTGGCGATCTCGGCCTGGCGAGCCCTGTCGAACGCGGAGCGCGAGGCGACGCAGGCCGAGGCGGCGGGCCTGCCGCTGCCCGATCCGGCGGGGCCGATCCGGGTCGCCTGGAGCGACTGATCGCACCTCGGTAGACCCCACAAGCCGATCGGCCGGCCCCTCGCGGGAACCGGCCGATCGATCGGCTCAGGGGGCTCCGGGCCGGAGGCCCGGAGCCGGCTCAGTTGCCGCCCGGGGTGACCTCGACGGTTCCCTTCTTGAAGCTTTCGCCCTTCAGGTCGTCGGTCAGGCCGGCCGTGGCCTCCCGGACGATGTCGGCCGTGTAGGCGTCGATCGACGGGTCGTTCTTGATGATCCCGGCGTTCTTGGCGACGGTCACGGTCTGCTGCCAGAACACGGGATCGATCGCGCCGACGCCCAGCGGTGACGGCCAGACGAGGGCGTTGACCTCGTTCATCATCCACTTCTGGTGACCCGCGCCGAGCTGGCTGCCTGCGGCCGTCGTGTACTGGACGCAGTCGTCCGGATGGTCCCGGCAGTAGATCCAACCCTTGAGCGATGCCCGCACGAAGCGGACGGCGACGTCATGGTTGGAGCCCTGGTCGAGCCACGACTTGCGGACGAAGATCGCGTCCTGGAGCATCGCCACCCGGTAATCGTTCCAGTTGATGATGTTCAGCTGGTCGGCGGTGTAGAGCTGACCCGTGTTCGGGTCGGTCGCCTCGAGCACCTGGGCGTACTCGTTGTAGATCATCGCCTCACCGGCGTCGATCTGGCGGGCGATGAACGCCTGCATGTCGAAGGCCTGGGTGACCTGCTGGTACTGCTTGGCGGGATCGCCGCCGTTCTCGAGCCCGGGGGTCAGTCCACAGGTGAGCAGACCGGCCGTCACCTCGAACTCGTTGCCGAAGCCCCACGTCCCGACCTTCTTGCCGGCGAGCTTGCACGGGTCATCGAGGCCGGTGTCCTTCCAGGTCACCGACAGGGTGCCGGATCGCTGGAAGACCTGGGCGATGTCGACGAGATCGGACGGCGTCGCGGCCTCGCGGGCCTCGAGGACCTTCGGCACCCAGCTGATCGTGAACTCGGGGCCGTCGGGCTTCGAGCCCTCGGCTTGCGGCACGACGTCCGGGCCGCCCGGGACCATCTGGACCGTCAGGTTCTCGGCCTTGTAGTAGCCCTGGGCGTCCGCGGCGAAGTAGCCGGCGAACTGGGCCTGCGGGGCCCACTGCAGCTGCAGCCGAACCGAGGCCGCGGTCGCGGCTGCCGACGGGCTCGTGGCGGTCGACGCCTCGGCCGACGGGCTGGCGCCGCCACCGGTCGACGGCGCGACGCTCGGGACGCCGGTCGGCGCGGACGAAGCGGCCGGCGAACAGGCCGCGATCAACAGGGCGAAGCCCGCGCTCAGCGCGGACCCGCGCTTCCTCTTCATGCACTCCTCCTGCTGGTGCGCAGCCCCACGCTGGGCCAGCCGACGATGTCGTCGAACGCGGAGGATACGACCTCGGAGCGACTCCGCAACAGCGAATCGGGTGGCCATCGGGGCGCGTCGCTGCGGCCGTGGCGGCGCTCAGGCTCCGGGGCCGTCGACCCGAGGACCCGACGCGAGGCCGGCCCTTGCAGGATCCGGGAGGATCGCCGCTCGAGGGTGCGGCCACCGGACGATCGGCCCGTAACCGGAGGCGCAACACCCGGGACCGGCACGATGGCGGACCGTCGCCGGCCCGCCGGTCGGCTGCCTCGGACTCCGAGGACGACGTCGACGATCGCTGCCCGCTCGAGCCTCAGCCCTCGCCCCGGAGCGCGGCCGCCCAGGGGATGACGAGCCGCTCGATCGCGACGACGACCAGGTAGAACGCGATCCCGGTGCCGGCCGCCAGGGCGATCGCGCCCCACGTGATGTCGTACTTCAGCGCGCTCGCGCTCTCGACGATCCGCCGGCCCAGGGACGTGTTCGAGCCGCCGAAGTACTCGGCCACGATCGCGCCGATCAGGCTGAACGTCGTGACGACCTTCAGGGCCGTGAAGAAGTACGGCAGCGCGTTGGGGATCCGGACCTTGCGCAGGATCGTCCACTCGCTGGCGGCGTACGAGCGCATCAGCTCGAGCGCGGACGGCTCGACCTGGACGAGGCCCCGGGTGACATTGGCCATCACCGGGAAGAACACGAGGACCGCGGCCATCAGGGCCTTCGACAGCGGGTTCAGCAGCCCGAACCAGTTGTTCAGGAGCGGGGCGAACGCGATGATCGGGATCGCGTTGGCCGCCACCGCGATCGGGAGCAACAGCCCGCGAGCGGTCGCCCAGCGGGCGGTCGCGAACGCCACGAGGACCCCCGCGGCGGTCCCGATCAACAGGCCGAGCAGCGCCTCCTGGAGCGTGGCGATCGCGGCGGGGAGAAGGGCGAACCGGCCGCTCGACCAGTTCTCCGCGAGGGCTGTCAGGACCTGCGAGGGACGGGGCAGGAGGAACGTCCGGATCCCCGCCGCCGGCAACAGCCATTCGAGCGTGGCGATCGCGACGATCGCGACGACGAGCGGCGGCAGGAGGTCCGTCGCCGAGCGTCGGGCGCGCCAGGCGCGGGCACGTCCGCCTCCGGGCCGGATCGGCCGCGCCGTCGCGAGCGAGCCCGTGCCCGCGCTCACCCGACCGCGCCCTCGGCCGCCGTCCGATCCATCGACGGCCCGGTCTCGGCCGCCGCTTCGTCGAGTCCGCCGCCCTTCCGGAGGGCCTCGCGGACCTCGGTCACGAGCTCGAAGTAGCGACGCTCCTCGCGGACCGCGTCGGTCCGGGGCCGGGGCAGATCGATGTCGACGATCTTCGTGATCCGGCCCGGCCGGGCGCTCATCACGACGACCCGCGAGGACAGGAAGACAGCCTCTGGGATCGAGTGGGTCACGAACAGGATCGTCGTGCCCGTGCGCTCCCAGATCCGGAGGACCTCGCTGTTCATCCGCTCGCGGGTCATCTCGTCGAGGGCGCCGAAAGGCTCGTCCATCAGGAGGATCGACGGCTCGAACGCGAGCGCCCGGGCGATCGCCACGCGTTGCTGCATGCCGCCCGACAGCTGGAAGGGATGGTGCTTCAGGAAGTCGCCCAGCTCCACGAGCTCGAGCATCTCGCGCGCCCGCTGGGTCCGGAACGCCGCGTCGCGACCCAGGATCTCGAGCGGCAGCTTGACGTTGTCCTCGACGGTCCGCCAGTCGAAGAGAACCGGAGCCTGGAAGACCATCCCGTAATCGCGATCGAGCCGGGCCTGGCGCGCGGGCTTGCCGTTGACGGTCACGTCGCCCGATGACGGCTCGATCAGGTCGCCCACGATCCGGAGGAGGGTCGACTTGCCGCAGCCGGACGGCCCGATGAGCGAGACGAACTCGCCCTTGGCGATGTCGAGATCGATCGCCTCGAGCGCGGTCGTCAGGACCTGGCCCCCGCGGCTGAACGTCTTGCCGACGCCCGCGAGGCGGACGACCGGTGCCTCGGTCATGTGCGCATCTCCCACTGGATGGTCATCCGTCCGCGGCCCCCGGCCGGCCGCGGAGCGCCACGATCTCGATCGCGCGGACGATCAGGAAGAAGACGATCCCGAGGACGCCCGAGGCGACGATCGCCGCCCAGAGCTTCTCGGGACCGGTGATGTAGTACTGGTTCGCGGTCAGGATCACGCGACCCAGGCCGTCGGCGATCCCGCCCGGGCTCTCGCCGACGATCGCGCCGACGACGCTGGCGGTCGCCGCGATCTTCAGGGCGGTGAAGAGGTACGGCAGGGAGGCCGGCAGGCGGAGCTTGCGATAGACCTGCCAGCGACCCGCGGCATAGCTCCGGGTCAGCTCCAACGCCCGTGGGTCGATCGCCCGCAGCCCGCGGATCATCGCGATCGTGACCGGGAAGAACGTCAGGAAGGTCGCGATCACGATGACGGCGCTGATCTTCGCGCCGAA
>DASSHB010000081.1:0-36960 GCA_035693125.1 Candidatus Limnocylindrales bacterium | reverse complement strand
ATCGCGACGTCCTTGCCGATGCCGGCCGCCTCGAGCGCCGCGACCAGCTTCGGGGCCTGTTTCGTGGCGCGGGCCGCGCTGAGCTCCTCGCCGCGGATCGTCTGGAGCTTCCAGCCGACCTCCTCCTCGAGGCGGTGGGCCGACAGGCCGCCGCTCCGGACCCGGCCCACGAAGTAGTCCTGGTCCTTCGCCGGCAGACCGAGCATCGCCTTCGCGTGGGAGGCGGTGAGCTCGCCCTTCTCGAGGGCCTCCTGGACGGCGGTCGAAGCCTCGAGGATCCGGAGATCGTTCGACACGGTCGACGCGGCCAGACCGAGCCGCCTCGCGAGGTCCGCCTGGCTCACGCCGCCGTCGACGACGGCTCGCATAGCGCGCGCCCGGTCGATCGCGTTGAGGTCGGCCCGGTGGAGGTTCTCGACGAGCTGCTCGATCGATCGATCGGCCGCCGTCGGGTCGCCCGAGCTCTCGACGATCGCCGGGATCCGCTCGAGGCCGGCCTGGCGGCTGGCCAGGACACGGCGCTGGCCCCACACGACCTCGAAGCGGCCCGCGACGGGCCGGACCTTGATCGGCTGGATGACGCCGTGCTCCGCGATCGAGGCCGCGAGCTCGTCGATCGCCTCGACATTGACGCGGACGTTGTCGCCGATGTCGACCAGGTCGAGCGCGACGTGGGCGACGACGCCGAAGGTCGGGTCAATCGCCAGGGCGTCGGGCGCCTCCGCGGTCGTCTCGCTGGGAACCGTTGCGGTTGCAGTCATGCCGTTGCTCCTTTCGCTGAGGCCTCTCGCTCCGCCCGCAGCCGGGCAGCTCGAGCGAGCTGGGCCTGTCGCATCCGCTCCCGCGTCTCGGGGCTCTTCTGGTGCCGCGTCGACGACGACGCGGGGGCCGGCTGGGCCGGCTGGGCCGGCTTCGCGGCCACGGCCGCGCGGGAGGTCCTCGAGCCCTCCGTGCCGCGACGTCGCGCGGCCGCCAGGTCATCGAGCCGCGCTGGCGCGGCCGGGACGACCTCCGGGGCGATCAGGTAGTGCCGACACTCGACGTCGATCCGGATCCCGATCCGGAGCGCCTCGTTCGGCGACGCCGGCGCGCGGACCTCGAGGGCCGCAATGTCGATCGCCTGGCGGATCGAGCAGATCGGCGCGTGGAGGCAGCTCTCGCAGGGCAGGACGGGCCGGGCCCGGGTGACGAGCGCGACCGGCTCCGGCCGGTGGTCGGTGGGGTGCATGTCGAAGACCTCCAGCTCGCGCCGGCCGTTCCGGATCGTCGGGCTCACAGGGCCACCGCGGCGCGCTCGGCCAGGAGCCTCGAGAGCAGCTCCGCGCGCTGCTCGGACGTCAGCTGGGCCCCGCCGTAGAGCTCGCGCGATCGCTCAGCGGCGCGCTCGAGCGGGATCCCGACACGGGTGAGCTCGGCGAAGAGCTCGTCGCGGCTGATTGCCGTCGGTGCGCCGGGCTCGGAGCCCCCGACCGCCCGGAAGTCGGACGTCTCGGGCAGCGTCGTCGCCGGCAGCGCCGGCACGGTGGTCCGACCGGGCCCGAGCCTCGCCTGGCCGACGTCCGCCAGGAGCGGGAGGTCGGCCATCCGCGTCTCGACGAACTCGATGATCGGGACGGCCCACTTCCGGGTCGGCTTGCCGGGCTCGCGCTTCTCGCGCTGGTCGAGCCGGAGGCGGGCGGGCAGGAGCCGGCCCGAGGCCGTGGCCATCGCCAGGATCTCGGCCGCGCCGGCGAGCTCGACCGCGGCGTAGTAGCCGTGGCTCTCGAGACGCCAGACGCCCAGGTCCGGCAGCGCCGGCAGCATGACGTTGAGGCGGGTCGTTGCCTTGCAGGCCTCGCCCCTGGTCGCGAGCTCGAGCCGCTCGGCGACGTCGGCCGGGCACAGGCACGGCGCCATCGTCAGGACGTTCGTCACGCCATCGCACCGGCGCTGGCAGCCGCCGCCGCTCCAGAGCTCGTACCACTGGCTCACGGGCTGGCCCGGCGGGATGACGATGTCGAGCGCCGGCGCCGTGGTGACGACCTCGAACTCGGCGTGGTCGCCGTTCTGCCAGGGCGTGACCGTCCCGCCGTAGGCCTCGGCCGCGGCCTCGATCAGCTCCCTCGAGTCGGACGTCAGCCGGAACGTCTCGAGCTTCGCCGGCCGGCGCTTGCCGCCCGCGGCCGCGACCTGGACGCCCGTCCGGATCCGGCCGAGCTCCCGCATCTGGCGCTGGAGCGTGACGATCGGCATCAGGCGGCCGCCTTCTCGGGGACCGGCGCCAGGTCATGGCCCAGGACGTCGCCGGCGATCTCCTTGCGGAAGCGGTAGACCTCGCGGGCGAACAGGAAGGCGTTGAAGACGGCATCGTCGATCCGGACCAGCCGGAAGCGGTAGCCCCGCGGCGTGATGTGGAGGACGGCGCCGAAGTCGATCGCCGGCAGGGGCGCCTCGGTCACGCCGTCCGGGAGGCCGACGAACTCCGCCCGGCTGTAGGCCGCCAGCTGGAGCCCGACCTCGGGATAGACCGCACGGCCGGCCTTGTAGTCCAGGACGCCGACCAGCTCGTCGGCCGGATCCCGGTGGATCAGCCAGGTCGGGACCGGATCGCCGACGCGGGCGGTCGCCTCGAGCAGGAGGCCCGCCCGGATCCGGACGATCGCGTCGAGCGTGCCGGCGTAGGCCTGGGGCCGGTTGAAGACGGAGGCCTCGGTCGCCTCGTATGTGGGCGACCATTCCGCGAGGAACGTCTCGAACGACCGCATGTGGTCGAGCAGATGCTCGGGCCAGACCGGCAGCGCCTCGCCCTCGAGCGCGGCCGCCGCGGTGTCGCGCGCCAGGCGGAGGACGTGGGCCTCGGCCTCGGAGTGGACGTCCGAGCCGATCTCGCCAGCGGCGTCGCGGACCCGGTCCGGCTCGCCCTTGAGCCAGCGGAGCGCGAGCTCGAGGTCGCTGAGCTTCTCGAGCTTGATCGACGTCAGCTCGCCGGCGGCCTGGCGGCGGACGACGTCGGCCCGGCCGAGCCGCGACCAGCGGCGGACCGCGGCGTGGGCCCGGGCGTGCGGGCCGTGGGCCCGGATGTCGGCCGCGACGAGCTCGGCGACGACCTTCGCCGACCAGGGCGCGATGCCGTACTTCGGAACGCCGCCGCCGATCAGCGTCGTGACGCTCCAGAAGGCCTCGCCCTTCCACGTGTAGAACCGATCCCCGGCCTCGTCCGCCCGGGCGAGCACAGGTTGTCTTGCCACGTCCCTCGTTCCGCCTTCCTCGTTCGCGGGGGCCTGGGGTTGCCGGCCGGGTCGTCTCCTCAGCCAACCCGGCCGGCGGGTGCGCTAGAAGCCGAGCTCCGTCTGCGCGGCTCCGGGGACTGCCCGCCCCTCCGCTGACCCGCCGACCCCAGCGGCGGCAACGAAGTGACGGGCGGACCTCGGGGCCGAGGCGCGGGCCCGTGAAGCCGTGACAGCTGCGGGAGTGGTGTCAGGCGCCATGGGCGCGCTGCTCGCGGCGCGCTGGGCCCGGGCGCGGGCTGTCCGGCAGCGATCCGAGCACGTCAGCCGGCGCTGGCCGTGGCCCGCCGGCGGCATCGGATCGCCGCACACAGGACAGGTCCCCGACATGGACGCGGCGGTCGAACCCGATCCGGGTTCCGTTGCCGTGGACCGCTCGGCGTGGCCCGAAGCGATCGCCGGGGTGAATGGAACCGCCGAGGGTTCGCGCGGCGGCTCAGGCCGCAGCTCAGGGTCGGCAGCGCTCGCCGACGCATCCGCGCGGGGCAGGGGTTCCCCGCGGTGAGCTGCGGGCCGAGGCGTCGCGACCTCGCCCTCGAGGATCCGGATCAGGTGGTAGGCGTCGTCGCCGCGGTCGAAGGTCGCGAACGGATCCGTCCGGACCCGCCCATCGACGAGCCAGGCCACGCCGTAGGTCGTCCGCGGCGGCCGCTTCGTCCCGTCCGCCTCGACGACCACGCCCGACGGGACCCCGTTCGAGAGCCGGCCGCACGGCTCGACGTCGACGGTGGCCACGAGCTGGCTCGCGCCGACCGGCGGCACGACCCGCGCGGCGATCCGGACGAGCTCGGCGGTCGCGGTCATCGACGCAGAACGTCGTGCTGGCTCGGGTCGTCGTCGCGGCCGCAGCGCGGGATCATCGCGGCGCCGGCGTGCTGGCCAGCCAGGCCATGACGTAGAGGCCCCAGAAGCCGAAGCCCACGGCGATCGCCGCGAGGAGCGTCGCGATCGCGCGGACGGCCCTCAGCCACAGGGGCTCGTGTGACCAGCCCGGGCGCCTGGCGTGCCAGCGGGTCACGGGACGAGCGCCCGGATCTGGGCGGCGATCGTCGCGAGCTCGTGCGCGGCCGCGAGGATGCCGAGGACCGCCGCTGCCCCGAAGGGCAGGGCGAGGACGAGGCGGGTCACAGGACGACCGATCCCAGCCGAGTGACCTGGCGGCCGGCGTGGTAGCCGAGGCCGCGCCGGATGTTCTCGACCACGTCCCAGCGCTCGAGGATCACGGCGCGCCCGAGCTCGTCGGCCGATGCCGCGACGCGCTCGGCAAAGATGCGGTTCTCGTGGGTCTGCGCGCGGAGCTCGTCGAGGAGGTCGCGCTGCTGCTCGACCTCGGCGGCCTGGCGGCCGCTGCCGGAGACGCGGATGGCGGGGGACGCTGCCACGACCATCACGAGCCCTTCGGGGCCTGCTCGGTCGGGAAGAGGATGTCTTCGGGCACGCCCAGGGCCTCGGCGGCCGCGGCCATGAATTCGGGCGTCAGCGGTCGCTCACCTTTGAGCATCCGCCAGGCGTAGGACACCGAGACGCCGGCCTTGCGAGCCAGCCAGGCCATCGTCCGGCCCTGCTGGTCCAGCACTCGCTCGACGTTTTGAGAATCCACGCCGCCTCCTGATGCTGCTTACTCCAGCACTACAAGTGCTGAGTTCACCAGATCTGTTGACGACGCGAACGGTACCCCTGCGATACGCAGGTGTCAATACCGTGTTGCCAATGACTACCCCAGGGGCACGGTTACGGGCCTACATGGAGGCGCGCTACCTCGAGCTCGGCCTGGGACGGCGCCACGGCTTCGTCGTCGACCTCGAACGGCGGTCGGGCGTCAAGCGCGCGACGCTCAACGGCTGGTTCCAGCGCAGCTCCGCACCGCGCCTCGATGCGCTGGGTGCGGTCGCAGACGTCCTTCAGCTGAGCCGGGCGGAGCTCGTGGCGGTGTTCGACGGTCGCGAGGTCATCGAGCTCGATCGGGCTCGGGCGATGGTTCGCGAGGAGATCGCTCGCTATGCGGCGGAGGCGCCACCTCAGCCAGAGCCATCCGGATCAGGAGCCGGAGGCGGACCTCCGCGGAGGTCGCGGGCCGCGTCGTGACGAGCGCGCGCTCCGGCAGCAACAGCGGCTCGCCCGGGCGCGGCGAGAGCGCTTCCGGCGGCAGGCCCATCGCCACCCAGGAACCCAGGGCTGCAAGGCGACCGCGGATCCGTGCCTCGCGCACCCTCTCCGCCGCGGGCCGCTCACCCTTCGATCGATCTGCCAATCTCGAGGCCCTCCGCACCGGGACGCTTCATGCCAGCGCCGGCGCGGGACTCCGGGTCCCGTCGAGCGGCCGATCATCGGGCGTCGACGATCGTCCGACAAGGCACTTATCGACGGCTTACGACGATCGTTGTGGAGAAGCCGTGACAGCTCGGATGGCAAGCTCCTGTGGATAACGCGACGGGCCGGTCCGCAGGCCTCGATGGGGTGCGTGGCCTGGCCGTCCTGCTGGTCGCCCTGGGCCACGTCTCGCTGGTCCCATCGGGCGGCTGGATCGGGATGTCGGTCTTCTTCGCGCTCTCCGGTTACCTCATCACCGGGATCCTCCTCCGAGAGCGCGCCGCAACGGGGACGATCCGGATCCGGGCCTTCTATCGGCGCCGAATCGCGCGCCTCGTTCCGGCGCTCGCCCTGCTGCTCGCCGTCGTGGCCCTGACCGGGACCGCCTCGGCCGTCTCCTGGTGGTCGTCGGTCGCCTACGTCAAGAACTGGCAGATGGCGATCGGGCACACGATCGACCCGCTCGCCCACGTCTGGTCGCTGGGGATCGAGGAGCAGTTCTACCTCGCCTGGCCGCTGCTCCTCGTTGGCCTTCGGCTGCGTCGCGGGCTGGTGATCGTCCTCGCGCTCGCGGTCGCGGTCACGCTCCTCCGGTTCCAGGTCGACGCCGACCGTGCCTACTACGGCACCGAAACCCGCGGCGACGCCCTCCTGCTCGGGTCGGCCGCGGCGATCGCTGTGCGGCTCGGCTGGCGAGCTCCGCGCTGGCTGGGTTGGGCGGGCCTCGCCGCGGTGCTCGGGCTCGCGCTCCTGCCCGACGGGTCGGTCCCGTGGCTGACGTGGGGCCTTGCCCTGGGCTCGCTCGCGTCGGTCGCCCTCGTCGCCGGCGGAGCTCCCGGCGTCCGGTGGCTCGCGCCGCTCGGGCTCATCTCCTACGGCGTCTACCTGTGGCACTGGCCGATCGTCTGGGCGCTCGGCGGGATCCACCAGCCTCCGCTCGTCGGCCTCGCCACGATCGTCGCGGCCTGCCTGGTCGCGACCGCCTCGTTCGTCTTCCTCGAGCGCCCGGCCTCAGCGGTTCTGCGCGGCCGTGTGCGTCTTGTTGTGCGCGGCCGACAGCTGGTCGTCGAAGAGCGACTGGACCCCGTGATAGCCGATCGCGTAGCGGTTTGAGCCGGGGTTCCAGATCGTGTACTCGGCGAGGGCCGTCTCGGCGAGGGTGGCAGCGCCGACCGAGGCGATGACCTCCGCACCGGCGTTGCCGGCCATGTCCTCGGTCCGGAGGTGGAAGCACGCCCGACCGATCGGGATCGTCGAGTCGTCGACGAGGTCGCGCAGCGCGAAGCCGGTTGCCCGGTGGTCGGGATGGAACGAGTCGACCCACGACAGGGCGTGGTGGGTCGCCCCGGGGTAGAGCGCCGCGTAGGCCCGCATCTGGGTCTTGCAATAGGCGCTCGTCAGGGCGCCCGAGACCATCCGGTCGCTCGGGATGTGGTAGGTCCCGCCCATGTCCGCGGCGTTCGCCTGGCCCTCGGCGTCGCGATAGCTCGTGAACTGGGCGCGGGTCATCGTGTAGGCGTGTGTCACGTGATGGATCGGGCAGACGCCGCCGGTTCCGGTCAGGAGCTCGTAGACCCCGTCGGTGCTCATGTCGGTCAGGATGACGGTGTGGATCGCGTGGCGGCCGACCGAGGCGTTCGCCTCCTGGAGGTCCATCCAGAGGCCGTCGTCGTCGGCGTGGGCGATCCAGTAGAGGTCGGTGACCGCCGCCGCGCGCTGAGCGAGGGCCGCGAGCCGCATCGCCGCGGTCCTCATGAGTACCAGCCCTCGCCCCACAGCGACGCCAGGCGGGCGAAATATTCGAGGTAGCGCGGCCCGATTACCTCGGTCGACCAGGTCGCCAGCGCGTGGTCGCGGATTCCGTCGCGATCGAGAGAGCCGGCGCGCTCGGCGGCCGCGGCGAACTCGGCGAGCGTCCGGCAGCGGTAGCCGCCGACGCCGTTGACGTTCTCGACCAGGCCGCCGTAGTCGGACACGATCGCCGGCGTCCCTGTGAGCTGGGCCTCGACCGAGACGCCGCCGAAGGGCTCGAGATACATCGTCGGGACGAAGGTCGCGATCGCCTCGCCCATGAGCCGCGCCCGCTCCTCGGGACCGACGACGCCGACGTACTCGACGTCGCCCTCGATCCGCGTCCCGTCCTGACAGACGATCAGCCGGGGCGACCAGGACAGCGCCCCCTGGCCGGCGACGATGAGTTTCGCCCCGATCCGGGCGCAGGCCTGGGCGGCGATCTGCGGCCCCTTCCGACCGATCAGGCGGCCCATGAACAGGAAGTACCCGCCCTGACCCGTTCCTCGCGGAAAGGCCTCGGCCTCGAAGTAGTTGGGGATGACCTCGTCGTAGAAGCGGACGACATCGTCGGGCTGCTTCGCGGCGACGAAGTTCCGCCAGGCGTGGCTCTCGAAGACGCGATACGGCGCCCAGACGCCCTTGTAGCCGATGCCCGTCTCGACCGGCATGAGCTCGAGGTGCGCGAGCGCCTCGGCGACGGGCCGGTGGCTCGTGCCCATCGTGATCGAGAGGACGTCGCGCGGCTCGGCTCGCTCTCGGATCGCCGCCGCGGCCCGCTCGTTGAACGCCTGCCACCAGGGCGCGTCCGTCTCCCACGCTCGAGGCGGATCCCAGTAGCTGCGCGCCGGATCCCAGCCGGCGAACCAGGCGGCCTGCTCCTCACGGCTGACGATGGCGACGTGCTCGGCGCACTCCGCGTCGCTGGCCTCGCCGCCGTAGACGACGACGCGCTCGCCGAGCCGGGTGAGCATCGTCGCGAGCTTCCGAACCTTCTCGGTGTAGGCGCACCAGCTGAAGGCGCGGGTCGTCTCGGTGTGGGGAAGGCCGAGGAGATGGACGGTCACGTCGCGACGAGCTGATAGATCCCGACGGCGTAGGCAAAGCAGTTGCCCGGGGTCGAGACCTTCGTCACGCCGATCGAGAGGTAGACATCCGTCGACGTCACGACTGCGTTCACGGCGCGCGAGTGGTAGGTGTGGGTGCTCGCTGTGTCGGAGGCCGTCGTGATGTCGGTGCCCAGCGAGGTGATGCTCGGCGACGACGTCATCTGGAAGGTCCAGTTCTTCGTCCCGTCGTTCGTGGTCGAGACGAAGGTCGCGATCTCGATCGCGAGCAGGTAGATCGTGTAGGTCCCCTTGTACGGGATGTTCATCCGCCCGATCAGGCTGGTCGTGGCCGACATGCCGGTGAAGACCGCCGTGTCGGACATGTGGAACGGCTGGATGAAGGTCTCGACGGAGCGCCAACGGGTGCCGTCGTACTTGAACAGCGTCCCGCCGAGGATGTCCGTCCGGTAGTACGTATCGTTCGTCGAGGGTGAGCCGGGGAAGGAGGTGCCGGCGTTGAGTCCGACGCCGGTCGCACCGGTCGCACCCGTGACGCCCGTCGCGCCGGCGGGTCCCGTTGCCCCCGTCGGCCCACCGGCCGGTCCTGTTGCCCCCGCTGGTCCGGTCGCACCCGTCGCGCCAGCTCCGGTCGCGCCGGCCGCCCCCGTGGCGCCCGTGGCGCCGACGGCCCCGCGCAGCCTGATGACCGCGAAGTACGAGCCGGCGTAGGTCGAGAGGTTCCCGCCCGAGTTCTGGTAGCCCTCGAGTTCGACGTAGTCCCCGTCGGAGAGGTCGCGCTCGTCGACGATGACGTGGCCGAACTGCGCGAGTGCCGGCTGCGCGCTGTCGGCGATGTTCTGGATGCGCGTCCCGTTGACCGCGAAGGCGGAGTATCGCGAGTTCGCCGTGTTCGAGTCCCACATGACCAACCCGACGAGCAGGTAGTGATCGCCGCCTCCGGTCGGGATCGTGATCCGGCTCGGATGAGTGACGCCCTCGTGGTAGGCGTCGGTGTCGAGGTCCTCGGTGTCGAACGAGAGCGCCGTCCAGGTGTTGTTCGCGATGCTCTGGCCGCTCGACTGGTGGACGCGGGCGCCGTGGAAGTCAGCGACCCCCGGCCCCGTGGGCCCCGTGGCCCCCGTCGGACCCCCTGATGGCCCTGTCGCACCGACCGGGCCAGTCGCTCCCGTCGGCCCGGACGGACCGCTCGGCCCCCGCTGACCGGCCTGGAAGCCGTACCAGGTCGTGCCGCCGTCGGGCGTCGCGAAGACGTAGCTCGTGGCGCTGCCGGCCGTCGTGTCGTGAGTCGGCGTGACGCCATTCGGCCAGACGACCGAGCCCGGCCAGGTCGGCGAGTAGCCGCCTGTGCCGTCCTCACTGAGGACGAGCAGGAATGAGTCGCCGACGGCGGCTGTGGCGCCCGTGAAAGTGAAGGCGCAGTTGGCATTCAGCGTGCCCGTGTGCCAGTTGCCATCGGCAAGGTCGATCGTCTCCGTCGCCCCGAGCGAGCCGTGGGCCTTGAGGACCTCGTCGCCGCCGTGGGCGTTCCGGACGAAGTCGCCATCGCCCCACGCAGCGCCGCCGGCGCCGTCGGGCTTGAGGAGCTTCGCCGTGTCCGTCTCGGCGGTCGCGAGGTCCTCGATGTTGGCCGGGACGAAGAGCCCGACGTCGGCGTCGTAGCGGAGCGTCTGCTTGTCGGCGATGTCGTCGGCGTCGACGTCGGTCAGGCCGAGGAGCGTGCCGATCCCGTTGAGGATCATCCGGACGACGCCGGCGGCCTCCTGGTAGACCGCGAAGCCGGCCGAGCGGATCGTGCGCCCGGAGGCTGAGCTCGTCGTCGTGCCTGAGTCGTCGATCCCCTCGAGCGTCACGTCGCTGGGGCTGACCGTCGAGCCGGTGCCGCCCATTCCGCCGCCCGAGCTCGTGCCGCCGGATCCGGGTCCCGACGTTGCCGTGTCGACGAGCGTCGCGGCACCGAGCTCGACGATCGCCGTCTCGAAGGCGCCGGCTTCGCTCTCCTCGAGGGTGAAGGCGTAGAGCACGAAGGACTCGTTCGTGAAGTCGTGCTCGCCGACGCCGGTGTGGAGCGTGACCAGGTCGCCGACGTTGTAGTGGGTGAAGGGGAGGTAGCGGCCGTTCGCGACGTCGTCGCCGACCGGGACCTTGAAGCGGATCCGCTCGTCCCTGGTCCTCTCGTCCTCGAGGGTCGCCTCCGCCGTGCCCTCGAGGGCGGTCGCGTCCTGGAGGTCCGTCGAGATCGCGCCCTCGCGGACGTAGCCGAGGTCGGCCAGGGTCGCCCGGGCGTAGATCCCGTCCTTGCCGGTCGCCAGCATGTGGCTGTGCTGCTCGCGCTCGCGGGTCTGGCGGCCGAGCTCCGGGACGATGTTGACGCCCTTCTCGAACCGGACCTTGCCGACGGCGAAGGTCGTCGATGTCCGGTCGGCGCCGTAGGTCGAGGCGTTGTAGCCGTGGAGCTCGAGGTACGGCGACATCTGCTCGATAAGGCCGTAGGGGATCAGCCGGAGGGCGGTCGCGAGGATCTCGTCGCCGACCTTCGCGTCGAACTCGAGGGTCCCGTCGGCGCCGTCCCAGGTGTCGCCGTTCGAGTCGGTCGTCGACGAGAAGTCGATCGAGAGGTCCGGGAACGGGTGCTGCGGACGGCCCGACGCGAGGGCCTCCTCGATGATCCGCCAGAGGATCGCGCCGGGGCTGCCCTCGTCGAGGCGCCACGTGCCGCTGACAGGGTCGTGCGGCGTCGCCGCGGTGATCCGGTACTTCCACAGGGTGTCGAGCCGGTAGCTGACCATGTAGAAGTAGTCCTGGCTCGACTCAGTCGTCCAGGCGCCGCCGTAGGTGTGGATCCCGGTCGTGACGATGACGTCGGTGATCGTCCCGGGGGCCGAGCTGTCGGCGATCAGGGCCCGGATGCCGCCGTCGGTCCGGCCGTTGTCGAACCAGTAGGCGAGCTTCGTGCCGTTGACGCTGACCGCATTCGGGCCGGTCTGGGCGTGGCCGCCGTAGCTGATCGAGTAGCTGGCGAGCGTCGCGCCCGAGGCCTTCGACTTCTTGTAGATCTTGTCGTCGCTGTAGTTCGTGAGCCACAGCACCGAGCCGTCGGCCCGGATGTCGGTCCAGTGGGCGGTGCCGATGTCATAGCTGGCCAGGACGGCCCAGTCGGAGATCCGGATCTTGTGGATGTACGAGTGGTCGCTCGAGCCCGAGAGCCAGGGCGCCTCGAGGGCCCACAGGATCGTCGCGTCGCCCGGGTCCTCGGACAGGCCGCTGGCGTAGTCGGCGGTGCCCGCCCACAGCGCCGGCGACGTCCGGACGACCGCGCGATCGGCCTGGCGGACCTTGTAGACCTTCCGGGTCTTCTCGCCGATGACGTAGCAGTAGGTCGTGTCGCCGGGCAGGACCGCGACGCCGACGGGGTCGGTGATCGCCCGGTGCCAGACCTCGGTCCAGGTGTCGCTGATGTCGAGGCCGGTCGTGTAGGCGACCGCGTCCATGACCCCGCGGGCGAGGTAGGCCAGGATCCCGCGGCCGCCGAAGGTGAACTCCTCGCCGCCCTGCTCCTCCTGGGCGGCCAGCGTGAAGTCGCCCTTCTCGAGCACGAAGGCGAAGTCGTAGTCGTCGCGCCAGGGGAACCGGCACTTGACGATGTTTCCGCGCGAAAGGACCGTCTCGAGCGCGACCGGGCTGTAGCGGTTGATCTTGAAGGTGCCCGAGCCGGGGCCCTTGAGCTCGACACGGATGGCTCGCGACGTCGCCCCCTCGAGCGGCGCGGTGTCGTCCTGGATCGTGGCCACGATCGCGCCATTCGGGTCTGCGGCGTCATAGGCATCCCAGCTGACCGGCGTCGCCAGGCCGCTCGTGTCCAGCGGGTACTCGACGACGATGACCGTGAGCGAAGCCATCTTCGAGCTTGGCCACTCGAAGCGGAACTCCGTCTCGCCGCCGTCGGCCAGGCGGTAGAACAGGAACGATGGCGCGAGGATCCCGGCGAGCTCGGGAATGACGGCGAACGGCGTCCAGCCAGCCGAGTAGACGGCCTCGCCCGGGTCGCTGGCATCGAGGATCGGCAGGGAGCCCGCGTAGCTCGTCTTTGCCACGAACGCGACGAGGACATTGCCTGGGGTCGGCGTGAAGCCGAGTGGCAGGACGAGGGTGGGGGAGGCCTGGCCGGGATCGGCGCCGTAGAACTCGTGGCGCGAGGCGATGTGGCTGGGGTCGTAGGCGCCCGTGGACTTGAGCGCGACCTGGGCTTGGGCGTGGGCGGAGGCACCGGCGAGGTTGACCGTGTCGGCATAGGGCGAATGGTTCGTCGCGTCGAAGTAGTCGAGGAGCGTGTAGCGGACCGCGCCGCCCGAGCCCGTGCCGTTGAAGGCCGCCCTCGAGCTCCAGCCCGCCGGAGGCGTGACGGCGTTGGTGGGCTGGTCGGCGACGATCGCCATGAGCTGGACGTCCGCCTCGGCCGTCGCGACGGACGGCAGGGCGAACGTGCTTGCCGGCGTCGAGCTCCCGCCCGTCGCCTCGTCGAGGAGGAAGGGCGGCATCTACGGGTTCGTGACGACCCAGTACGGGTCGACGCTCTCGAGCTCGATGCTCCAGGTCTGGTAGAGCTTCGCGAGGATCGGGCCCTCGATGACGTTCTTGACCCGGACGTCGATCGTGGCGACGGCGCCGCTCGCGAGGCCGAGGTATGGGCCGCGCGCCGTCAGCGTCCCCGCGTCCGCCCCGTTCTCGTCGAGGACCGCGAGCAGCTGGTCGGTCAGCGCCCGCCAGGCGGCCGGCGTGCGCGCCGTCACGAATCCGGCCAGGCCGACGGCGAGGACGTCGGCGACGCGGTTGCCGGAGCTCCGACCGCCGGCGGCCGCGACGACGTAGTCCTTGCCCCGCATGTCGGGAATCCCGAGGAAGCCGCGGACGACCGGGATCCGGAGGCCCTCGCCGGCCGAGTCGGTCTGTTGGCTGAGGAGGTCGAGCCCGCGGAACTCGAGCGTCGCCGTCATGCTCCGACCTCCGCGAGCCGCTGGAGCGTGGTGAGGACTGACGCCTCGTCAGGCGCCCTGAGGTCGCCCTGGACGGTCAGGTTGTAGTTCCGGATGACCTGACCGCCGGCACCCCCCTGGAAGAGGCCTCGGAAGCGCGGATCGTCGAGCGGGATTACCGCCTCGCGCCGGTTGCCCTCACCGATCATCGCGAGCGTCGGAGCCGTGACGACTCCGCCCTGGGCCAGGTACCGCAGCTGCGGGATCTGGAGGCCGTTCCAGTCGAAGGGCCCGACGCCGATGAAGCCCGCCGGCGTGTCGAGGCCGATCCGGCCGATGTGGACCTGGATCGAGTCGACGGCCCGGATGATCCCGTTGACGATCCCGATCAGGAAGTTCATGGAGCCCCGGAAGACGCCGGAGATCGCCGAGCCGACTGTGTTGAAGACGCCGGTCAGGGCGGAGAAGGCGTCGCCGATGCCCTTCGCGACGCCCTTCGCGATGTCCCAGGCCGCGTTCCAGACGACGCCGATCGCCTTGAAGGCGCCGTCGATCACGTGGAGGAGCACGCCCGCGGCGGCGCCGAGGACCGGGAAGATCGTCTCGGCCAGCCAGCGGATGACCGGCGCGGCGGCCTTGATGACCGCCGAGATCACGTCGACGGCCGTCTTCACCGCCCCGCCAACTGACTCCGCAATTGAGCTGATCGTCGGCCAGTTGTCGCGGATGACGTCGACGACCGTGTTGAAGGCCGCGGCGAGGATCGGGATCACGTTCTCGGCGATCGCCGTGAAGGCCTCCGAAAGCGGCGGCAGGATGTTCGTCGCGATCCAGCTGATCGCCGCGCTGATGGCCGGGATGACCTCGGTCGTGAGGAGGTCGAAGCCGTTCGCCAGGGCCGGCAGGACGTCCGTGACGATCGCCTGGAAGGCCGCCTGGAGGACCGGCAGGGCGTTCTCGACGAACGACGCGAAGGCCGCTCGGAGCGCCGGCAGGACCTGGGTGGCGATGATCGCAAAGGCATCGGCGACGGCGGGGATGACCGTGTTGGCGATGAAGGCGAAGGCGTCACCGAAGAGCGGGCCGATCGCCGAGGCCGTCGCGTCGCTCGAGGCGAACAGCGCCGGCAGGACCTCGTTGGTGATGACGTCGAAGGCGCGCTCGAGCCCGGGCAAGACGTTCGTGGCCAGCCAGCCGATGACCGCCGCGACGCGCGGGAAGACCTGGTTCGTCAGGAAGCCGAACGCCGCGCCGATCCCGCGGACGATGCCCTCGATCACCCGCTGGATCGCCGGCATGTTCGCGCCGACCCAGTCGGCGAAGTTCCGGCCGGCGTCGACGAGCGATGGCAGGACCGCCAGGGCCACCTTCTCGAAGGCGATCCCGATCGTGTCCATGACCTCGTCGACGACCTCGCCGAGGCGGCGCTGCTGGATGACGAGGCCGCCCTCCTGGTCGGCGGCGACCTTCGTGTAGCTGGCGGTCTGTCGGAGGATGATGTTGGCCCGGGCGATCGCCGCCTGGCGCTCGGTGAGCTGCTGGTTGCCCTTGATCAGGTGGAGCCGGCGGGCCTCCTCGACGAGGTCCGTCTTGCCGATGACGACGCCGTACTCCTTGAGGCCGCGGGTCATGCCCTGCTGGCCCTTGAAGAGCGCGTCGAAGACGTCCTGGAAGCTCTTCCCGGTCGCGAGCGAGATCTGGGCGGCCCGCTCGGCGAGGGCCTTCGCGCCGTCGGCCGACTGCTTCGTCGTCAGCCCGACGTTCTTGCCCCAGGCGCCGTACTTCGCGAGGTTGATCTCGATCGCGTCGTCCTCGACGCCCCAGGCCCGGGCCATCTTCTCGCTGTAGTCGTCCAGGCCCTTCGCCTGGGCGCCGTAGATCGCGCTGACGCGGGCCCACGCTCGCTCCTGTTCGTCGGCGTTGCGGCTGGCGGCGATGCCGGTCCCGACCAGGGCGCCGGTGACGATCGCGGCGCCCTTCGTCGCAAAACCGACGAGCCCGCCGAAGAGCCCGCCCACCGACCCGACGGATCGGCGAAACGGGCTCTCGTCGAGCTTGAGCGTCGCGAAGAGCGAGCCGACCGAGACGCCGTCAGCCACGGGTCAGTGGACCTTCCCGCCGCCGAAGAACGCCTCGGCCATCCGGTCCGCCTCGTCGGCCGTCCGCGCCTCGCGGACGCGGGTGCCGTCGCCGAGGTAGTGCTCGGACTGGAGCGCGGCGATCGTCGCGCTCTGGGGGCCGAGCCCGCGGACCAGGACCATGAATCGGCGCAGGGTCATCCGGCCGATCTCGCGGCTGAGGTCGATCCGGTACTCGCGCTGGAAGTCGGCCTCGAGGAGCGACCAGCGCTCGAGGAGGTCGATCGTCGCCGGAGGCTCGTTCGAGCTCTCCGGCTCGCCCGGTTTGGGGGTGGCGAGGCTTCCTCGCTGTAGAGGCCGATGATCCCGATCAGGAGCGGCCCGAGCTCACCCGTGCCGACGCCGGCGAGGGCCGTCTCGGGGTCGACGAGGAGCTGCTCCAGGTGGAGCAGGGTCTTCGCCTTCGAGAGGTTGGAGCCGCCCAGGCCGTCGCGCATGAGGCGCGCGATGTCGAGCGACAGGAGCGCCGGGATCTCCGGCACGAGCTCGTGCTCGCGGCCGGAGATCCTGACGTACTTGGGACGGCGGTCCTTTGGCGCCTCCTGCTCAGCGCGGAAGGCGTCGAAGTCGAACAGCGAGCCGGGGCCTGGCATCGCTGATCAGCTCGCCTGGGTCTTCGAGACGGCGCCCGAGATCGAGGCCTTGAAGCCCCAGGCCGCCATGTCGTTGTTCCCGCCGCCGCCGGGGCTGTTGACCTCGACGGTCGCGAGGAACGACCAGCGGTTGCCGCCCGGGCTCGTGTACCGGAAGGAGCCGAGCGAGGCGGGCCCGAAGAGCTCGCCGAGGGCCTCGATCGCGGCCTGGCCGGCATCGCGCTCGCCGGTCGACTGGTCCTCGAGGTAGAAGCCCGAGGCCGAGAACTCCCGGCTGCGCTCCATGGTCTGGTGCTCGGCGACGCCGTCCGAGTCGTAGTCGGTCGTCTCGGTGTCGGTCGTCTTCGGGCTGCCGGCGAAGCTCGTCAGCCCCTTGATCGGGATGAAGTTCTCGCCGCCCGACGTCCCGTAGTTCTCGTCGATCTCCAGGACGAAATGGCGGGCGGGGATCTTGACCAGCGTGGCGGTCATCGTTCGGTGTCCTCCTCAGCGGCTCAGCGCCCCGGCCATCCGGACCGGAACGTCTGGGCCATGTCATCGCCGAGCGCTGCGCGATCGGCATCGATCGAGCTCTCGAGCCAGTGGGCGTCGCGGCCGCCGAGAGCTCGGCCCCGACCGTGGACGTAGCGGGCGTGCTCGGCCGTGTAGGCGATCGCGACCCCTTCGTCCGTGTCGACGACGACGCCCGAGGACTCGAGCTCGCCGGTTGCGTACGGGATCCGTCCCGCGGCGTCGGCGAGGAGGCGCTCGCCCGCGTGCCGCTCGGCCGTCCGGCCGAGCTCCTCGGCCAGCTGCTCCGCGTGCTGCGGATGCCAGCTGACGCGCTCGATCTGGAGCCCGGTGCCGGAGCTCACGGCTCGTCCTCGGGCGAGGCCTCGACGTCGTCGCGCTGCCCCTCGGCGCTGGACGCCGAGGCCTCCGGAATCGGCTCGACGGCCACGGGCGCCGGCGCGACCTCTGTCACGGCTTCCCGGGCCGGAGCGGCCGGCCTCCGCCCGCGCTGGCGGACCGGCGGAGCGGGCACGACCTCACGGATCCCGAACTGGGGGAACCGGGAGGCGTAGGTCCGGATCGCCGGCGCCTCGCGCTCGGGCACGACCAGGCGGCCGGCGACGAACTTGTGGCCCGTCGTCCGGACCAGGTGCGCCGGCGATCGCCGGCTCGAGAACTCGACGGTCTTCACGCGATCGCCCTCCAGGCGGCGGGGAGGCTGAGGTAGTAGTCGCGGAGCTCGGCCTGGCGGGCCGTCATGTCGGACCGGCTCGTCAGGCGCGGGATCCCGGGCTCGACCGTCGCCCCGAAGGCCGAGACGTAGTCGCGGAACTTGAAGAGGCCGCCGACGACGTCGCGGTGGGGCTCGATCACGTGGAGCACCCCCAGCGCGTCGGCGGCGATCGCCACGTGGAGCGAGCTCGTGATGACCAGGCGGGCCGCGGCGATCGCCTCGAGGACCCGGACCGGATCCGCCTGGACGTCGATCCGACGAGCGTCGGGGAAGCGGTCGACGAGCTCGTCGTCGACGTAGTGCGGCGCGACCGCGATGTCGTTCCGGAGCGTGACGTCGCGCCCGACGAGGAGCTCGCCGGCGAGGATCCCCGGATCCGCGAGGAACGTTCCGCGCGGAAGGCCCAGCGCGTCGCGGGTCAGCTCGCCGCGGACGCCGAGCACGCGGGCGTGGCGGATGTCGGCGAAGCGGCCCTCGGCGATGAGGCCCGACCCGAGGACGATGCCGGGCCAGTGGCGAGGGAGGCCCTGGAGAACCGAGCCGACGGTCACGAGCTCGGCCTCGACCGGCGGCGCCCACTCGGCCTCGATCGCGGAGTGCTCGAGCAGGATCGGCGCCAGGCGATCGCCGAAGTTCGGGACGCGGCGGTACCAGTAGCTCTTCACGCCGCCACCGCCTGGCGCTCGTCGAGCAGGGCCCGCATCGCGGCGACGTCGCCGACGGCCGCGCCGTACCGCGCGGTGAGCTCCTTCGGGCCCTCGAGGTAGGCGGCCTTCGACGTGTCGCGGGGGTGCCACAGGTGCCAGATCTGGCCCGGCAGGCGGACGACGCCGACGAGCGTCCGGGCCGCTCGAGCGAAGGCCACGTCCTCGCCGCCCCAGCCCGAGAAGCGCTCGTCGAAGCCGCCGAGCGTCTCCCATGCAACGCGCGGGACGGCGATCACGCCGAGCGGCGCGCCGGCGACGCGGCGAAGGATCCGCTGCCAGCCGCGGCCCTGGCCGGCGAGGAGCAGCGCGGTCCCGTTCGCCGAGAGGCCGACGTACTCGTCGTGGGGGATGACGACCTTCCCGGTCCGATGGGCGAGCTCGAGCGCCTCGCGGACGGGGCCGGGATCCCGGACGAGCGTGTCGGCGTCGACGAAGAGCGCGACGTCCCAGTCGCCGGCGAGCTCGGCCGCTAGGTTGCGCGAGGCCGCCCTCGAGAACGAGCCGGGCGCGTCGCCCGTCACGATCGGCAGCCCGAGCTCGCGCCAGCGCGCCTCGACGAACGCCCAGGAGCGCTCGCGGTGGTCGTTCCCGCCGCGCCACGGGACCAGGACGACGGCCTTCACGCGACCGCCTCGAGCTGCCGGCCGCCGGCGGCCCAGTCGACGAGGGCGTCGGCCGCCCGCTTCGCCGCGCCGGTACGGTACCCGTAGACGAGATCGAGGGCCCGCTCGCGCGCCGCCACGTCCTCGGGCCGGAGCTCGAGCGCTCGGGCGACCGCGGCCGGGATCTCGCTGGCCCGGTTGACCTGGATCCCGACGTCGGCCGCGTCCCAGAAGCGGAGCCCGTGGTGGACGTCGCGCCGGTACTGCGGCGGGTTGAGCACGACGACCGGCCGGCCGGTCGCGGCGAAGAGGAACAGGGCGGACGTGTTGTCGGCGATGAAGACGTCGGCCCGGCGGAGGATGTCGCGGAAGTCAGGGACGACCTCGATCTCGCGCCGGCGATACCAGGGCACGAGGCGCTCGAGCATCCGCGGGTGGCCGTGGCCGAGGACCTCGTAGGTCCGGGTGAGCTCCCCAAGGTAGGCCCGGGCCCACGAGAAGCCCGACGTCGCCTCCGGGCTGATCGTCGCGTCGAAGTGCGAGCTGATCGCCACCACGGATCCGGCGTGGCCCTCTCGGGCCGGCAGGATGTCGAGGATCGGCGAGCCGACGATCTCGACCCGGGCGCGGGGGTAAGCCGCGCGATCGCGGCTTGCCGGATGGGGTCCGGGGTGGAGGAACAGCTCGACCGTCTCGCGGCGCTGGCCGCCGGCGTAGGACGGGTGGCGGCCCGAGCTGGCCATGCCAGCGTAGCTCTGGCCGGCGCCGTGCTCCATGAGGGCCAGCCGGGTCCGGCCATTGCGCTCCGCCCGCCGGAGGTCGCCGATCGAAGCGGTCAGCGTCGGGACGTCGCCGGCGCCCGCGCCCGTCGCCGCGGCGATGCCGTGGCTCCGGAAGCGCTCGACGACGTCGGCGCCGATGGCGATCGCGCGGCCCCGGGCCTCTGGCGGCAGCGCGCCGTAGACGGCCGCCAGGTGGTCGGCGAAGTGGACCTCGGACGCCAGGACGTCGATCACGAGCTCGTCCCCGAGCTCGAGGCCTCGTCGCCCCAGGGCATCAGGATCCGGCAGTCGACGGCCCAGCCTCGGGCGCGCTCGTTCCGGGTGAAGTCGGGGAGGACCTGGACGATCGCGAGGTCCTGCCACAGCGAGCCGGATCCGGCCGGGTAGGAGTCGTGCTCGAGGAGCGCCTTGACGATGGCGCCAGCGCCGGCGGCGAGGTCTTCGGAGAGGGTCCGGTCGGGTCGCTGGACGCGCGGCTCGCCCTTCGCCCCGAGCGTCAGGACGATCCGGATCTCGACGGTCGTGTCACGGGTGTATTCGCCGAGGTCGGCCTGGCTGAGGCCCTGCTGGGGCCCGATCCGGCGGGGGAAGACGTACAGCCGACGAGGCGCGATCGTCGTCGGATCCGTGACGCCGTCGTCCTTCTCGATCCCCTCGGGGACCGGGACGAGGTCGCGGATCGCGTCGCAGGCGGCGACGACGTCGGGGAAGTTCATCCGTGGCCGAGGCGGGTCGACATCGGCCCGCGGTGCGGGTGGAGCGACCGCGCGAGGTCCTCGCGCATCGCCTGGAGGTCCTTCGGTCGGGTGTAGCTGTGGCCCTCGGAGGCCTCCTGGTTGTAGGGGCTCGCCGAGAGGCGGAGGCGGACGAGTTCGAGAATCGTCTCCTCGACGCGGACCTGGTCCGTCGGGGTGTACGTGATCTCGACCTTCGGGCCGTTCCAGGGCCCGTTGGGGAAGCCGGCCCACAGGTGCGTGATCCGGGCCGGGCCGACGAGGGCGAACTCGTCAGACGTGAGCTCGACGCCGTTGTCGACGACGACCAGGGATCCACCCGAGCCCGCGCCGCCGTGCTCGTCGGTCGGGCGCTGGATCAGGAGGTCGCGGCGCTCGAGGATCTGGACCCAGACGGTTTGGGTCCGCTCGCCGACGAGCTGGCCGATGCCGACCCGCGGGTCGTTGGCCAGCCAGTCCTCCTCGCGATCGATGACCTTCTGGAGGGCAGCGGGCGCGATGCCCGTGGCCATGAGGGCCTCGACGTCGTCCGGTGCGATCAGGCTCACAGGTGCCTCCGGTCGTGAAGGGGGCGGGCCGCGAGGAGTCGGCCCGCCCCCCGTGTCAGGGCCTAGCCGCGCGCGGAGCGCGCGATCAGGGCTTGCTGACGGACAGGACGGCGAGAGCGGCCGGGCGGACGACCTTCGCGCCGTACAGGTGGAGGCCCTTGACCGCGTCCGCGAAGCGGGCCTGGGGTCGGAAGGCCTCGACCTTGTTGATCTGCTCGGCGTAGCTGGTCGCCATCGGGTGGCCGGCGATCACGGGGTAGTCCCCACCCGAATCGGCCCGGAGGCTGTTCGACTGGAGGATCTTGAACCCGGCGGCGAAGCCGACCTGGCCGTTGAACAGGACCTCGGTCGACGCGGCCGAGCCGGAGCCGACGAAGCGGTCGTCCTTGAGGAGCAGGCCGTAGTACCACGGCGGGACCGCGGCGAAGCGGTCGGTCGTCGGGATGTTGGCCTCGGTCAGGGCGGTGCCGAGGTCGACGAGCTGGTCGTAGGCCTCCGTCTCGGTCGACGTGACCGGCGTCCCCTCGGACGCCATCTTCGCGGCCAGGAAGCCGTCCGCCGTCTCGGACATGCCGATCGCGGCGTTGGCCATCGCGGCGTCCATGAGGTTCGGCGCGGCCTGGCGGGCGTCGATGTCGTCGACGGCGAAGTTGAAGTAGTCGGCCTGGTCGATGACGAGCGACGTCATGTCGTCGTCGAGCTCTTCCGGGTCGTCGATGTCGGTGTTCTTGGAATACGGCTTGATCGTGATGTCGCCGATCCCGCCGATCCGGACGGTGTCGCCCTTCTGGGCGATCTCGCCCTCGTAGTCGCGGTTGACGACGCCGGCCTGGCCGAAGATCAGGACCTTCGGAAGGCGGGCGAGGATGCGCGCGGTCCAGATCTCGGGGATGAAGCCTGAGACGGCCATGGGTGAGAGCCTCCTGAACTAGATCGGTTTCCGATCCGGTTCCGGGCTCTCTTCGCGCGGGCCGCCTGGGCCTGGTGCGCGCCGCCGCCTGGGCGGGAGCTGCGGTGCTCTCCTGGAGCTGCATCGGCCGGGCCGCGCCTGGCGGTCCGCGACGCCCGAGGTATTCGGTTCGCGGGGAGCATCCGCTGGACGCCCCCCGCGACGCAACCTGTCAGTCCTGCGAGGGGTCAGCCCCGCGCGAGGACCTCCTGGATCTCGGGCCAGCGCTTGTTGATCTCGTCGGGCGACATCTTCTTGATGTCGTCCTTCGTGAGCGTCGTCTTGCCCCGGGCTCCGCCATCGGCCGAGCCGGCGCCGGCGCCGCCTGTGCCCTTGAAGTCGGGGTGATCCTTGAGCAGATCGCCGACGAGCTTCGCGATGTTCTTGGGCTCGCCCTCGTCGTCGTACTCGACGTCGCCGACGAGCAGCTTCTTGACGAGCTCGAGCTTGCCGGACGGGACGCCCTGGGCGGCCGCCGCGGCGACGATCGCGCCTGCCGCGGCCGACTGCCGCGACTTGAGCTCGCGGGCCTGGAGTGCGGCCTCCTTGTCGGCCAGGTCCTTCGCGCGCTTCTCGTCGTCCGAGAGCTTCGCGTCGGCGGCCGCCTTCGCGTCGTCCTTGAGCTTCTGGAGCTCGGTCCGGTACTTCGCGGCCTCCTTCCGGGCCGCCTCGAGCTCGCGCTGCGCCGCGGCCGCGTCGAGCTGCTGGCCGCCCGCGTCGCCGCCGGCCGTGCCGGCGCCGGCGCCTGCTCCAGCGGATCCAGCCGCGCCGGCGTCGCCGCCGGCCGCCCCGCCCTGGGCCGCGTTCGCGCCACCGCCCTGGCCCGCTCCTGCTCCGGCGGCGCCCTGCCCCGAAGCCGTGCCGGCGCCGTTCGCGGCGCCCTGATCGCCCTCGCCTGGTGTCACGCCGTCCTCCTCGTGTCCTCACGCCGGCGGACCGCCCGCCGGCGGCTCCTCGCTAGACCTTGACCTTGAGCTGCGACGTGCCGATGCCCGGGTCGCCCGTCGGGGCGCCCGGCACGATCGATGCGTCGCCGGCGTCGGCCGCGTCCATCGCGTCCGCCATCGTCGGATCCATCGCGCCGGCTGATCCGCCCGCCGGCGGGGGAGCGGAGGCGGCCGCGGCCGCCTCCGCCTTCATGGCCGTCCACTCCGCGACCTGTTGCGGCGTGGCCGGGATCATCGCCCAGACCGCCTGCTCGGGGACGCCGAGCGCGGCGAGCTTCGTGAGCGCGTCGATATGGGCGCTCTCGGGCTTCGTCTCCGGGTCGCGCCAGACGGCCTCGGCGTCGGTCATCGCCGCCCACTTGAGGTACCGCTGCGCGGCCGCGTTCGAGAGCCCCGCCTGGCTGGCCTTCATCCGGAGCGCCAGGCGCATCGCCTCCTCGACCGGGTCGCCGTCGTCGATCGCCCGCTCGCGAGCCTTCTCCGACAGACCACGCTCGGCCGCGGTCAGGGACTCGCCCGACGGGAACGAGCCCTGGCTGCCGAGGAGGTAGTGGACCGGCAGCCGGGTGATCGTGGCGATCGCCTGGACGTAGGCCTCGTGAAGGCTGATGTAGCCGCTGAGCTCGGTCTGGCCGAACTCGCCGAACTGGACCGGGTTCGTGCCATCCGCCGGCGGCGGCGCGGTCATCAGCGAGTCGATCGCGACGTCCCACGGCTGGACGCTCTTGCCCGTCTTCGGATCGACCTCGAGCGTGACGTTCGTCGCCCACTTCTGCCGGAAGGCCCCGTAGAGGCCGGCGAGCATGACGTTCGCGACGTTCGCGTTGATCGCGTCCTGGATCGGGACGACCAGGTTGATTTCGCTCTCGCCCGAGCCGTCGAGCCCGGGCCGGTTCGGGAGCGGGATGACCGGCACGGTCGCGAACGGGTTCGGCAGCGGCCACGGCTCGCCGTCGACGACCCGCCGCTCCCAGGTCATGTCGTCGCTCGAGGGGAGCGCCTGGGTCGGGCCGGCGCCGCCGCCCATGTAGAAGCCGTCGGGCATGACGCCCTTCTGGGGCGACGGGACCTGGGCCGACGTCGGGGTCTGGAACTTGTAGAGGCCGTCGGGGAGGTAGATCGTCGCGTAGGTCCGGCGGTCGTCCTCGTCGTACCAGCGCTTGATCGCCGCCCGCCGGACGCGCCGGTCGGACGGATCCGTGGCCACGAGGACCTGGGCGCCGTCCTCGACGAAGATCCGCGGCTCGCCCTGGTCGTCGGGCCAGACGAGCAGGCTGAACTCGCCCTTCGCGAGCCCGATCCGGAGGCCACGCTTGAAGGCCGCGTCCATGTTCGAGCGCTGCCAGATCTCCCAGGCGGCCGCGCGGCCGGCCTCGTCCTTGCCGAACCGGAAGCCGGTCACGCCGAGGCGCTCGTTGACGGCGTCGACGACGACCGCGCAGTAGTTCACGTGGAGCGGCTGGCGGAGGCCGAAGGCCATGAGGACCTGGCGGATCTTGAACGTCTCGCGATGGCGCCCGTGGTAGTAGTCGTCGAAGAGCTTCATGTCCGTCTGGCGGCTGGCCAGGCGGCCGGCGAGACGGCCCAGCCACCACTCGGCCGAGCCGCTCGAGGCGTTCTTGACGTCGACGAGGTCAGCCATCAGCGGAAGCTCCCAAAGCCGGATCCGGGCTGCATCACGGGGGCGCGCGGAGCCGTCATCGCCCGGTGGACGGCTCCCATCGTTGCGAACGCGGCGACGACCAGGGCGCCGGCCCGGCCGACCAGGTAGGCGCCCGAGGCCGAGGGCCGCTCGACGACGTCGCCGATCTGGCGGGCGAGCTCGGGGTCGTCGGCGTGGACCAGGAGCTTCTGCTCGGCGAGCGAGATCAGGACGTCGCCGGCCTGGCGGAGCCGCTCCGGGCCCCGCGGGCTGTACGGGACGTCGAGGACCGCCGCCCCTTCCGCGCGGAAACGCTGGGCCGAGCCCTCGAAGACGGCGCCGTTGTAGACGATCTCCGGGCCCGGGGTCGGGAGGACCTTCTCGGACCCGCCGGGGCGCAGCCGCCGCGGCGCCAGGACGCGAGCGGGGAAGGCCTTCCGGAGCTTCGTGACGTGGCGCTCGAGCTCGCCGACCTCGAGGAGCTCGTCGCCGGCGAGCGGCTTCTCGGGGAAGTGCGACACGCGGACCCGGATCCGCTCGCCGTCGCGCTGGGCCTCGGCGATCGCCGCGCTGCGGCGGTCCGGGGCGACCGCGACGTTGACGAAGACGGGCGCGGCGGCGTCCAAGCTCACGTCGCCTTTCGTGCCGTCCCAGGTTGCGCCGGGCATCCAGCGCGTCTCCGCGTCGGGCCAGCGGGCGAGGTTGTAGCGGACCGCCTCCGAGCGCGGGATGACGGGATCCCGGACGCTGGCCACGACGCTCGAGACGGGCAGGAAGCCGCCGGCCTCGGGGTTCGCCTCGAGCACCGCCTGGCGGAGCTGCTCGTCGTCGTCGAGGTTCCAGCGCGCGTCGCTCTCCCAGCACAGGAACAGGAAGCCGGGATCACGGATCTCGCCCTTCGCGACCGCCACGCCGTGCTCGTACAGCTGGCCGAGCAGCGAATCGCGCGACGCCCCGAACGTCGAGATCGCCATGAGGAGCGGGCCCCAGAGCTTGACGCCCTCGGGCAGCCCGAGCTCGCGCGGCGTCTTCCGGATCACCCGCCGCTTGTGGATCCCCTTCGAGCCCACGACGAACAGCCGGCGGGCGGCCTCGGTCTGGTACTCGTGGAGCTCGTCGAACAGGTGGGCCGACGGCTTGCCGCCGTCGTTCGTGCCGCCGACCGTCGTCGTCCGCTCGATCCGGCCGACGCCGCCGGGCAGGAGGATCCGGTCCTCGAGGACGCGATCGCCCTCGGGGAACAGGTGGGCCAGCGGGCCCGGCCGGCCGTGATCCGGATCGCCCAGGATCCCGAGCTTCGCCGCGTTGAAGAGCTCGATCGACTGGTCGTAGCTCGCAGCCGACAGGACGACCCGCGGCGATCGCTCGGGCGCAACCGGGCCGAAGAGCTCCATGTCGCCGAGCTCGCCGATCCGCTCGGTCTTCGCGTTGCCCTTGCCCATCAGGATCAGGACGCGGTCGTGGGCGAGCTGGCCGGTGTCGGGGTCGAACTCGTAGATCCGGTTCCAGATGTAGCGCCAGGCGAGGCTCAGCCGGAGCGGGTTTCCGAGCGCGTCACCTTCGCCGTGGACGAGCAGCCGCTCGGCCGCTCGAGCAACGAGCCGGCCGGCGGTTGGCCACGGCCGGCCGTCCAGGTATCGCGGCGTCGGGCTCGCCCACCGCGGCGGCCTGAACTCGCCCGGCTCCCCCGTCCAGGGCGAGGAGCCGGGGGTCGTCGCCGGCGTCGTCGTCGCCGGCGTCCTCGACGTCGCCCTGGAGCTCGGCCGTGAGATCGGCGAGGCTGCGGGTGGCGTCACCGAGCGCTCCACCCAGGTCGACCCAGGCCTTCGGCGTCAGGCCGAAGTCGCGCTCGAGCGGCAGGAGCTTCGAGGCGAGGTCCGACGCTTCCTTGAGGAGCGGGTTCAGGACCAGCTGGCCCGTCGACCCGACGACCAGCGGCTTCCGCATCCCGGCCCGACGGAACCGCTCGGCCTGGTCGCGGATCCGGAAGAGCCGGAGCAGCGTCGGCACGTGGGCCGGCTTCACGAGGCGCGCCTGCTCGCTCGCCCAGAAGGCCTCCCAGTCCGCGATCGTCGCTGCCAGGAGGTCCTTCGGCGGCGCCGGTGGCGAGGCCAGGCCGCCGGCGAGCGCCGTGAGCGCCTGCCGCTCCCGGGCGGTCGAGCGGGCGTGGCGTGGCACGGTCAGCGTCCTCCTCGAGGAAAGCCTGGGGGTCGGAAAAAACGAGCTCTGGGTCGTACCGCTCTTCTGGCCGGTGGACGTAGTCCAGCGCATCTCTCGACGAGCCAGGGCATACCCCACCCCCCAGGCTCACGAGCGACCGCCCTTCGCCGTGTTGCACGACCCGCACAACACCGACACGTTCGATCGGTCGAACGGCGCACCGCCACGCGACAAGGCGACGCGATGGTCGCCCGTCAGCCGCCTGGCTGGATGGGGGGGACGTCTCCAGCCCGGGCACACCCAGCCGTGGGTGGCGACCCAGTCGCGAACGACCTCGGCCGAGAGCCGACGCCAGCGCGGGTCGCGGTAGATCGGGTTGACTGGCGTCCGCTTGAAGCCACCGAACCGCCCGGCATGTGCGGGGCAGTAGGGCCCGGCACCCAGGGTGGGTACCCCGCACTCCTTGCAGACGCGCCCCCTGGGTGCCACTCACGCCATGGGCCTCGAGACGACGGCGCCTGGCCAGCCTGGCTCGACATGCGACCAGGTCGGATCCTCGAGCGGCCCATCGCGCACGGGAATCGGCTGGCACGCCGAGCACAGGATCCGCGCGGCATGGCCAGCCGCGGCCGTCCGACCGTCGAACGTCGGGACAACATGGATCCCGTCGGCCATCGTGACGATGACCGCCCAGGCGGCGTGGTCAGAGGGCGGCTGGCCGGCCTCGCCGAAGTCGATCGACCTCGGGTCTTCGGCCGGCGTGCCGATGCCGCCCGTCAAGCGCCAGCCAGCCGTCGCCGGCGGCGCGCGCTCCGACCGTGGGCGCCAGGGGCGCATCGCGCCGCGACGCGAGCCGGCGCTGCGCCGCCGAGCTCCTCGTCTGGGGTGGGCGTGACGTCCGTCCCCTGGTCGCCCTGGTCGGTCGGATCCGGGGTGGAAGGCGTGACAGGATCCGCCGGGGCAGTCGGAGCCACGGGCGGAGCCGGCGGGTCGCTGGGTGGCGCGGCCGGCGGCGTGGGTGGGGCTGGTGGAGTGGTCGTCGTGCCGCCGAGGACGGACTTGAGCGCGTCCGGCGCGACGTCGTAGGCCTTCGTCGCGAACGTCGCCAGGTTGACCCAGGCGAGGAACGCCCCGAAGAGGCTGACGATCGTGACCGGCACGCCGACCGACGAGAAGGCCAGGGCGACGAGCGCCGCGGCGAGGACCATCGCGAGGACGGCCTCGCGACCGTTGTCGAGCGCTGGGCCCGCGACCGGGATCCGCTTCGCGAGCTGGATGACCGAGGCGATGATCGCCGCGGCGATCGGGACGCCCGCGGCGGTCAGGACGATGCCGAGGTCGAAGGTCTGGGGATCGAAGGTCGTCGGATCCACGTCAGGCCTCCGTGTCTTCCGGATCCGGCTCGCCGGCGTCCGAGTCGACGCCCGCGACCTGGTCGTCCGCGTCGGCCTCGGCGTTGTAGGCCGCGAGGACCTCCTTCGCCTTCGCGATCGCGTCCTCGGGCGCCGACGCCCAGACCTGGAAGTGCGAGCCGGAGAACGAGAAGCTGCCGAGCGCGCCGACCTTGTCGGCCAGCTCGACGGCCGCCTGGAGGACCTCGGCCTCCTGGCGCTTCGAGTCGACGTGCCCGGAGACGGACAGCGAGTAGGACATCGGAACCTCCCTCGAGTGGGCCGCTCAGCCGCCCTTGACGGCGCCGGCGTAGATGTAGACCGACGTGTGGCCGGGGTAGATCAGGCCGACGGCGCGGCCGCCGATGACGCGGACCCGGTACCACTTCGTGCCGCGGTTGGCGACGGCCGGGTTGCAGGTCGACGCCTTCGACCAGGTCGCACCCGTGACCGAGCCCGAGACGCGGATCCCGGCGCCGGCCGCGATCGTCCCGAGCTTCGCGCCGAACGTGCCGCCGGATCCCGCCGTGGCCCGGACGTTCGCGCCGCAGGCCATCGTCTTCGCCGGCCACTCGACGACGTCGGTGGTCTTGTAGGCGGCCCACAGGTAGCCCGGATGGCCCGAGCCGCTGTTGTCGAAGACGTAGGCCCAGGGCAGGACGAAGTCGCCCGCCGCGCCCCAGGTCGCGCCCCAGCTGTTCCGGAAGATCAGCCCGGTCGCGTTCCAGCCGTAGAGCAGCGTCGCGTGGCCCGAGCTCTTCGTGACCGGCTTCGGGAGCACGCCGCCGGCGCCCGGGTGGAACCACTCCTTCCACCACTGGCCGATGCACCACAGCGGCCCGAAGGTCATCAGGGCGCTCTTGAGGTCGTCGATCGTCTTGGGGACCGCGTAGTAGGCCGCGATCTTGTGGGATTCGGCCGCGACGCCGACGACCGGGTAGCCGTAGGCCTTGAGGCGGCTGAGCGCGCTCGAGATGTACGCGCCGCCCGGGCCGCCGCCGATCTCCTTGAAGAAGCGCGCCTCGTCGAAGTTGAAGAACTGGCCCTCGTCGATCCGGTCCTGGCGGGCCTTCATCGCCGAGCCGGAGAACGCGACGCACTCGGGCGTCGTGCCCTGGTTGAGGACCGGCGGCATCGTGCCGGCCTTCCACGAGCTCGGGAACGCCACCGCGGCCGCGAGGCCCTGGGCGGCGTACAGCTGGTCGATCGGCCAGTCCCGCGGATCCTCCTGGTACAGGCCGCCGGTCCCGAACGCCGGACCCGCGCTGGCCAGGACGACGTCGTCCTCGTTCGGCGTCATCGATCGAGCTCCTTCCTGATTCGAGTGCGGGCAGCTCGGGCGCGCTGCTGGCGATGCGATCGCGCCGCCAGGTAGGCGCCGGCGCCGAGCGCCAGGCAGAAGACGAGCCAGACCGTGAAGCGGCTCGCGACGCGCCACCACAGGGGGTCGCCCGCGAGGTATGCCCCGAGGATCTGGGAGAGCCAGAACGCCCCGCCGCCGGCGATGGCCATGAACATCGCCAGGAGTCCGTTCTGGGCCGGCGTGGCCAGGCCCGAGCTGAACAGCGGGTTACGAATCGCGTAGCCGATCGCCGCGAAGCCGAAGAGGCCGCCGGCGAGCGCGGCGAGAAGCAGGACCGGGATCGACCACACGCCGACCAGGAGCTCGCCCACGCTCACGTCCGAGCCTCAGTCATGCAGAGGGACTCCGCGGCGGACGCCGGCGCTCGATCGCGCGGATCGTGGCGTAGGCGTTGTCGCGCTGGCGCGAGCAGTCGTCGAGGTCGTGCCGGGTCGTCGAGAGCTGCTGCTCGAGGACGACGTTGCGAGCGATCGCCGCCTCGCGGGCCTCGCGCTCGTCGGCGAGCTGCTCGTCGAGGAGCTCCGCCCGAGCAGATGCGAGCTCGGCCTGCTCCTTCCACTGAGCGGCCATGCCGCGCTCGTTCGCCTTCGACTTGCGACCCGCGATCTGGCGGGCGCCGATGAGGGCCGCGACGATGGTCCCGGCCGAGCCGATGATCGCGACGAGGATCGTGACCGCCCCATCCATGCCCTCAGCACCGGGGGAAGACGAGGCCCCGGGCGACGTCTTCGCGACGTGGCCCGGGGCCATCCCACGGGTGTCGATCCTGCCCGGCCATGCGGTCCGGATGCTCGGGGCCGCCGGTCGCGCCGGGAACCTCCCCTTCGGTCTAGGAGGCGATCTCGAGGCGGTCGCGGAGCAGCCAGGTCGCCTGGGCGATCGTCGCCGCGCCGACCCGCCGGCGAAGGCGTTCGATGTGGAACCGGACCGTGTGCGGCGAGATCTCGAGCTCGTCGGCGATCTGGCGATGCGAGCGTCCGTCGACAGCCAGCATCCTGAGGACCGAGAGCTCTCGCGCCGTCGGCTCGGAGCCCAGGCGGGCCGACGTCGGGCTCACGGTTGCGTCGTTCCTCGCGGAACGGCTGCCACCAAATCTGCCACCAAATCGTGGCCGACGACGACCGACGACGACCGACGACGACCTGTCACGGCTTCGCTCGCCGGATCGTGCGACGATGGCGTCGAGAGGGGCCGCCTACGGTCTTGAAAACAGGCGGCTCGCAAGAGCTCGTGGGTTCGAATCCCACCCTCTCCGCCAGGTCTGCCACCAAAGCTGCCACCAAATGGGGTCATCCGACCGGCTCCGGTGGCGAATACCGCTCGAGCAGCGATCGGAGCTTCCGGACCTCGGCGGCCGTGAGGTGCGGTCGCGAGCGACCGCGGTCGACGCCCCGGAGGATCCCTGCGGCCTCGTAGACCCGCAGCTGGACGAGCGTCGCCAGGCTGACTGCCGGATCCGGGCTCGGCCGGGTGTCCTGGGCGATCTCGGCGATCGCCTCGACGACGTCGACGACGGCATGGCCGGCGTAACGCTTCACGACGCGCATCGCGATCTCGTCGTCGTGCTGGCTCACTCGCCCGGCCTCTTCCAGCCGCTGGCGGCGACGAGCTCTTCGATCGCCTCGCGAAGCTCGGCCGGATCCGGATCCGTCAGTGACGATGAGCGCCAGGCGTCGATGACCTTGTGCGACGCGACCCGGAGCTCGTGGAGCGCGGTCACGGTTGCCATGGCCAGGTCGCGGATGAGAGGCAGGACCGCGTCGTCGATCGCCTTCTGACGGCGGAGGCGCTGCAGCTCCTCGACTGCCATGCGCGCGACGTCGGCGACGGTCGCTCCGACCTCGGTCTCCGGCATCGTCATCCGATCGCCTCGGCAAGCTTCGTGACGGCGTCTCGATCGAGGGCCTCGCTGGCGCCGGCGTAGTGCCTGGCCATCGCCCGCGTCGCGTGGCCGAGCCGGGCCATCCGGACGTCCTCGGCAACCCCGAGTTCGAGCAGCAGGTGGGCCGACGTGCCGCGGAGGTCGTGGAATCGCCGGCGACGGATGCCGGCGACGCCGCAGGCATCGTGGAAGAGCCGGAGGACCTCGGCCCGGCTGAGGGGCAACCCGGAGACCGTCACGAACACGAGGCCCCAGTACGGCCAGTCCGGCCGGCGCTCGATCGCCTGGCGCCGCTGGTGGGCCCGGAGGACGCCGACGGTGGCAGGGTCGATCGACACGACCTGCAGCGATCGCGCGGCCTTCGTGGGGACGCGGATCCAAGAGCTGACGGCCTTGCCCGTCTTCGCGTCGACGTCGGCCTGGCGCGCCAGCTGCGAGGTCACGGTCACGGTTCCGGCCTCGAGGTCGACGTCGTCCCACGCGAGCCCGAGGAGCTCGCCCTGGCGGAGGCCCGAGACGATGGCCAGGCGCCACAGCGCCGCGAGGCGATCGCCGGCGGTCGCAACGAGCAGCGATCGCGCCTCGTCCGCGGTCAGCGGGTCGCCGGCGAACTCGGGAGCCTCGGGCAGCTCGACGGCGATCGCGGGGTTCCGGGCGAGGATCCGCTGGCGGACGGCGACGTTCAGGGCCCGCCGCAGGACGGCCCGGTAATGGTGGACCGATCGCGCGGATCCGGGCTCCTGGTCGAGCCAGGCCTGGACGTGGCGCTCGCCGAGGCGGTCGAGCCGGATCCCGCCGAGGGTCGGGATGACGTGCTGCTCGGCGATCATCGTGTAGAACTCGAGCGTCCGCGGCCGGACCCGGGCGTGGCGGGCATCAGCGAGCCCTCGCAGCCACGAGCGGAGGTAGGCCTCGAGCGTCTGGGTCGAGGGCTCGAGGTCGGCCGCTCGGGCGTCCTGGAGCTCGCGCAGCGCCCGCTCGGCGAGCTGCCGCTGACGCTTGCCGTCCTTCATCGCCGGGATCGTCCGCTCGAGGCGACGACCGCTCGGCATCGTGATCCGAGCCGTCAGCCGGCCGTCCTTCCGCCTCGTGATCCCGCCCTCGCCGTGGGTTCCCATCCCGCCCATTCTGCCCGCCTCCGATCAGCCGCTCGACGCTCCACCGCGGAATCAGCACCTTCCGGATCCCTGGGATCCTGGCCAGGAGCCCGCGCCTGACCCACTCGAGCACGGTCGCCCGCGTGACCCGCAGCACGCCGGCGACCTCGTCGGGCGTCAGGACGTCGGGCAGCTCAGCCACGGCGGTAGAGCCTCGAGGCGTAGACCCGCATGACGTCGGCGTGGTGCTTGGGGTTCGTGCCCTGGGTGAAGCCCGAGGGCGTGATCCAGCCGGCGCGGACGCCGGCGACCATGACCGGGCCCATCGCCCGCCCCTCGATCGGGCGAGGCCCGCGGCCGTCGAGCTCCGCCCAGACGTCGTCCGACGTCAGGATCGAGCGGCTCGCTGCCAGGTCGCGAAGTGCCGCGCTCGCGAAGCTCGCCCACGGCGGATCCTGGACGGCGGCGATCGCCTCGTCGCGGGCGACACGGCCGGCGGCCAGGTCGAAGGCGAGCTGCTCAGCCATGGATCCACCGCCCGACGCGGCGCAGGACGCGCGGCGTGAGGGCCGACCAGGCCATCCCCCAGGCGAAGGCGAGGACCGCAAGCTCGACGCCGACGAAGCCGAGGAGCGCCAGGCCGTAGACGCCCGCCATCGCCGCGACGATCGACACGGCGACCCAGCCGAGCCAGGACGACGTCGCGATCGACATCGGCCGCGGCGCCACGTCGTCGCCGGCCGTCTCGGGCAGCTGGAGCGGATCCGCCGTCATCGCCGGCCGAACCGGAGCCGCCGCCTGGTCGCCCGCGGGAGCCGGCGGGTCGCCTGGAGGATCCGCCCGCAGCGGCCGCACGCCGTCCCCTGGGCGAGGCGGCCGCGCTCGGTCCGACCGGCGAACGGCTTCGGCCGGTGGCCCACGACGCGGCACACGAGCTCGATCGCCTTCACGGCTCGTCCCGCCGGCGGATCGACTTCGACAGGTGCCACTCGGAGCACTCGGCGCAGCGGTACTCGGAGAGCTTCCAGCCGACCCGCGGGATCAGCTGGCGGCCGGCGGCCCGGGCGGCCTTCCGGCTGGGGTAGCCGATCTTCGCGATCCCGCGCTCGTTGACATGCGAGGCGGGCCCGCGCTGGAGCGGGGCGGCGGGGAGGCTCATCGCTTCGCCACGACCTCGGTGATCCCCCGGGCGAGCTCGAAGCCGAACTCGGCGACCGCGGCCGCGGCGCCGGCGTCGATCAGGCCGTAGGGGTAGGCGAACGAAGTCGGCGTGACGCCGACCATCGCGCCGAGGGTGTCCTGGGCCTCGCGGATCTCGAGGCGGCGCGCGACCGGCGGGACCTTGCCGAGCCAGACGTGGCTCGCCGTGTGGTTGCCGAGCTCGTGGCCGAGCCGGACGAGCTCGCCGACGTCGTCCCAGGACAGGAAGCCCTCGTGGCCGATCCAGCGGGTGACGAGGAAGAAGGTCCCGCGCCGGCCCAGCTCGGCCAGGCGGTGGGCCGCCTGGCGGTGGCTGGCGTAGCCGTCGTCGAAGTGGAACTCGTCGCCGGCGGCGGCCCGAGCCAGGACGCGCTCGAGGTCCTCGATCGGCTCGTGCCAGAGGTAGGTCGTCATGCGACGAGGTCCCAGTCGATCGGGAAGAGCTCGCGGGTTGCGTCGCTGATCGGCTCGTCGGCATGCCGGATCCCGCTGATCGAGTCCGGGTGGCGGACCCACAGCCAGCCGGGGTCCTCGTCGACGTCGACGACGGGGAAGCCCTGCTCCCGGACCTGGCGGTGGCCGTAGTCGTAGACGGTGAGCTCGTCGCCGGCGGGCGTCTCGAGCGTCGCCCAGGCGTTCGTCGGATGCCGGACCGGGACCTGGCGGCCCTGCCAGACCCGGATGCCCCGCGGCAGGATCCGGGCCGCCCGCCCCGGCGCCGGCCAGCGCTCGGCCGAGGTCCGGATCCGCTCGAGGGCATTCCGCGCGAAACCGTCGTCGTCGTCGATCCGCGTGAGAAGCGTCCTCGAGGTCCGTATCCCGATCGCGTCGTTCCAAGGCGCGCGGTAGGCGGTCGCGGCCACGAGCTGGCGCGGCGTGTTCGGCTGCGGGTCCCACGGCGCCGGCGCGAGCTCGACGCCGGCCTGGTCCCACCACAGGATCCGGACCGGGATCCCTGTCGACTCGGCCGCGAGGACCCGGTGGCCGGCGAAGGGGTCGCGGACGTCGAGCAGGAGGATCCACGTCACCCGACGCTCGGTCTGGGCGGCCATCGTCCGGCACGTCACGCCCTCGAAGAGCCGGAGCCGCCGGCGATTCGCCTCGAGGTCCCAGGCGGCGCCGTAGGCCGACCGGGTCAGGACGAAGTGCTCGAGCGTCATCGGAGCAGCTCTGCGATCGCCTCGAGATCGCGCGGCCGCCACACGGCGACCTCGACGAGCGGCGGGCAGCAGCCGGCCCGCTGGTCGTCGTCATGGGCGACCGGAACCTCGCCGCAGCCAGTGTCGAACGTCACCGACCGGAGGACCTCGAGGACGCGCTCCTGCTCGGGCCGCACCTGGCCGTCGTCGGCCTTGAGCTCAGCGAAGATCAGGCGGCGGTCGCGCGCTCGGACCAGGACGAGGTCGGGCCAGCCCCTGCCGAGCGAGCCCTGGACCGGGGTGCGGTAGCCGCGGGCCGTCCAGGCGCCCCGGAAGTGCACGCCCTCCCAGCCGAGCATCGCGGCGAGGTCGAGGACCTGAGCGAGGAAGGCCGTCTCGGAGACTCGAGGCGTGGCCGTCCTCACAGGACCTCCTCGAAGGAAGCCCGATCGATGTCAGCCTGGTCCGGATCCGGAGGCCGGACCGTCGGCACCGTCGAGTCATTGACCGGCCACTCGTCGCCGATCAGCTCGAGTCGGTAGCGGCAGGCCTGGGCGTCGACGCACCGCAGGACGGCGGCGAAGGGCCGTGCCTGGTCCTTCCACTCGACGAGGTTGACCCGGACGTCCTGGCCGTGGTGTCCGCACAGCGAGCAGCTCCGGTCGCTCATCGGCCAGACCTCGCCGCGAGCTCGGCGACGAACCCGCCGGCGTCTTCACTGGCTTTCCTGAGTCCGCGCGCCGGGGCGCGCCCCGATTCCGAAACCGAACCCAACCCCGAATCCGAACCCGATTCCGATACCGGACCTGTCTGTGACACGTCCGTACTCCCGATCACTGACCGGGTCAACGGGGCCTCGCGACGTCGGAACAGGGTCAGGAGGCAGACCGACTCGTGGCGCTCCTTGTAGCCGTAGGCGTGATTGCCGCCCTTGATGACGCCGTGCTCGGCGAGGGTCGGCACGAAGCCGTGCTCGCCGCACTCGAGCCAGCGGATCCGTTCCTCGCGAGCGAGGTCCTCGAGGGCCTCCTCGATCCGCTTGAGGCGCCTGGCGGCCGGCTCGTAGGGGAAGAGCGCCACGCCGATCTCGGCCGGCTTCCGCTCGAAGTAGCCGGCATCGTCGGCGAGGGTCCAGAGGCCCATGTAGATCAGCCGCGTCCAGGCCGACAGGCGGGCCATGCGCTCGTCGGAGAAGAAGGCGGGCCGGAGCAGCCTGGTCCGGCTCACCACTCACGCTCCCGGCCGGTCAGGCCGTAGGCCGTGAAGAGGTCGTCCTCGGTCAGCCGGCGCTCGGCCGCGGGCTCGAAGACGTACCCCGCCTCGCGCAGCCATCGGCGCCCCGCAGCGGCCGTTCCGGACGTGCCCGACGGATCCCGGGTGGAGCGCGCGTCGCCCGGAGCGACGTCGGGCCCGGAGCCGGGTCGTGGGGTCGTGGGGAGCGGAGGCTGCGGGGCGCTGAGGGCGACGAGAAGCGCCCGGGTGGCGGGTGATGCGGCGAGGATGCGTGTCACGGCTTCCTGCCCCGGTCCCGTCGACGTCGGACCTCGTCAGCGATCAGGCCGATCCACGTCTCTTCCTCGGCGTGGAGCTCGCGCAGCTGGCCGAGGCGCTCGGAGATCGTCCGGTACTCCTCGGCGCTCCGGCAGGAGGCGACCGTCCAGTCGACGAGGTCCCGCGCGAGGACCTCGTCGCTGGTCGCGGCGATGCGCTCGATCGCCTGGTCGCGCTCGGCGCGGTCGGTGAGGATGCTCACGCCGGGTCGGCCTCCGGCTCGACCGGGACGGCGATCGCCGGCGAGAGCTCGGCCGCGAGGGCCTCGAAGGTCGCCAGGACCTCGTCGAGGCGGGCGTCAGCCGCCTCGCGCTCCTTGTCACCCCACACGTACTCGGTGTTGGCCGGCATCGCCAGCCGATGGGCGAGCTCGGCCCGGGTCTGCTCGACGTCGCCGGCCCACACCCGCCCGAAGTCGTGGAGGTTGACGGCGGCCATGAGCTTCGCCAGCGGCTCGGGGATGGCCAGCGTGGACAGAACCGCGCCGATCAGGACCTCGAGGCGGGCGATCTTCGCGGCGATCGCCTTCTGTCGCTTCCGGTCGGCCAGGTGGTCGACGTTCCGCTGGCGATCGCGGTGGCTGTCCTCGATACAGGCCGACGCGATCTTCCAGGCGCGGTTGAAGTCCACGCGGACGACGGTGCAGTCGCACTTCGCCGCCTCGCCGCGCTCCCACGCCCAGCCGCGGTCGTTGAGCTTCCAGCCGGCCTTCTTGATCGCGGCCTCGAGGCTCGGGCCGCGCATGTTGTAGGGCGTCTGGAGTTGGATCGCGACGTCCTTGCCGATGCCGGCCGCCTCGAGCGCCGCGACCAGCTTCGGGGCCTGTTTCGTGGCGCGGGCCGCGCTGAGCTCCTCGCCGCGGATCGTCTGGAGCTTCCAGCCGACCTCCTCCTCGAGGCGGTG